>JBHEMG010000055.1:0-3514 GCA_046262715.1 Gemmatimonadales bacterium
CTCCGAACCCGCCGCGTCCGAAGCCACCTGTTGGAATGATGATCGGCAGACATCCGGGACCACCGCATCCGCCGCACCCTCTGCGCCCCCGCCGCGCATTGCTCAACAACGACAGCACCACGAAGAACAGAATCAGGTAGACAAAGGGGGGAATGCCGCCACCACCACTACTCGGAAAGCTCACCCCAGGCTCGGACTGCGGCGGCGGCGGCGTGAACGAAGTGTCGAGCTGGAAACTGAACTCGTTCGCGAAGCGCTGTGCCGTGCGCAGTGTCACGAGCTCGAGGCCGGAACTATAGTCTTGCGCCGCAAAGGCCGGAGTCGCTTCCCGGCAGATGTCGCCCGCGTCGGCGTCAGTGATGAATCCCTCGGCGCCGCGACCCGTCGCGATAAAACAATGTCCGCGGCCGTCCTTGCTGGTCTCTTTCGGTACCAGTAGGATGACGGCACCCGCGTTGCGCGTAGGATCGCCCGGATTGCCGATCTTCCCAACCCTCCACTGCCGTCCGATCTGGAGGGCGATCTCCTGTACGTCGCGCGTTCCAATGTCCGGGAGCGTGACGATCGTCATCTCGCCCCTCGACTTGGTTCGAACGTCCTCGGCGATCCGCTCCATTCGCTGCACCGCATCGGGCTGCAGAACATGCGCGAAGTCGTTCACCAAACCGGTGGGCGACGGGATCTGGATACCTTGTGGCAGGAGGAACAGCCAGGCCACACGCAGGGCGGCGGAAAAATTCGCCGTCGATCGAAGCCCGATCAGAACCGAGGTAAGTATCTACTCTCCCTTGATTTCATGGTTTGGCAGGAGGTCTATTTAGCAGATGATTCCCGCCCAAGTCAACCGCGCTGCCACCCTCGGCGCACTCGCGCTGTCACTCGCTTGCGCCCCAGCCGGAGGGTCGAGGCAAAGCGGTGAAAGCACCGCTGTGACTCGTGCCGAAACGGCCGCAGTAGCGGCGCGCACAGCACCGACCGACTCCAACATTACGCGCGCCGATCTCGCCCGGATTCAGGGAAGCCCATCCGCTCGGGTATGGGTGATCGAAGTCAGCGACTTCCAGTGCCCGTACTGCAAGCAGTGGCACGATCAGACGTACAACACTTTCCTCGATCAGTACGTCCGAACGGGCAAGGTGCGGCTGGCGTACGTGAATTTCCCTCTGCAAAGCCACGTTCACGCCTGGCCCGCCGCCGAGGCGGCGATGTGCGCCGGCGCCCAGGGAAAATTCTGGCCGATGCACGACGCCTTGTTCACCACTCAAACGCAGTGGGAATCGCTCCCGTCTCCCGCCACAGTCTTCGATTCCCTCGCCAAGGCGAGCGGCGTTGAAATGCGCGGCTGGCGTGACTGCGTTTCATCCGGCAAGATGAAGCCCCTCATCGCCGCCGATCAGGATCGCGCGTCACGAGCAGGCGCCAGCGCGACGCCCACGTTCATGATCGGCGACAAGATCCTGCCAGGAGCCCAGCCGATCGAGGAGTTGCGCCGCGTCATCGACTCGGCGCTGGTGAAGAACAAGGGCACGACCCCTTAGCGCGATCGTTCCGTGAATTCGCTGCTGCGAATTCCCTACACGCTCGTCGGCGTCGCCGCGGATGCGCTCGTTCGTGTCACCCCGAGCGGGCAGTCGAAGCTCACGCGGGGATTGGCCGGCCGCCGCGGCCTCATCGACCGCTATCGGCGCTGGGGCCATACCGGCCGCGTCATCGCCAGGCCTCTGGTATGGCTTCATGCCCCATCCGTCGGAGAAGGTTTACAGGCGCTCCCGGTCATCGAGCTCCTTCGCGCGCGCCGGCCGGACGTCCAGATCGCCTACACGTTCTACTCGCCGAGCGCCGAGCAGTTCGCGCGATCCATGAAGGTGGATTTGGCGGAATTTCTCCCCTTCGACACCTTCTCGCACGCCGGTGCGCTAATCTCGGCGCTGCGGCCCAGTGCTCTCGTCTTCAGCAAGCTCGACATCTGGCCGGCGCTCACCGAGACCGCGGCAAACAGCGGCGTCCCGGTGGGCGTGATCAGCGCTACCCTCCCGGAGTCGTCGGGACGACGGGGTCCCTTTGCACGCGCGCTCCTTGGCGACGCATACCGGGCCATCACGCTTGCGGGTGCGATCGACGAGAGCGACGCGGAGCGACTTCGCGAGCAGGGCGTTCGCGCCGAACGCGTTCAGGTTACGGGCGATACCCGCTTCGATCAGGTTTGGATGCGAGCACAGCGCCCGCCCTTGGCGACCGTCGAGCGCTTGCGCTCGGCGCGACCAACCCTCGTTGCGGGCTCGACCTGGCCGGGTGACGATGAGCACCTCCTCCCCGCATGGCTCAAGGTCCGCGACAAGATTCCCGACGCGCGACTCGTCATCGCGCCACACGAGACGACCGACTCGCATCTGCGCGCCATCGAAAGCTGGGCGCGGATGACCTCTCTTTCGTTGGCACGCATCGACGACGCAACCGCAATTGGCGCGGACGTCGTGCTGGTGAATCGTTACGGAATACTCGGCGACCTCTATGCGCTTGCGGACGCCGCGTACGTCGGTGGTGGCTTTCATTCGGCGGGCATCCACTCGGTGTTGGAGCCTGCCGCGTTCGGATCACCGGTTCTCTTCGGGCCGCGCCATGAACGGAGCCGCGAAGCAGCGAAGCTCCTACAAGTCGGTGGAGGTGCGTCGGTCAGGGGCGCCGCCGACCTCGCGATTCGGCTCGGCGATTGGCTCGGCTCGCCGGCTTCACGCGATCTGGCCGGATCAGCCGCCCGGGAAATGGTTGAGCACGGAAGGGGCGCGGCAGAGCGCTCGTTCGAGCTGATTACGGCTTTGCTTCTTCGGGCACCGGCACGGGTGGCAGTATCGGCGGCCGATAGGTGACGGCGCTCGTGCTCGGCTTGTGCACGAAAAATCCCTGCACCAGGTGCACGCCGAGCGATTTCACCATGTCGTACTCCTCTTTGCGCTCGACGCCTTCCGCAATCACCATCGCGCCGTGCTCGTTGGCGAACCGCACCATCGTCTCCACCAGATTCTGCTTGATGAAATTCTGGTCGATGCAGTTGATGAGCGACATATCGAGCTTGATGAAATCCGGCTCGAGGTTGGCGATCGATCCGAGTCCGGCATAGCCGCTGCCGGCGTCGTCGACGGCGAAGCGGTAGCCCTTGTCCCGGAATTCCTTGAGGCGGCCCCGAAACTTCGGGTAGTCCTTGATCGCGGTGCGCTCGGTGATCTCGATCACCACGCGGGTCGGATCCTTCACCCTGAGTGTGTCGACGTCGAAGGACGGATCGGCAAAATCCGCGGGATCGACGTTCATGAACAGCAGCTCGCCGTCCTTGAGAAGCTTCCCCATTCCCTCGATGGCGCGGTCGCGGCAAAGCCGGCTGAGATCCCAGATCAAGTCCGATTGCGCCGCGATCTCGAACATCACCTCCGGGCTGCGCATGCTGCGCATCGTGCCTCGCGCGAGCGCCTCGTAGCCGAATATTTTTTTCGTGTCGGTCACGACGATAGGGTGGTAC
>JBHEMG010000056.1:0-25498 GCA_046262715.1 Gemmatimonadales bacterium
GGCCCTGGTTGAACCGTGTCGTAGCGCTTCGACGCTTGCCTGTACATTCCGCAATCCGCAATCCGCAATCGCCTATTGGAGTTCGTGATGGGCTATCCACACAAGCCGCACCCCAAAGAGACCGTTGTCCTGTCGCAATACTTTGGCGACGCCAACGCCCGGACCTTCAAAGGGTGGACCAAACGCGGCGGGTACGAAGCGCTGGCCCAGGCCCTGAAGATGGATCCGGCCGCCGTCACCGACGTCGTGAAGGAGTCGGGATTGCGCGGCCGCGGGGGCGCCGGATTCCCGACCGGGCTGAAGTGGTCGTTCATGCCGAAGGAAAAGAAGAAACACCACTACCTGTGCGTAAACGCCGATGAGTCCGAACCGGGGACGTTCAAGGATCGCGAGATCATGCGGTGGACACCGCACGCGCTGCTCGAAGGCGCCGCGATCGCCGCGCACGCGATCCGCGCCGAAGTCGCCTACATCTACATCCGCGGCGAGTTCACCGAGCCCCTCACGGTCATGGAGCGCGCACTCGACGAGGCGAACGCCGCGGGCGTGTTCGGCGGCATTACGATTCATCTGCACCGCGGCGCCGGCGCCTACATTTGCGGCGAAGAGACCGCGCTGATGAATTCGATCGAGGGGATGCGCGGCAACCCCCGCATCAAGCCGCCCTTTCCCGCCGCCGCGGGTCTGTTCGGGTTGCCGACGACGGTCAACAACGTCGAGACGCTTGCCGCAGTGCCGCACATCATCACGCGCGGCGCCGCCTGGTACAAAGGCCTCTGCCTCTCCAATCCCAAGAGCACCGGGACCAAGCTGTTTTCGGTCTGCGGCCATGTGCAGCGCCCCGGCAAATACGAAGTCACGCTCGGATTTCCGCTCAAGGATCTGCTGTACGACATGTGCGGTGGGCCGCCGCAAGGCCGGACGCTGAAGGCGTGCATCCCCGGGGGCTCATCGGTCCCGATCCTCACGCGTGAGGAGACCGAAGCCTGCCTGCTCGACTACGAGGGCGTCGTCACCGCGGGCTCCATGCTGGGCTCGGGCGGCGTGATCGTGTTCGACGACTCCACCGACCTGGTCTATCAGATCATGCGGCTGGCGCGTTTCTACGCCCACGAATCGTGCGCGCAATGCACGCAGTGCCGCGAAGGCACCGCCTGGACGACGAAGATCATGGAACGCATCCTCGCGGGGCAGGGGAAACCCAAGGATCTCGATCTGCTCCTCGATCTCTCGGAAAACATGACCGGCAAGACGATCTGCGTGCTGTCGGATTCCTGCGCGGCGCCGGTCGTCAGCGGGATCAAGAAATTCCGCGGCGAATTCGAAGCGTACCTGGCGGGCACACGCTCGCTCGTACCAGTTGGCTGATGCCATGGTGAATCTCACGATCGACGGCGCGCCGGTGAGCGTGCCCGCCGGCACGCTCGTGATTGAAGCCGCGAAGCAGGCGGGCGTGCTCATCCCGCACTATTGCTACCATCCCGCCCTGCCAGTCGCCGGCGTCTGCCGCATGTGCCTCGTCGAGGTAGAAAAGGCGCCCAAACTCCAGATCGCATGTGCGACGGCCGTCGCTGAGGGGATGGTCGTCAAGACGCAGACTCCGCAGGCAAAAGACGCGCGTCAGGGCGTGCTGGAGTTTCTGCTCATCAACCACCCCCTCGACTGCCCCATCTGCGATCAGGCCGGTGAGTGCGAGCTGCAGGACTTCGTCTTTCAGGAAGGCCAAGCCAGGACCCGCTACGCGGAGTTCGCGAAGCGGTTCAATCCCGTCGAGGACTTCGGTCCCGACGTGCTGTATGTGCCGAACCGCTGCATTCTGTGCACGCGCTGCGTGCGCTACATGGAAACTCTCGCGCAGGAGCCCGTCCTCAACGTCTCCGAGCGCGGCGATCGCGCGTACATCGGCATCCATCCGGAGGCGCGGCTCGATCATCCGTGGGCCGGCAACGTGGTCGATCTCTGCCCGGTCGGCTCGCTGCTGTCCAAGGATTTCCTGCACAAGGCGCGCGTCTGGGAGCTCGACAAGACCGCGTCCATTTGTACGGGGTGCTCGCAGGGCTGCAACATCTCGCTCGATACCCGCGACGAAGTCGTGGTGCGCGTCCGGCCGCGGCCGAATCTGGACGTGAACCAATACTTCATCTGCGACCACGGGCGCATGCACTACAAGTGGATGAATCGCGGCGACCGGATCGAAGCGCCGTTGATCCGTCGCGACGGCGAGCTCAAGGCCACGGACTGGGATGAAGCGCTCGACCGCGTCGTCGGCATTCTGCGTGGCGCGTCCGGGAAGGCTGTCGCCATCGTCTCCCCGGGCGCGTCGTCCGAAGCCCTGGGCCTGACGAAGCGTCTGCTGTCCCGCTTCAGCTGGACGGGCGCATTTCAGATCGTCATGGGGGAGGAAGCGCCGCTGCCCGGCGTCCCGAATCTCGCCCTGCGCGCCGAGCGCGCGCCCAACGCGAGAGGCGCCGAACAGTTCGGGTACACGCGCGAGTACGCACAGGCGCTGGCAGCGGCGAAAACGGCGGCCGTCGTGCTGGTGCTCGACGATCCTGATTGCGCCGTCGAGACTGACGGGGCGCTGATCTATCTCGGCACGGTCCTCGGCAACGACGCGCCGTGCCGCAAATCCGAAGTCGTGCTGCCGATCGCGAACGTTGCGGAGGAGGAAGGGACCTTCGTCAACCGGGACGGCCGCGAACAGCGCTACTTCCAGGCCAAGCCCGCGCCGGGCATGGCGCAGCCGGCCGCGTGGGTGCTCGGTCAGTTGATCGCCGCGATGGGGCTCGCAGAGGCGGCGCGGCAATGAGCTTTTTCCTCATCGCGTCGGCCATCAAGGTCTTCGTCGTCTTCAATCTGCTCATGGTGGGCGTGGCGATGCTGACGCTGCTCGAGCGTCGCGTGTGCGCCTGGATGCAGGATCGCCTCGGCCCCAACCGCGTCGGTCCGCAGGGACTGCTGCAACCGGCCGCCGACGGCTTGAAGAATTTCCTCAAGGAAGAGACATCGCCCGCGATGTCGGACAAGGCGTTGTTCACGCTCGCGCCGATCGTCTCCTTTGTGCCCGCATTGCTGACGTTCGGAGTGATTCCCTTCGCCGCGCCGCTCCCGACCCGCTGGGGCCTCGTCCCGATGGTCGTCGCGGATCTGCCGGTCGGTTTCCTCTATATCCTCGCGATCAGCTCGCTCGGCGTGTACGGCATCGTGCTGGCGGGATGGGCGTCGGACAACAAATACGCGTTGCTGGGTGGCCTGCGCGCCTCGGCGCAGATGATCTCGTACGAGATCGCGCTCGGCATGAGCACGATCGCCGTACTGCTCCTCGCCGGCAACGTCACGCTGTCCCACGTCGTCGCGCAACAGCAGCTCGGGCTCTGGTTCGTGCTACCGCTGAGCGTCGCGTTTCTGATCTTCTTCATCAGCGCATTCGCCGAGACGAACCGGTTGCCGTTCGATCTTCCCGAAGCCGAAGCGGAGCTGATCGCCGGCTATCACACCGAATACAGCGCCATGAAGTTCTCGATGTTCTACATCGCCGAGTATTCCAACATGGTGACCGCGTCGGCGTTGATGGCGACGTTGTTCTTCGGCGGGTGGGATATCCCGTTCACGACCTGGGATTCCACTGGTGAGCCAACGATCACAAAAACAGTGGTGACATTCGCATTGTTTGGTCTCAAGACCTTCTTCTTCCTGTTCACCTACATCTGGGTGCGCTGGACGCTGCCGCGCTTTCGCTACGATCAGCTGATGGCGCTCGGGTGGAAAGTGCTGCTTCCCTTGGCGCTGCTCTACACGACGGTGCTCGCCGTGGCGATCTGGGTGCTGCGGGTGCAGCTCGGCTGGGAGTACGGTCGCTCCATGGCGTGGGTGTTGAGCGGCATCAATCTCGTGCTGCTGGTGGCGCTGGTCTGGTGGCTGGACCGCGGCCGGATCGTGTCGGGATCGGTCCAAGAGGAGGCGGCCTGATGGCGATCGGCGTGAAGGTCATGAAACGGCCGACGCGGGAGACCTCCTACCTGCGCGCGACGCTGAAGGGCATGGCGCTGACATTCAGCCATCTCCTGCGCCCCAAAGTCACGATGCAGTATCCGGAGGAGAAATCCTCCAAGGACTGGACGTTGTCGTCGCGCTGGCGTGGCACGCATCGCATGCTCACCGACGAGCAGGGACGCGCCAAGTGCGTGGCGTGCGGGCTGTGCCCGCAGATCTGTCCGGCAAACTGCATCAAGCTCGTGCCGGGCGAGGACGAAGACGGCCATCGCTACCCGCTCATCTACGAGATCGACGAGTTCCGCTGCATCTTCTGCGGCTACTGCCAGGAAGTGTGTCCCGAGGAAGCGATTCACGTCGGCGTGCATTATGAGAACTCGGAATATTCGCGCGACCGCTTCGTGTACGACCTCGAGCGCTTGACCTCGCAGACGCATCCGGTCTCGACCCTGTGGGATCCTTCGGACCCGAAGGGCGAGTAGTGACCCTCACGTTTTTCTGGATTTTCGGCGTGATTGCGATGGGCAGCGCGCTGCTCTGCATCACGCGCAGGAATCCCGTGGCGAGCGCGCTGTGGCTCGTGGTCACGCTGTTTGCGCTCGCCGCGCTGTTTGTCCTGCTGGATGCGCAGTTCCTGGCGGTGCTGCAAGTGCTCGTCTACGCCGGCGCCATTATGGTGCTGTTTCTTTTCGTCATCATGCTGCTCAACCTCGGTCGCCCGGGTCCGGGGGACATGAAAGGACCGATCGGCGTGCTGATTGCCGTCGTCCTCGCGGGGGCGCTGCTGTTCCAGCTTCGCGTGCTCGGTCAGGGGACACTGCCGGACGCGATCCGGCTGCCGGCCGGCAGCATCGCGGCGATGCAGCAGCAGCAGGGGATCGTCGGGTCCGTGGCGGGGCCGCTGTTCGACGCCTACGTGATTCCGTTCGAAATCGCGAGCGTCCTGCTGCTCGCGGCCATCGTGGGCGCCGTCGTGCTCGCCAAGCGAAAGCTCTAGCATGCTCCTCAGTCCCGCGCTCGCGATCTCCGCCGTGCTGTTTGCGCTGGGCGTCGCGGGCGTGCTGTTTCGCCGCAACGTCATCGTGATCTTCATGTGCGTCGAGCTGATGCTCAACGCCGTCAATCTCACGTTCGTCGCCTTGGCGCAGGGCCTCGGCGTCGGCGGACAGGTATTTGTGTTTTTCGTGATGGCGGTCGCCGCGGCTGAAGCCGCCGTCGGACTGGCCATCATTCTCGCCGTCTACCGGCACAAGCAATCGGTCAGCCTGCAGAACATGAATCTGCTCAAAGACGGATGACCGCGACCGCCGTCGATCTGATCTGGCTCGCGCCGGCGCTGGCGCTGCTGGGCTTCGTCCTGAATGGCGCGCTGGCGTTCGCGCGGCCCAGCGCCAAAACGGCGGTGTCCATCATTGGCGCGGGCGTGCTGCTCGGCGCGTTCGCGGTGTCGGTCACCGTCGTCCAGGCATTCGCCGGCCTACACGCCGACGCGCCAATCGTATTCCGCTACTGGTCGTGGATTCCCGTAGGCACGCTGCAGGTGGACTTCGCCTTCCAGGTCGACCAGTTGTCTTCCGTGATGATCCTCGTCGTGACCGGTGTCGGCTCCCTGATCCATCTCTTCAGCATCGGCTACATGAAAGAAGACCCGGGCTACGCGCGCTATTTCGCGTATCTCAATTTGTTCGTCTTCTTCATGTTGGTGCTCGTGCTTGGTGCGAGCTTCCCGGTGATGTTCGTGGGATGGGAAGGCGTCGGGCTGTGTAGCTATCTGCTGATTGGGTTCTGGTTCAGCGACGCGGCGAACGCCACCGCGGGCCGCAAGGCCTTCATCATGAACCGCATCGGCGACTTCGGCTTCATGGTCGCGATGTTCATCATTTTCTGGTCCACCGGCTCGCTCGACTTCGTCACCGTGTTCACGCACGCGCCGACGGCGCTCGTCGCGGGGGGCGGGACCGTTACCGCGATCACGCTGTTTCTGTTTCTTGGCTGTACGGGCAAATCAGCGCAGATCCCCCTCTACACATGGCTCCCCGATGCAATGGCCGGTCCCACACCGGTCTCGGCGCTGATCCACGCTGCCACCATGGTGACCGCGGGCGTGTACCTCGTGGCGCGCTGCAATCTGTTGTTCGCCCTGGCCCCCGTCTCCAGCGCCGTGGTCGCCGGCGTCGGCGCGCTAACGGCGCTGTTCGCGGCCACGATCGCGCTGCAACAATGGGACATCAAGCGCGTCCTCGCGTACTCCACGATTTCGCAGCTCGGCTACATGTTCGTCGCCGTCGGCACGGGCGCGATTACGGCCGGCGTCTTTCATCTCGCCACCCATGCCTTCTTTAAAGCGCTGTTATTTTTAGGGTCGGGCAGCGTGATCTTCGCGATGCACCGCGCCTATCATGCGTCGCATTCGCACGAGGACGCGCAAGACATGCGCAACATGGGCGGCCTGGCGCGCCACATGCCGTGGACGGCCACGCTGATGTGGATCGCGACCCTGGCGATCTCGGGTATTCCCCCGTTCTCCGGGTTCTTCTCCAAGGACGAGATCCTCACCGCGGCGTTCGCCCGCGGGATAGCGCACCCGATCTGGCTCGTGTTCTGGGCCATGGGCCTCCTCGCCGCGTTGCTGACGGCCTTCTACATGACGCGGCTGATGATTTACACTTTTCACGGCCCCAACAGGACCGGCGAGCGCGAGCGCTCTCATCTGCGCGAAGCGCCCGGGATCATGACCGGACCGCTCGTCGTGCTGGGACTGCTGTCCGCCGCGGGGGGCGTGCTCAATATCCCGGCGCTCTATCATGGCGGCGCGTGGCTGCATCGCTGGCTCGAGCCGGTCGAGCAGGCCGGTGCCGCGGTGCTGCCCGAGGCGCGGCTCGGTGCCGGAACGGAATGGATGCTCGTCGGCGTGGCCGTGGCGATCGCGCTCATTGGCATCGTGGGCGCCTGGCGGCTGCTCAAGCCCGAGGCGCTCGTCCCCGCAAAACAGGCGCCCGCCGAGCGCGGCTTTGCCCGCGTGCTGCGCAATAAGTGGTACGTGGATGAGATCTACGATGCGCTAATCGTGCGGCCCCTGGTCTGGCTCTCGCGCGAAGTGCTCTGGAAGCGGGTGGACCAGCGGGCCATCGACGGTGGTGCCGTCAACGGCGCCGCGCGGGGCTCGCGCGCGCTCGGGTGGGCCAATCGCTGGCTGCAGACGGGCCAGGTGGGGATGTACGTCGCGGCTTTCGTCGTCGGCGTGTTGCTGATCCTCTGGCGATCGATGAGCTGATGTACGCTCGCTGGGTGCTCACCGCGCTGCTCGTCTGGCCGCTCGTCGCGGCCCTGGTCGTGCTGTTACTGCCGGGCCGCCTCGCCCGCTCCGTCGCGCTCGCCGCCAGCCTCGTGGAGTTTGCCATTTCGGTGCCGCTGTGGTGGACCTTCGTACCCACGAGCGGCATGCAGTTCGTGGTGGATCGCGCCTGGATTGCGGGGTGGGGGATTCATTACGCCGTCGGTGTCGACGGCATCTCGCTGTTCCTGGTGCTCCTGACCACTTTCCTGGTGCCGCTCTCGATCCTCGGCAGCTGGAGCTACATCAGCAAGCGCGAAGGCGGCTTCTACGCGCTGCTCTTGGTGCTGACGACCGGCATGATCGGCGTCTTCGTCTCGCTCGATCTCTTCCTCTTCTATGTGATGTGGGAAGTGATGCTCATCCCGATGTACTTCGTCATCGGCGTGTGGGGCGGCGACAACCGGCTCTATGCCGCGATCAAGTTTTTCATCTACACCTTCGCGGGATCGCTGCTGATGCTGGTCGCGATCATCGCGCTCTATCTGCACGCGGGCAGGGTGACCGGCATCTATTCGTTCGGATACGCGCACATCCTGAGTCAGGTGCCATTGCTGGGCACCCGCGCGTGGTGGTTGTTCGGCGCATTCTTCCTGGCGTTTGCCGTCAAAGTGCCGTTGTTTCCTCTGCACACCTGGCTGCCAGACGCCCATGTCGAGGCGCCTACCGCGGGATCCGTGATCCTGGCCGGCATCCTGCTGAAGATGGGCACGTACGGATTTCTGCGGTTTGCTCTGCCGTTCTTCCCGACCGTCGCGCTCAATCCGACCGTGCAGCTCGTCATCGTCGTGCTGTCGCTGATCGGCATCATCTACGGCGGCCTCGTCGCCATGGTGCAGCCCGACTTCAAGAAGCTGATCGCGTATTCGTCCGTGGCCCATCTGGGGTTCGTGATGCTCGGCATCTGGGCGCTGACGCTGCAGAGTGTGCAGGGCGCGCTGCTCGTGATGATCAATCACGGCATCTCGACCGGCGCGCTCTTCTTTCTCGTCGGCATGATCTACGAGCGCCGTCATAGCCGCCTCATCGCCGCGTACGGAGGCATTGCCCGCGTCGTGCCGCTGTTTGCCGCGATCCTCACCATCGTGTCGTTGTCCTCCATCGCGTTGCCGGGGACCAACGGCTTCGTCGGCGAGTTCCTGGTCCTGGTGGGCTCGTTCCGCACCTATCCGATCGCCACGGCGCTCGCGACGACCGGCGTAATCGTTGCCGCCGCGTATCTCTTGACGGCGCTGCAGCGCGTGATCTTCAATCCGCTGACCGCCGAGAATGAAAAGCTCACGGACCTGACCGCGCGGGAGCTGATCGTCCTCGTGCCGCTGCTGGCGTGCATTCTCTGGGTGGGGATTTATCCCCGGCCGTTCCTCCGACGCATGGAGCCTTCAGCGCGGCAGCTCATCGAGCAGCTCCGGCCCGGGTCGACGCAGCCATGAGCCTCGATCCCACCGTATACGGCGACATGCTGCTGTCGCTGCTCCCCGAACTTGTGCTCACAGGGTGGGCGCTGGTGTTGCTGCTGTTCGTTGCCTGGCGTCACCAGACCGCCCGCGATCTGCGCGTCGCTGGATGGTTGACGCTGCTGGCGCTCGTGTCGACCGCCGTTGCGGTCTGGTGGCTGTGGTGGCGGCGCGCCGGCGTGGCGGGAATCGCCACGATGATCGCGGTGGACGATTTCCGCTTCGTGGTCGACTGGATCGTCCTGGGTGCCGCGGCGTTGACGGTGCTGATTTCGTTTGCCTATCTGGAGCGCGAGCGGCTGCTCGCACCCGAATACTTCGTGCTGCTGGTCTTCGCCACGGTCGGCATGATGGTGATGGCGGCGGGCGCCGATCTCATGGTGATCTTCCTGGGCCTCGAGCTCATGTCGGTCGCGGTCTATGTGCTCGCAGGGTTCGATCGTCGCCGTGCGCGCTCGGCGGAGGCGGCGCTCAAGTATTTCCTCTTGGGGGCGTTTGCCTCCGGATTCCTGCTCTACGGCATCGCGTTGATCTACGGCGCCACCGGGACAACGAACATCGGCCTCATCGGCGCCCAGATCGGGTTCATGGGACGTCCCTCGACAATGCTGCTCGCCGGTCTCGGTCTGTTGATTGTCGGATTCGGGTTCAAGGTGGCCGCCGTACCGTTCCACATGTGGGCCCCGGACGTGTACGACGGTGCGCCCACCCCCGTGACCGCGTTCATGGCCACGGGCGTGAAAGCGGCCGCCTTCACCGCGCTGTTCCGCGTCGTGCTCCAGGCCTTCGGCGGCGTGTCGGCCTGGCATGACATCCTCTGGTGGCTCGCCGTCGTCACAATGATCGGCGGCAACTTGTTTGCGCTCGGGCAGCGCTCACTCAAGCGGATGCTCGCGTATTCGTCGGTGGCGCATGCGGGCTACCTCCTCGTTGCGGTTACCGCGGGCGCGCATGCAACCGGCGGCAACGCCGGGACGAGCGCGTTTCTGGTCTACGTCGTTGCCTATACCCTGATGACCGTCGGGGCATTTGCCGTCCTGGGCGCCAAGGGCCGCAACGGCGAAAGCGACGTCCTGATCGACGACTTCGCCGGCCTCGCGCAACGGCGCCCCTGGCTCGCGTTCGCATTGGCCATCTGCATGTTGTCGTTGCTGGGGTTTCCGGGGACGGCCGGATTCATCGGCAAGTGGTACATCCTCATGGCCGCGACCAGCGTGGGGCAGAACGCCCTCGCCGTCATTCTCGTGCTGACCAGTGTCATTTCGGCGGGGTACTATCTTCCCGTCATCATGGCCATGTACATGAAGCCGGAATCGATCGAAGCGGCCCACGTGGATGCCGTCCTCGACCGTTGGGGACGCACCGCACTGGCCGTCGCCGTCGCCGGGCTGTTGATCTTCGGCGTGTGGCCCAACCGTCTGTTCGATCTCTCCCGTACCGCCGGTAATTCGGTTCAACCCGCGGCCACAAGCACTGCATCTCCCCCCGTTATTCAGGCCCCGGGTCCGATTTCGGCGGGGAGCCACTAAAGACCGGACGGACTGTGAAGCTTCCCGCTACAATTTTTCGCCAATACGACATCCGCGGTATCGTGGGAGAGCAGCTGACCCCCGCCGCGGCCCACGCCGTGGGCCAGGCATTTACCACCATGGCGTGGCAGCGGCTCTCCAACGGCAAGGCGCCGCGCATCGCCGTGGGACGGGACAACCGCCCATCGGGGAGCGCGCTTGCGCAGGGGCTCCGCGACGGGATCGTCGCCGCGGGCGGCTCGGCCGTGGACGTCGGCGAGCTGCCGACGCCCGCGCTCTACTTCGCCACCAAGACGCTCCCCGTCGATGGGGGGATACAGGTCACCGGCTCGCACAATCCTCCCGAATTCAACGGCTTCAAGATGGTGCTCGCGCACGACGCCGTGTTCGGCGACGACATTCAGGTGCTCTACAAGCTCATTAACGATGGCAAGCTCGTGACGAAGCCGGGCGGCACGCACAGCACGCACCGCGACCTGCTGAGCGCGTATCGCGACGCGATCGTGAAGCGCCATGTGCCCCTCGCCCGCCGTTTCAAGGTGGTCGTTGACTGCGGCAACGGTGTCACGAGTCTCATCGCAATCGAAACGTTGCGACAGCTGGGCCTCGACGTCGTCCCGTTGTTCGCGGAATCGGACGGCACCTTTCCGCACCATCACCCCGATCCCACGGTCATCGAGAACCTCCACGACCTCCAGGTGGCGGTCAAGAAAGAAAAAGCCGAGTTGGGCATCGCGTTCGACGGCGACGGCGACCGGATCGGCGCGGTGGACGAAACCGGCGAACCCGTGCTGGGCGATCAGCTGCTCGTGTTGTTCGGGCGCGATCTCGTCGCGCGCATGGGCAAGGGCAAGCCGGTGATTTTCGACGTCAAGTGCTCCGAGGTGCTGCCGCAAATGCTGAAGCGCGCCGGCCTCGAGCCGGTGATGTGGAAGACAGGGCATTCGTACATCAAGATGAAGATGAAAGAGCTGGGCGCGCCGCTCGCGGGTGAAATGAGCGGCCACATGTTCTTTGGCGGCGACTGGTATGGCTTCGACGACGCCCTCTTTGCCGCGGCGCGTCTGCTTGCGTACGTCGCGCGGGAGGGCGGCCCGCTGTCCCGCCTGCTGGCCGATCTGCCCAAGACGTTCGCGACCCCCGAGCTGCGCGTCGATTGCCCCGACGAGCGGAAATTCGCGGTCGTGGAGCGGGCGGCGGAAGACTTCAAGGCAAAGTATGCCGTGTCGACACTCGATGGTGTGCGCGTCACGTTCCCGCACGGTTGGGGGTTGCTGCGCGCCTCGAACACGCAGCCCGTACTGGTGATGCGCTTCGAGGCGACCAGTCCATCAGCGCTCGACGCCTATCGCGCCGAGGTGGAGGATTGGCTGTCGGCGCACGGCGTCACTGCGTGACGCGCCCCGGGAGTGGCCGGCGCACGCTGTATCTCATCGGCGCCGCACTCCTGGTCGCCGCGCTCGTCGGCGGCCGCTGGCTGGCGGTGGAAACGGCGGAGCGGGCCTGGGATCGCACCTTCGCCGGGGGTGAGGCGGTCATCGCCGCGCGCGATCTTGCCCGTCTGTTGCGGGGCCTGGTACTCGTCGTGGCCGTCACCTGGATTACCGGTAATCTGCTGGTGGTGTACCGCGCGATCGGCTCCGTGCAGATGCCGCGCCGTCTTGGCGACCTAGAGATCGTCGAAGCCATCTCGCAACGCACCCTGCTCGGCATGACGATCGTGCTGGGTCTGATCTTCGGTACGCTGTTCTCCTTCGGCACGGGCGACTGGTGGCGGCATGCCGTACTCGCCGGGGCGCCGCCGCACTTTGGCGTCGCCGACCCCGCGTTGCATCGGGACATCGGGTACTACGTCAGCACGTTGCCGTGGCTCGCGGCGCTGCAGGACCGCGCACTCGTGCTCGTTATCGGCGCGACGGCCATCGTCACGCTGTTGTACGGCGTGATAGGCTCATTGCGCGTGCGCCGCGGCCGTATTCGTGGGAGTGCATATGCGCGCGCCCACGTAGGAGTGTTGCTGGCGTCCCTGGCGCTGGTCATCGCCTGGGGCGCGCTACTCGATCCCGCTGAGCTCGTCGGCGGATTGCACGGCACCGTCGATCAGGCCGCCTTGACCGCGCGGATCCCGGGATCCTCCGTCGTTATCGCGGTCGCGATCGTCACCGCCGTGATTTCGCTCGCCTGGGCGTGGCGCGATCGGCCGACGTTGATTCTTGCGGGCTGGACGGCGTTGTTCATCTCCGTCACCGCCGGCTATTTCATCATTCCCGGCGTCGTGCGTGCATCATCGACGGGAGACAGCGCCGAGTTGACGGGGCGGCGGGCGGGGCTCGAGCGCATCGCGTTCGGATTGACGGACGCCGACACCGGCGCGCCTCCCGCCTTTGCGTCAGGAGAGGCCGCCATTCGTACGCTCCCGGTGTGGGACGCCGAGCACGTGGCGCGCGCGCTGAACGCGTCCGTGGACGCAGTGACATTGCGCGCGTCGCGCGGCGATGATGCACCGGCGGCCTGGCTCGTCGCGCCGACGAACCTCGCTCCCGGACCGGTACGGCTCGCTGTCGAGACCGATAGCGGTCTGGCGATCACCGCGTTGCCGTCGAAAGACGCGCTGCTCCTCGTCGGACCCGGCGCGCAGGGACCGATCGTGGCCTCCGGTGACAGCGCGCGCGCAATCGGATCCGCCGGCGTCCCGATCAGCGGCGCATGGCGCCGCTTCGCCATCGCGTGGACGATCCAGGCCTGGAGTCTGCTCCGCCCCGAACCGGCGGGGGGAGTGCGCGCGCTGGTGTGGCGCCGCGACGTCACCGAGCGTTTGCAACGCCTTGCCCCCTTCGCGCGATTCGGCGCGGCCACTCCCACGATTCGCGATGGCGCGTTGTGGTGGGTGAGCTGGGGGTATGTCTCGCGCGGATCCTTCCCGCTCGCCCGGCCTCTCGTTTGGCGCAACCGCGACATCCGCTACCTGCGCGCCGGACTCCTGGGCGCCGTACGCGCGGGCACCGGCGAGACGCATTTCTGGCTCGCCCCCGGGTACGATTCCCTGACCGCCACCTGGGCCCGGCGGTTCGCGCCACTCATCGAGCCCGAGGAACGGATTCCCGGCGACCTGCGCGCACAACTTCCATATCCCGCCGAGACCTTCCGTCTCGCCACCGCCGCGCTGCTGCGGGCGAGCGCCGACTCTCCGTCGGGGCCTGGATGGGCGCCCCGGCCAAGCGAGCCATTTCAGCTCGGCGCGCCCACCGGAGAGCTCTGGACGGCGATCGGACTTGAATCGGCCGCCCTCGCGCCGCGGCAGTTTATCGGCCTCTACGCCGCCGCCATCACGGCGCGCGGCCCCGAACAGCACCTCTGGCGCCCACCGGGCGATAATCCCGAGCGGCTTCCAGGCGAGCTCGTCGGCTCGGCGCGGCGGCGCCCGGGCAAACTGCGACTGTGGCCCGCGGGCGGCTCGCTCCTCACGCTGCAGGCGCAGATGGTCGACCCCATGGCAACACGGCCGGCGCACCCGCCGCGGATCGCCGAGGTCTATGTGACGCTGGCAGGCCGCAGCGGACGCCGACTCACGGCGCGGGCGGCTCTGCGCGGTGGCGAACGGATCGTCACCGATACGACGCTGGGCGCGCGCTGGGACCGCGCGCGCAGACTCGCTGTACGGGCCGATTCTGCGCTGGCGGCGGGCGATCTGGAGTTGTTTGGACGGTTGTGGCGGGACCTCATGAGCGAGCTTGCTCCGGCTCAGCGACCCCGCTAGGTTGCGCCGCCGTGACCGCCCCTGGAACCATCGTCATCGCGCTTGGCGGGAACGCGGTCGCCCCGCCTGATGAGCGGCCGACCATCACCAATCAGTTCCGGCATACGCGCGCCAGTCTGGCTCCCATCGTCGATCTCGCCGCGGCGGGGTGGAATATCGTCCTCGTCCACGGAAATGGACCGCAGGTGGGCGATGAGCTGGCCCGCAACGAAATGGCCGGCGATCAGGTCGAGCCGCTTCCCCTCGGCGTGCTCGTGGCCGGGACGGCAGGATGGATGGGCTATATGATCCAACAGTCGCTCCAGAACGCGTTGGAGCGCGCCGGGGTCCAGCGCTCGGTCGTCACGATGATCACCCAGACGCTCTGTCACGCCGACGATCCCGATCTGCGCTCGCCGTCCAAGCCCGTCGGTCACACGCTCGATGCCGCGCGGGCAGCGCGTCTCGTGGCGCGCGGCATTCCCGTGCGCGATGGGCGCCGGCTCGCGCCCAGTCCCAAACCGATCGGGATCGTGGAGAGCCAGATGGTGCACGATCTTTCGGTGGCCGGCTACATCGTGATTGCGGGTGGCGGCGGGGGACCGCCCGTCTATCGCGATCCCTCACATGCACTCGAAGGGATAGACGCCGTCGCCGACAAAGACCGCGTGGCCGCCATTCTCGGACGCGAGATTGGGGCGGACGTGCTGCTCATCCTCACAAACGTGAATGCGGTATACCGCGGCTACGGCACGCCGCAGCAGGAAGCGCTTCGGCGACTCACGCTGGCGCAGGCCGATCAGCTGCTCGCCGGGAAAGAATTGGGGACCGGCAGCATGCGTCCCAAGGTCGAAGCCGCCGCCGATTTCGTGCGTGAAGGCGGCGAACGCGCCATTATCGCCGAGCTTGCGGATGGATTGGCGGCTCTGCACGGCAGTGCCGGAACGACGATTGCGAAGGAGCATGCGTGAATCTGCATGAGTATCAGGCGCGCGACATCCTGCGCCGCCATGGCGTTCCCGTCCCGCCCGGCGAGGTGGCGACCACGCCCGCCGAGGCCCGCTCCATCGCCGAGCGTCTCGGCGGCACGGTCGTCGTCAAAGCGCAGGTACACGCAGGGGGCCGGGGAAAGGCGGGCGGGGTCAAGCTCGCCAAGACCGCGGCCGAGGCCCAATCGTACGCGCAGGCCATTCTCGGCATGACGATCAAGGGCCTGACGGTGCAGAAGGTGCTGATTGCGCCGGCGGCGGAAATCGCCTCGGAGAGCTATGTCGGCATCATCGTCGACCGCGCGTCGCAGCGTCCCGTCTTGATGGTGAGTTCGGCCGGCGGCATCGACATCGAGGAGGTGGCGGCCAAGACGCCCGAGAAGATTCACCGCCTCGCCATCGATCCGCGCTACGGCCTGCTAGCCCATCAGGCGCTGACGCTCGGCTTCGCGCTCTACCGCGACGTGAAGCAGGCCCGGGCGGCTGCGGACATCATGCAGAAGCTGTATGCGGCCGTCTACGACGTCGGCGCCTCGCTTGCTGAGATCAATCCCCTCGTGACGACGCCCGACGGCACGGTGCAGGCGCTCGATGCGAAGATCGCGATCGATGACAACGAGCTCGAGCGCCGCGCCGACATCGCGGCGCTGCGCGACCTGTCCGCCGAGGCGCCCGAAGAGGTCGCGGCCCGCGAAGCGGGACTCACGTTCATCACGCTGGATGGTTACGTGGGCTGCTGTGTGAACGGTGCGGGGCTCGCGATGGCGACCATGGATCTCGTGAAATACTATGGCGGCGAGCCAGCGAATTTCCTGGATATCGGCGGCAGCTCCAATCCCCAGAAAGTGGTCGCGGCACTGCGGATCATCACCGGCGATCCCAACGTCAAGGCGATTCTCTTCAATATTTTCGGCGGGATCACGCGCGGTGATGATGTGGCAAACGGCATCGTGCAGGCCACCAAGGAGTTTCCGCTCAAGGTGCCGATCGTGATCCGCCTGACCGGGACGAATGAGCGCGAAGGCATCGAGATTCTCAAGCGCGCCGGTTTTGCGGCACTCGGGGACATGGACGAAGCAGTGAAGCAGGCGGTGGCCAAGGCGAAGGGGAAGGCCGCGTGAGCGTCTTCATCGATAAGAGCACGCGCCTGGTGGTGCAGGGCATTACGGGGCGGGATGGCTCCTTCCATGCCAAACAGATGATGGCCTACGGCACCCAGGTCGTCGCTGGCGTGACGCCCGGGAAGGGTGGCCAGCGCTTTGAGGGCGCCGTCCCGGTCTTCAATACCATGGCGGAGGCGGTACGCGAGACGAAAGCCAACACGAGCGTCATTTACGTCCCCGCTGCGGTCGCGGCCTCCGCGATCTTCGAAGCCGCCGATGCGGGAATTGAATTGATCATCTGCATCACGGAGGGGATTCCCGTGCTGGACATGACGCGCGCGCTGCCCTACGCGCACGAACGGGGTGCGCGTCTCGTCGGCCCGAATTGCCCGGGGTTGATCTCGCCGGGAAAAAGTAAGGTCGGCATCATCCCCGGCAACATCTGCACGCCAGGCAACATCGGGGTGGTGTCACGCAGCGGCACGCTGACGTACGAGATCATCCATCAGCTCTCGACGCAGGGCATGGGCCAGTCGACCTGCGTCGGGATCGGGGGGGACCCCCTCATCGGCACCAACTTCATTCACTGCCTGGCGGCGTTTCAGGCCGACCCCGAGACCACCGCGATCGTGATGATCGGGGAGATCGGCGGGACGGACGAGCAACAGGCCGCCGAATTCGCCAAGACCAAGGTCACCAAACCGGTCGTGGGCTTCATCGCCGGCCAGACTGCGCCGCCCGGGCGCCGCATGGGCCACGCCGGAGCGATCATTTCCGGCTCCTCCGGCACCGCGGCCGAAAAGATGGCGGCATTCGCGAGCGCGGGCATCAGCGTGATGAAGCGGCCCGCGGACGTCGTGCCACTGCTGCGGGAACGACTGTGAAGCTGCTGGAGGTCGTCGAGCGGCAGCACCTCCTGGTCCCGCTGGTCGCCCAGACGGTGCGCGAAGCTACGGAGCGCCTCGCCGAGCGGCTGGTCGCGAGTGGCGTGGTCGCGGAGCCCAACCGGCTCAACGCCGTGATTCGCAACGCCTGGCCCGAAGACATGGTGAGCGTGGGCGAGCACGCGTTTCTTCCCCATTTTCGCAGCGAGGCGGTGCGGAAGATCGCCACCGCGGTCGGCGTGTCGCTGACCCCGATTCACTGGGAGAAGGACGCGAATCGCACCGCGCGCATCGTCATCCTGATCGTCGCGCCGCCCCGCGAGACGCCGACGTATCTCCAGGTCGTCGGGGCCTTCGCGCGCCTCTTGTCCGATCCGGCGACGGTGTTGGCGATGCTCGCTGCCAAGACACCCGACCAGCTCGTACAGATCGGCGCGTTGCAGAACGTCGAGCTGCCCACGCACCTGGCGGTGCGAGACCTCATGACCCCGGACGTCTTGTCCGCGCGTCCCGAGCAGAACCTGGGCGACGTGGCGCGCCTGATGATGGACAAGGACGTGCGCGCGCTTCCGGTAGTGGACGACAACGGCTCGCTCGTCGGCATGGTGACGCACCGCGAGCTCCTGAAATACCTGATCCCCGACTACCTGCAGCGCTCCAAGAGCGGGAAGTTTCGCGCCCTGCCGGCCAGCATGATGGCGGGGCGGGGCAACGTCGATCCGCGCGCCCTGCCGGTGAAGGATGTCATGTCGCGCGCCGTGCTGTGTCTCTCGGAAGACCAGACGCTCACCGACGTCGCCAATCTGATGAACAACAAGGACGTCGATCGCTTTCCCGTCGTGCGCGAGGGTGTGGTCGTAGGCTTTCTCACGCGCGCCGACCTCATTCGTCGTCTCGTCGCCAATCCTTAGGAGCCATGCTCACTCTCGCTATTATCAAACCCGACGCGGTCGCCGCGCGCCATATCGGCAAGATCATCGCCCATCTCGAAGCCGAGGGATTTCAGGTGCGTGAGGCCCAGATGGTGAGGCTGCCCGCAGCGCGCGCCGAAGCGTTCTACGAAGTGCATCGCGAGCGTCCATTTTTCCGGCCCCTGGTCGCGTTCATGACCTCCGGACCGGCGCTGGCGCTCACGCTCGAGCGGGATAACGCGGTCAGCCATCTGCGGGAGGTCATCGGGGCCACTGACCCGGCGCAGGCCAAGCCCGGAACGATCCGGCGGCTGTACGCGGAATCGAAGGAGCGGAACGCTATTCACGCCTCCGACTCGCCGGAGAATGCCGCACGGGAGGTCGCCTTTTTCTTCCCCGGGCGCGCATCGGCGTAGTCCGTTGACGCAAGTGCCACAACGGTTTAGCTTCGCTGACCATGTTGCGAGTCGATCTGCGGGAGTTGGCCCACGCCGGCGCCGTCGAGACCCGGGGTGAGCTCAAGCAGGACGACCCGGCGCTGGAGGGCATTGGGGTCACGCTGAGTGACCCGGTGTTCGTCGGCGGGCGGTTGCAGGCCCTCGATGAAGAACGTTCTTATTGGCAGGGCACGGTCCGCACGACCGTGCGCGGGGAGTGCCGGCGCTGCCTGACCGCGGTGACGACCCCCGTGGACCTGGAGATCGGGGCGCTCTTCACCAAAGATCCTGAAGCGCTCGACGATCCCGATTCCTATCCGGTCGCCCCGGATGCGACGGAGATCGACGTGACGCCGGCGGTCCGGGAGGAGCTGGTGCTTGCGGCACCGCGCTTCATCGAGTGCCGCGAGGATTGCAAGGGATTGTGCCCCCAATGTGGGAAGGACCTGAACGCCGAATCGTGCGGGTGCGCGCCCGCGACGGACGCCCGCTGGCAGCCGCTCAAGGCCCTCAAAGACAAGCTCAGCTCTAACTAAAGGACGCTCGCAAAATGGCCGTACCCAAGCGCAGAACCTCCAAGCGCAAGAAGCGCGCGCGCCGCACGCATTACAAAGCGGTGGCGCCCACGCTGCAGCCGTGCCCGCGCTGCGGCGACAAGAAGCAGCCGCATCGCGTCTGCCCGACGTGCGGCTATTACAACGGCGAGCAACGGGTCATCGTCGAGGATTGATGATCCGCATCGCGTTAGACGCGATGGGAAGTGACAACGCCCCTCAAGTGGAAGTTGAGGGCGCGGCGCAGGCGCTGAAGGAGCTGCCGCCGGACTTTACCATTCAGCTCGTGGGCCGCACGGCGGATATCGAGACGGCCCTGGCAGCGGTGACCGTCGATCGCGCACGCATCGACATCGTGGATGCCCCCGAAGTCGTGGGGATGGGCGATAAGCCGCTGGCCGCGATTCGTGGCAAGCCGCGGTCCTCCATCGCCGTGGGCCTCGGCCTTCAGCAGAAGGACACGTCGGACGCATTCATCTCCGCGGGGAATACCGGTGCGGTCATGGCGGCGAGCACCCTGCTGCTGCGGCTGCATCCGGGCGTGCAGCGGGCCGCGATTGGCGCGCTGTTTCCGAGCGCCGGCAAACCGGTGCTGGTGCTCGATGGCGGCGCCAACGTCGACTGCAACGCGCGTGAGCTGGTGGGCTTCGCGCATCTGGGGAGCGTGTATGCGCGCGACGTGCTGGGCCGGCCAAGTCCATCGGTCGGCCTGCTCAACATCGGCGAGGAAGACGAGAAGGGGAACGCCGTCGTCAAAGAGGCGCACCAGCTCCTCAAGCACACGGCCGGCATCCGCTACATCGGCAACGTCGAGGGCCGGGATATCCCGGTCGCCGAAGCGCGGGGACAGCCGCTCGACGTCGTCGTGTGCGACGGGTTCGTGGGCAACGTGGTCCTCAAGTTTTATGAATCGGCCGGGCGGGTGTTCGTCTCGCTCATCAAGCGCGAGGCTGCGGACGTGCTGCAGCGCCCCGAGATGGGAAAAGTCCTCGACGTCCTCGACTACGCCACCTACGGCGGCGCCCCGCTGCTTGGTGTCCAAGGCGTCGTCATCATCTGTCACGGCGCTTCGCCCGCGAGAGCGATCAAGAACGCCATTCGCATGGCAGTGCAATGTGTGCACAGCCATCTCTCCGAGGATATCGCCGCCGAGTTCGCGGAAGGAAAGGTGACCGCGTGAAGCGGCCCTTTGCGGAGCTGTGGGGCACGGGCAGCTATGCGCCGTCCCGCGTGATGACCAATGACGAATTCTCGAAGTTTCTGGACACCTCGGACCAGTGGATCCAGGAACGCACCGGTATCCGGGAACGGCGGATCTCGAGCAAGGACGAGACCAATGCCTGCATGGGGAAGGCGGCCGCGCTGCAGGCGCTCGAGAAAACCGGCCTGACCCCGCTCGATATCGACGCCATCGTCTACGCGACCGCGTCGCCCGACCGCCTGCTCCCCTCGCAAGCGTGCGATCTGCAGGCGATCCTGGGCGCGAAGAACGCCGCCGCCTTCGACGTCGGCGCGGCGTGCTCCGGCTTCCTGTATGCATTGAGCACAGCAGAAGGCATCATCGCCGCCGAGCAGGCGCAGCACGTGCTGGTGATCGCCGCCGAGAAGCTGACCAGCATCATGGACTGGAGCGACCGCACGACGGCGGTGTTGTTTGGCGACGGCGCGGGGGCGACGATCGTGCGCCGCAGCACCAACGGCCGCGGCATCCTCGCGTCGTATCTGAAGTCGGACGGCACGCTCGCGGAGTTGCTGTACCGGCCTGGGGGCGGCGCGACGCATCCACCGAGCGAAGAGCTGCTCAAGGATCACAGCTATTACATCAAGATGGCCGGCCGCGAAGTGTTCAAGGCGGCGGTCCTCTCCATGGCCGACGCCTGCGACCACGCGCTGCAACGTGCAGGCCTCGACGCCGGCGGCATCGACTTGCTCATCCCGCATCAGGCAAACATCCGTATCATCGAAGCGACCGCGAAGCACGCCGGCGTGCCCATGGACAAGGTCTACGTGAACGTGGACCGTTTCGGCAACACCTCCGCGGCATCCATCGCGATCGCGCTCGATGAAGCAGTGCGGACTGACCGGCTGAAGCCGGGCATGGTCGTGATGCTGTGCGCCTTCGGCGCCGGCTTCACGTGGGGCAGCATGGTCCTGCGGTGGTAGCAACCATCTGGCTGTGCCCGGGCCAGGGCGCGCAAAAGGTCGGGATGGGCAAAGATCTCGCAGCGCGGTTTCCCGCGGCGCGCGCGGTCTTCGACGCGATCGATGCCGCGCTCGGCGTCGCCCTCTCGCGTCTCATGTTCGAAGGCCCCGAAAACGAGCTGACCGCGACCCAGAACGCGCAGCCCGCGATTCTGGCACACAGCGCCGCGGTGTTCGCGGTGGTTGCTGACACGGTGAGCGGCGCTGCCGTCGCCGCGTCGGGACACTCGCTGGGGGAGTACTCGGCGTACGTCACCGCGGCCGCGCTGGAGGCACCCGCGGCAGCGAAGCTGGTGCGGCGCCGCGGCGAGCTGATGCAGAAAGCGGGCGAGGAACGCCCCGGCACGATGGCCGCGGTGCTCGGCCTCGGGACCAAGGACGTCGAAGCGGCGTGCGCGGAGGCGTCGCAGCAGGCAAGCGTGGCGGTCGCCGCCAACATCAACGCCCCCGATCAGACGGTGATCTCCGGCGATCCCGAGGCGGTGACGCGCGCCGGCGAAGCGTGCAAGAAACGCGGGGCCAAACGGGTCATTCCCCTCAAGGTGAGCGGCGCGTTCCACTCGCCGTTGATGGGGCCCGCCAAAAACCATCTGCAGCTCGCGCTCGAGCGGGCCGAATTCCGTGATCCGGCCTTTCCCGTCGTCGCGAATGCCACGGCGGAAGCGGTGAAGGACGCCAGCCGCGCGCGCCGGCTCCTGTCCGATCAGCTCACGGCGACGGTACGCTGGGTAGAATGCATGGAGCACGCGGCGCGCATGGGCGGCGAAGGCGCGCATTTCGTGGAGATCGGTCCCGGCACCGTCCTGGCGGGACTCTTGAAGCGAATCGTACCCGAAGCGAACGTGGTCAGCCTTGGCACAGCCGATGAGGTGACCAAATTCATGGACGCAGCATGACCATCGCGAGACGGGCAGTAGAAGACCCGGGAACACACGGTGGCAGTCGTACGCAGCTCGATCTGACGGGAAAGGTCGCGCTCGTCACCGGTGGCACCCGGGGGATCGGACACGATATCTGCCGCGCCTTCCTCGACGCGGGCGCCAAGGTCGCGCTGTGCTCGCGCGACGGCGCAGTGGCCGAGCAGGTGGCCAGCGCCTTTGGCGACGGCACGCGCGGCTACGCGTGCGACGTGGGCGTCCCTTCCCAGGTCGAGGCGCTGGCCGACAGCGTGGCCAAGGACCTCGGCAGGATCGACGTCCTCGTCAACAATGCCGGCTTCACGAAGGACAATCTGCTGTTTCGTCTCACCGAAACCGACTGGGATTCGGTGATGGATACGAATCTCAAAGGCGCGTTTCTGATGACCAAGTACGCCGCGCGCGGCATGATCAAACGGCGCTGGGGGCGGGTCATCAACATCACCAGCGTCGTCGGGTTGAACGGCAACAAGGGGCAGTCGAATTACTCCGCGTCCAAGGCCGGAATCGTGGGATTCACCAAGTCGGTGGCCAAGGAGCTCGCTTCCCGGAACGTGCTGGTGAACGCTGTCGCTCCGGGCTTTGTCGAGACGGAGCTGACGCAGGGCATTTCCCCGGAAGCCAAGAAGTACTTCCTGGACAACATCCCGTTGGGACGGCTGGGAACGGGGGCGGACATCGCCGCCGCCGTGCTCTTTCTCGCTTCGGACTTAGCCAGCTACATTACGGGTCAGGTCTTTGTCGTCGACGGCGGGATGGTGATGTGACCGGACCATCCCCTTACCTCCGCTGAGGGTTACCCATGGCAATGGACATGAAGCAGCTCGAAGAAAAGGTCTAAGACATTATCGTCGAGGAGCTGGGAGTCGAGCGGGACAAGCTCACCAACGACGCGAGCTTCATGGAAGACCTCGGCGCCGACAGCCTCGATACGGTCGAGCTCGTCATGGCTTTCGAGAAGGAATTTGACATCGACATCCCCGACGAAGAGGCGGAGAAGCTTCGCACCGTGGGAGCGGCGATGACCTATCTCCACGACAAGATGGGTAAAGGCAAATAGTGGCTTCCCCCCGGCGGGTGGCGGTTACGGGGATGGGACTCGTGACACCGGTCGGGAACGATGTCGCGAGCACCTGGGCCGCCCTCGTCGCCGGTCAGTCGGGGGCCGGGCCGATCACCCGCTTTGATTCCGAAAAGCTGGCGGTGCATTTCGCCTGCGAAGTCAAGGGGTACGACCCCCTGCAGTACATCGATAAGAAGGAAGCGCGCCGCTACGACCTGTTCTCCCAGTTCGCGATGGGCGCGGCGGTGCAGGCAGTCCGCGACGCCTGTCTGGAGAAGAGCCCCCTCGATCCCAAGCGTATCGGCGTCATCATCGGAACGGGCACCGGCGGCATCGCGACCTTCGAAGAAAACATGCGCATGTACATCGAGAAGGGGCCGGACCGGGTGTCGCCCTTCTTCGTGCCGATGTTCATGGCGAACGTCGCATCCGCCATCGTCTCGATGCGGTTCGGGTTTCAGGGGCCGAACTACTGCACCGTCTCGGCGTGCGCCTCCTCCGGGCATGCCCTGGGCGATGCCTTCGAGCTGATCCGGGACGGCGACGCGGACGTCATGGTCGCGGGCGGGTCCGAAGCGGCGATCACGCCGCTATCGATCGCCAGCTTCGCGAACATGAAAGCGCTGTCGACCCGCAACGATGACCCCAAGACCGCGAGCCGGCCGTTCGACAAGGACCGGGACGGGTTCGTGATGGGGGACGGCGCCGCCGTCGTCATTTTGGAGGAGTGGAACCGCGCACAGGCACGGGGGGCGAAGATCGTCGCCGAGATCGTGGGCTACGGCGCGACCGCCGACGCGCATCACATCACCGCGCCGGCGCCGGACGGCTCGGGCGCGCAGGAAGCGATGCGCCGGGCGATGAAGAGCGGCGGCATCCGCCCCGAAGAGGTGGGCTACATCAACGCGCACGGCACCTCGACGCCGCACGGCGACGCCGCCGAGACGGCGGCGGTGAAGACGGTCTTCGGCGAGCAAGCGAAGCAGCTGATCTTCGGCTCGACCAAGTCGATGACGGGCCACCTGCTCGGTGCCGCCGGTGCGTTCGAGTTCGCTATTTGCGCGCTCGCCCTCAAGAACGGCGTGATTCCGCCCACCATCAATCAATTCCATGCGGACCCGGCCTGCGACCTGGACTCCGCGCCCAATCACGCCGTGCAGCGACAGTGCGAGGTCGCCCTGTCGAACTCGTTCGGCTTCGGTGGGCACAACGTGACCTTGGCGGTGCGCCGGGCGGTAGTGTGAGCGCGCGCGCGACCCTGCGCGCACTCGCCGTCGTATCGTTCGTCGCGGCGGGCTGCAACAGCGATCCATCCGAGCCTCCACTTACGGCGTTCGCCATCGCCCCCGCAACGCAGTGGAGCGGCGGCGCGATCACCATCCGGTCGCCCTATTTCGTCAATCGCAGTGTGGCACCCGTCATCGTAGCGGGGAACGACACCATGGCGTACAGCGCTGTGGACGATTCGACGGCAACGGCGCAGCTGCCGCTTGGTCCCTCCGGGCCGGTCACGCTCGCGTTGGCTCGCGGGCCACGACGGGACAGCCTGGCGACGGTGCAGCGCGTGGGCTTCAGCCGAAAGCGTACAGTCGTGCCGGCACTGTACGGGGAGCTACTGGCCACCGACTCGGCAGGGACACCATTTGTTCTGGGCGGCTCATTTACGGGCACCGGGGACCGCGAGCCCATCGTGCGGCTGCGCGTCGTCCCGGCTACCTCGCAAGTACTCACGTTGCGGCAACCGAGCAACACGCAATACGGGATGGCGCCAAGCATCATTCCCGGCGCGTTCACGGTACGCGATGCGACGGACTCAATTCGGCTCGCCACCCTGCTGGTCGATGCACCGGCGATCATCGACTCGATGCACTGGGCGGGGACGGGATTCACGCGACAGGTGTCCTTGTTGAGTCCGCATGCCTGGCTGATGACCAACGCGCATCAATCGCTGACGCGGTGGGATACGACGAGCGGATCGATCACGTCTGTCAACGCGGAGTCGCCGTGGGCCGTGTATATGTCGCCCGTCGGTACGCGAACGACACTCGCCACGACTGTCGCGAGCGGAAGCGGGGTTCCAGTATGGGACAATGCCGCGGGGTCAGTGGCCTTCACGTTGCCTGTGCCATTCACGGAAGCGACCGCCTTCTCGACAGATGGGAACACGCTGTACGTGGTTGGTGGTCAGCAGATCAGCGCCGATACGGTCATTGCCGTCAACGCTTCTTCGGGCGCGCTCGTCGTCCGCCAGGCGCTCCCGAACGGTCTGGTCGCGATGGGGGTCGCCTACCGCAGCACCGCGGGTGGGGGACAGCTGCTAGTCGGTGCCGCCACGCCGAGTTCGCTGGTACTGCTGGTCTATCGCGCCAGCACGCTCGAGTTGCTCGGA
>JBHEMG010000057.1:0-5715 GCA_046262715.1 Gemmatimonadales bacterium
GCGGGCCAGCGGCAGTTACTACACCCCCGCATCGCTCGTGCGGGAAATCGTCCGCGCCGGCCTCGAGGCGACCCTGACACATCGACTGGGCCTCTCGCCGCTCGCCGCGGCGCAATGGGTGCATGAAGGGATCGCACCCCATCCCGCGCCGGACCTCCGCGGTCTGGCGATACTCGATCCCGCGGTTGGATCGGGCGCATTCCTGCTCGGCGCGCTCGACGAGCTCGTCGCCCTGCGACGGGCTGCCGGCGATGGACCGACCATCGCTGTGAAGCGCGACGTGCTGGCGCATTCGCTGTTCGGCGTAGATCTCACGCCAACCGCCGTGCGCCTGACCGAGCTCCGGCTCTGGCTCGCCCTGGTCGCGGAGGATGATTCAATCGACCGTGCGGCGATCGCTCCGCTGCCCAACCTCGACGGGCACGTGCGCCAGGGCGACTCGCTCATCGATCCACTCATGATGGCCGCGTCGCTGGGCGGCAATGCGCTCCGCAGCGGCGGGGCCGAAACCCGACGTCTGGCGACGGCACGGCGCGCGCTCTTCAGCCTGACGGGTCCGGCGAAACGCGGTGCCCAATCCGAGCTGAGCCGCGCGGAAGCGGCCCTGGCTGCAGCGTTGCTCGAGGAAGGGCACGCATCGCTGGAATCGGCCATCGCCGAGCTGCTCAGCATTGCGCGCAATCGCGACCTCTTCGGCCGGAAGACCACGCTGACTGCCGATCAACGGCTGCGACTTGCCCGGTTACGGCGCGGCCTGCGCGACATCCGTCAGGCGCAGCGCACATTACGGCGTGAAGGCGGCGCACCCTTTTTCTCCTTCGAGTCTCACTTCGCGGACGTAATGCTGTGCGGTGGGTTCGACGTCGTCCTCGGAAACCCGCCGTGGGTCCGCGCGGAGCGGCTGGCGCCTCGCGTCCGCGAGACACTCACAGCGCGCTACTCCTGTTGGCGCCCAGCCGCCGTTCGCGGGTTCGCGCATCTGCCTGATCTGGCCGTCGCGTTCACCGAGCGCGCGTTGGAGCTGGTCCGGCCGGGCGGAGTGGTCGCGGTGCTCGTGCCGGCAAAACTCGCAACCAGTGGCTACGCCGAACCGCTGCGCCGGCGTCTTGCCCTGAACGCACGTCTCGAGCGCGCCGCGCCGCTCGCCGAGGCTGTTGCACAGAGCTTCGGCGCCGCCGTGTATCCCTTGACGCTGGTCGCGGCAAATGCGGACCCGGCAGCGCCAGAAAAGACCGCCACCACCCTTGGTCCAAAACACCTCAGCGCCAGCGTCGAGCAAAAGAGCCTTTGCAATAGTGGTCCGTGGATCCTGACGCCCGACGCCGAACGGGTCAGCCGACGTCTGCGGTCATCTTTCCCAACCGTCCGTGACCGCTGGACACCACAGCTCGGCGTAAAGACCGGTGCGGACGATGTCTTCCTGCTGGATCAGCAATGTCCTGGAACGCGGCCCGCCTTGCGCGGCCGCGACATTGGTCCTTGGCAGTGTCGACCGCGCCGCTACCTCATCTGGACTCATGGTGACGACGGCGCACCGCTTGCCCGCCTGACGCGCGATCTGAGCGAGCATCTCGCGCTCCACGCAGCGAGGTTACGACAACGGGCGGACTACCACGCCGGTCCTCTCTGGCAGCTCTTTCGCACAGGGCTTGGGCTGGCCGTGCACCGCGTGGTCTGGCCCGATCTGGGCCGCCGGCTCGCCGCCGTCGTGCCACCGCCCGACGTGGTCCCGCTCAATACCGTATACGGGATCGCCACGCGCGGATCGTCCGAGGCCGCGGCGCTCGCCGCCTTGTTCAACTCTTGCTGGCTGACGGCGCTGGCGCGCCTAGTCGCCGATCCTGCGCGCGGCGGATTCCGCCGATTCAACGCCCGTGTCGTTGGCGGCTTGCCGACGCCGCCGTCCCATTCTCCCGTCTGGCCCGAGCTCGCGCGGCGCGGACAGTGCTGCGAGCCCGCGGACGACCTGATCGCTAATGCTTTGGAGCTCGATGCCGCTGATCGTCGCGCGCTGGCCGCGGATTCTTTCTGAGCAGCTGGTCTCGATCCCGGAGCCTCTCGCCATCGCGCTCACGCCGACGGGGGAAGCACCGCCGCGCCAGGTCGTCAACAGCGTGGCACGGGCGATGCTCGACGGCGGTCCGCTGGCGGCGGTCGCGATCCCCGCTGTCAACTGGCCGGCGTGGCTCGCGCCGCATCAGGTCCCGGCAGCCCAGCGGCTAAGCACAATCATCGACCGGCACGGTGGAGCGCTGCTGGCTGATTCCGTTGGGTTGGGCAAGTCGTACGTAGCACTTGCTGTCGCGCTCGCGCGCCAGGAACCCTTCGCGCTTGTTGTCCCGGCAGTACTTGTGTCGCAGTGGCGCGAGCTACTCGATCGCTTTGGGCAGCAGGAAGTGCCCATCATCACTCACGAATCGCTCAGTGTGTCGTCCACACGGCCTTCGCGCCGTCCGACCACCGGCGCCTTCGTCGTCGTCGACGAAGCCCATCGATTCCGCAATCCCGATACGAACCGCTATCGCGCATTGGCTCGCCTGGTCATTGGCAGTCGCGTGCTGCTTGTAACGGCAACCCCCGTGCATAACAGCGTCGCAGATCTGCTGCATCTGCTGCGTCTATTTTTGCGCGATCACGCGCTGGCGGCGCTGGGCGTGCCGTCGCTGCGGAACGCGGCCCGCCGCGATAGCGATGCCTCGCTGGCGCATACCGCGGTGGCGCGCGTCGTAGTCGCTCGCTCCCGCGAGCGTGTGCAGAGCGGCTATGATCGCGGTCCGGTCAGCATGGTCTTCCCGCGGACGACGACTGACGCCATTCGCGCCGGCCCGACCACGGGCGAGCTCCTCGCCGAGCTCGCCTGTGGCATCGGACAGCTGCGCACCGGTGGCGGCGCGGCACCGCTGCTGCGCTTGATGCTGCTGCGGCGTTTAGCGTCCAGTCTCACCGCCTTCCGTGCGGCCCTGCTGCGACACGAGGCGTACCTCGAACTCGCGCAGCGCGCCGCCGCCGAGGGACGGGCGCTCTCGCCACGGGAATTCCAACGCTGCTTTCCGCGCGCCGCCGAGTCGGACATTCAGCTCGTCTTGTTTCCGCTGCTGCTCGATCAGCCCGCCGGCGGGGGAGGTCTCGCCGGCGACCGCCAGATCGTCTTTCATCTGCGGGAGCGGCTCAGAAACGCGCCGGCGGTTGACCCCAAGGCCGACGCGTTGGAGCGGGTGCTCGCCACCGGTGGCGGCAAGACCATCGTCTTCACCGATGCTCAGCCCACCGCGCGCTACCTCCTGCAACGACTGCGACATCGCCGGGTCGCGGCAGTGTTCGGACATGTCGGTCGCTTCGCGAGCGGTAACGCCGCGCGCGGGGAAGTGCTGCGGGCATTCGCCCCTCGCGCTCAGGGCGGGCCGGTGCCCCCCGCCGCCCTGGAGACGGACGTACTGATTGCCACCGATCTCCTGAGTGAGGGACTCAATTTGCAGGATGCGGAGCGGGTCGTGCACTACGATCTCCCATGGAGCCCGGCGCGGCTCGCACAGCGCGTCGGGCGCATCGATCGGCTCGGATCGCTCCATCGCACGATTACAACGGTGACATTCCTGCCGCCGACGCCCCTCGCCGGCGCGCTTACGATGGAAGAACGACTGGCTTCCAAGCTCGGAGCGCAACAGGTCGGGGGAACACATGGCCGCCTCGACTGGTGCGACCAGCTGGCGGTCCTCGCGTCGTGCCATAGCGATCTGCCCACCGGGTCGTGCGCGGCCATCAGCGGCGAGACGCCGTCCGTCGTGCTGGCGGTGCGGATCGCAAATGTCGTCGAAGCAATTGTCGTCGAATCTGGTGTGGCGCGTGCCAACCCAGCGGCCGCGACACGAATTCTCGCGGCCGCCTTGAGCGCGCCGCCCGCGCCGCTGGACCGGCGCATCCTGCAGCAGGCGATCGACACGGCTGCGCCGCTCATCAGATCCCGGCTCGCGGCAGTGCAGGACGCGCGCTGGCGGGCGGGGGATCGCGACCGCTTTGCACGGCGCCTGATTCCCTGGGTGCTGTCGGCCGCGCGGCGCGCCGCGCGCCGCGGGGATGGTGCGCAGCTCGGCGCGCTGGATGGACTCGTTTCTCGCCTGGCATCGGGCATGAGCGCGGGCGAGGAATTACTGCTCGACGATCTCCTGACCATGCAACAGCCCCTCTTGGTTCAGGATCTGCTTGCGTGGCATCAGCGACTGCCCGATTCACAGCCGGCGGATGCCGTACCGTCGGTGGAGCTGATCGGCGCGCTGATGGTGGTGTAGATTCACTTCTGTGGCGTTCTCGACATTCCTCTTAGATCTCGACGGCACGATCATCGATTCCATCGAGCTGATTTTGCGCTCGTACCGGCACACGATGGAGCTGCACCGCTGCAACGAACCGATGCCTCCCGATGATTTGTGGATCCAGGGCCTCGGCACGCCGCTGTGGGCGCAGTTCGGACAGATCACAGACGACAAAGAAGAGATCGAAGCGATGGTCCAGACCTACCGCACATACAACCTGACGCATCACGATGCGCTGGTGAGACCGTACGAAGGCGTCGTCGACGAGATCCGGCGCATCAAAGACGCGGGGCTCCGTCTCGGCGTCGTGACCAGCAAGCTGCGCGACGGCGCGATGCGCGGGCTCAGAATCTCCGGTCTGGACGACGCGTTCGACATCGTGCTCGGCTGCGACGACGTCACCCACGCCAAACCGCATCCCGAGCCGGTCCTCAAGGCCATCGAAGAGCTCGGGGTCCCCAAGGAAACCGCCGTGTTCATTGGGGATTCACGACACGACATGGAGTGCGGGCGCGCCGCGGGCGTCCGAACCGCAGCGGTGTTATGGGGACCGTTCGACCGGCCACACCTGGAAGATTTGGAGCCCGATTACTGGCTGGAGAAACCCGAAGACTTGCGGCAGCTTTACCAGCCATGAGCCCAAAGTTCGTCCCCTTCGAGCTGGAGCGCTGGCAAAGCACCTGGGAAAACCGGGTGCGCTTCAATCTTTCGGAATCCGGCGTGCACCCGCTGACCATCCAGGAGCTGCTTGGCCTCGCCGGTGCTTCGGCGTTGCCGCTGCTCGAGGTGCGGCTCGGCTACGCACAATCGAACGGGAGCGACCTGTTGCGCGAGCGGATCGCCGCGCTGTATCCCGGCGCTTCTCCCGATCAGGTGCTCGTCACCACGGGCAGCTCCGAAGCGAACTTCATAACCTGCTGGCGCCTGATCGAGCCCGGCGACAAAGTCGCCGTGATGATGCCGAACTACATGCAGACCGCCGGGCTGACGCAAAACTTCGGCGCGCAGGTGCGACCGTTCCAGCTGCAAGAAAAGGAAGGGTGGGAGCCGTACGCCGAAGAGATTCGCACCGCCATCGCGCCGGGGACCAAGCTCGTCGTGGTCACCAATCCGCATAACCCTACCGGCCACGTGTTGAGCGATGCCTCCCGCAATCTGATCGTCGAGCGCGCTGGGGAGGTGGGCGCCTGGATCCTCGCCGACGAGGTGTATCAGGGCGCCGAGCGCAACGGCAAGACGACGCAATCGTTCTGGGGCAGCGGCTACGAGAAGGTCGTCGTCGTCAACGGCTTGTCGAAAGCGTACGGGTTGCCGGGTCTACGGATCGGCTGGATCGTCTCCTCTCCATCCTTTACGCAGGAGGCGTATGCGCGGCACGATTACACCACGATCGGCCCCTCAGGGG
>JBHEMG010000058.1:0-3851 GCA_046262715.1 Gemmatimonadales bacterium
GGGTTCTTCAAGGCCCCGGCGGAGGATGAAGAGGCGGAGATCGCCGGTCCCATTGTCATCGACGAAGGAGAGCGCCCCGGAGCCGCATGAGCGCCTATACCGTGGAGGTCCGCGTAATGCCGCGTGCATCGCTGCTCGACCCCCAGGGGCAGGCGGTGCAGCACGCGCTCCAAGCGCTCGGCTTTGGGGAAGTCGCGAGCGTGCGGGCCGGCAAACATCTGGTGCTACAAGTGCAGGCCGCCACGCGGGATGAAGCCGCCGCCAAGGCGCGCGCGATGTGCGATCGTTTGCTCGCGAACCCGGTGACCGAGGACTACGAATGCAGCGTGTCGCAGTAGTCGTCTTCCCGGGATCGAATTGCGACCAGGATACGCTGGACGCCGCGCGCCTCGCGGGGTCGGACGCCTACTTCGTGTGGCATCGCGAGACCGACCTGAAGCAGGCCGACGCGGTGATCCTGCCGGGAGGCTTCAGTTACGGTGACTATCTGCGCTCGGGTGCGATCGCGCGCTTTTCGCCGGTACTGCGCGCGGTGACCGCGCACGCGCGCGCCGGCGGCGCGGTCCTCGGCATTTGCAACGGATTTCAGATTCTGTGTGAGGCCGGGCTACTCCCCGGGGCACTGATGCGCAACGCGTACCTCAAGTTTCTGTCGCGGCCCGTGCGCGTCCGCGTGGAGGCCACCGACACGCCGTTTACCGGCAGCTACGAACGGGGTGATGAGCTGACGCTGCCCATCGCGCATGGCGATGGACGCTACGTGGCGGACGCTGATACCGCGGCGCTGCTCGAAGCGAATGGCCAGGTCGTACTGCGGTACATCAACGACAATCCGAATGGCTCCACGCTCGACATCGCCGGCGTCTGCAATGCCGGCCGCAACGTCGTCGGCATCATGCCGCACCCGGAGCGCCGTAACGCGCAGGTGTTAGGCGGTGAAGACGGCGCCCGCGTCTTTCTCTCTCTGGAGGCTCGCAATGCGACGCAGCACGCTGGTGATATGCGCGCTGTTGACGGTCGCCACCTTCGGGTGTGACTCGGCGAAAGCAAAGTTGAAGTTGGCGTGGGACAAAGTGCGCGGGCGCTCCACGGCGAGCGCGCCGCCCGCCGCACCCGTGCGTCCGGCGCCCGACACGGCCGCCGCCCGTATCGCCGCCGCGCAACAGCAGGAGGCGGCGAATCGTCCGCGACCGCCCGCCGCGCCCCAAGGCCAGGCGCTGAATCGCGACCTGCCGTACATCTCCGACGATACGGGGACCGTCAGTCCCGGCATGAGCGAGCGCGAGGTCTATGAGATCTGGGCCGCGCCCGCGGCCGTGCGCCGGGTCGGCGAATACACCTATCTCTTTTTCCGCAACGGATGCGAGTACAGCTGCGGCACGATGGACGTCGTCACGCTGCAGACCGGGCATGTCGTGGACGCGATCGTGCGCTGGGACGGCCATCGCTATGCCGGCGAGTCATCGTCGCCTGAGGGCCGGGTCCCCGTGGCGAACCAGGGAGGCGATACGCTGCAGATGGCGCCGCCGCCTGCCCCACCGCCCAATCCGTGAGCCACGACAAGCCGAGCAAGAACGAAGACGAGTACTTCGCGCGCCGCGATGCGGAGCTGCTACGGCAGCAGCGCGCCGCCGCGCAACAGGCAGCGGCCGATAGCGAACGCACGCAACACCACATGAAGTGCCCGAAGTGCGGCTACGACCTGATCACCGGTGACTGGGACGGGATTCAGATCGACCAATGCACGCATTGTCACGGCGTCTGGTTCGACGCCGGCGAGGCCGAGCAGCTGATGCGCTCGCCATTCCCCAATGTGCTGGCGCGCGTGTTCCGCGCGGTGGCAAAGGGCGTGACGCGGAAGTGACCGATCCGAAAATCACGCCCGAGCTGGTGCAGGAGCACAACCTCACAACCGAAGAGTACGCGCGCATCGAAGCCATGCTGGGCCGCGCGCCGACGTTCCCCGAGCTGGGCATCTTCTCGGCGCTGTGGAGCGAGCACTGCTCCTACAAGCATTCCCGCCCCATTCTGAAGACCTTCCCCACGACTGGACCGCAGGTTGTCCAAGGGCCCGGCGAAAACGCCGGTGTGCTGCGCTTGCCCAACGGGTGGGCCGTGGCGTTCAAGATCGAGTCCCACAATCATCCGTCCGCCGTCGAGCCATACCAGGGAGCGGCGACCGGCGCGGGCGGCATTCTGCGCGACGTCTTTACCATGGGAGCGCGTCCCGTGGCTCTTCTCAATAGTCTCCGATTCGGGCCGCTCGAAGAGCCGCGCAATCGCTACCTGTTCGCCGGTGTCGTGCGAGGCATCGGCGACTACGGCAATTGCATGGGGGTCCCCACGCTGGGCGGGGAGGTCGATTTCGCAGCGGGCTACTCCGGCAACCCGCTGGTCAACGCCATGTGCGTTGGTGTGCTGAAAGAGAAGGACCTCATCAAATCTGCCGCGCACGGCGTGGGTAACGTGCTGCTGGCGGTGGGATCGCGGACGGGGCGTGATGGGATTCATGGCGCGTCCTTCGCGTCTGAAGAGCTTACCCAAGAGAGCCAGAAGCGCCGCCCGCAGGTGCAGGTCGGGGATCCGTTCACCGAGAAGCTGCTGCTGGAAGCGAGTCTCGAGTTGATCGGTTCGGGCCATATCGTCGCGATTCAGGACATGGGCGCCGCGGGCCTGACGTCGTCCTCGGCCGAGATGGCGGCGCGTGGCGGCGTGGGTGTCGAGATCGATCTATCCAAGGTGCCGACGCGGGAGCCGGGTATGACGCCCTACGAGATCCTCCTGTCGGAATCCCAGGAATGGATGCTGGTCGTGGCGAAGACCGACCGCATTGCAGAGGTCCAGGCGATCGCCGCCAAGTGGGAGCTCGACGCGACCCCGATCGGCCGCGTCACCGATGACGGCATGTATCGCTGCACGTGGGAAGGCAGAGTGGTCGTCGAGATTCCAGGGCAGCAGCTCGTCGAAGGGTGCCCCGTCTATTATCCGGAAGCGCAGGAACATCCGAGAGTCGCGGAGCTTCGCGCGGCGACGCCGCACGCCACACGCAGTTACGCGCCTGTGGAGGCGTTACTCGCGCTGCTCGATGCTCCGTCCGTCGCCAGCAAACGCTGGGTCTTCGAGCAGTACGACTCGACCGTACAGGCCAGTACCGTGATCGCCCCGGGGGGCGATGCCGGCGTGGTGCGCGTGCGCCATGAAGAATTCGGCATTGCGGTCAAAGCCGACTGCAACAGCCGCTACCTGCGGCTCGATCCATACGAGGGCGGCAAGGCGACCGTGGTGGAAGCTGCGCGCAACGTGGCCTGCACCGGCGCGCGTCCCCTAGGGATCACGGACTGCCTGAACTTCGGAAGTCCTGAGCGGCCCGAGGTGTTCTTTCAATTCCGCGAAGCGTGCCGCGGTATTGCCGACGCCTGCCGGGCGCTCGGCACGCCGGTCACCGGCGGGAACGTCTCCTTCTACAATGAGAGCCCAACGGGCGCTGTGGATCCCACGCCCGTCGTCGGCATGATTGGCCTGCTCACCCGCGCCGACCGCGCCGTGCCAAGCCATGCGCGCGCACCCGGCGACGTCGTTTTCGTGCTCGGCGAAACACGCGCAGAGCTGGGCGGCTCCGCGTACTGGGAGGTTTGTCAGCGCTTTGCCGGAGGCCACCCGCCTCGCGTCGACTTGGATGCCGAGCGCCGCCTGATCGAGCTGCTCGTGACGGGCGCCGAACGAAGCTTGTTCCGCTCGGCCGACGACTGTTCTCATGGCGGCCTCGCCGTCGCAGTGGCCGAAGTAGCGATGGGTGGGCCTTACCAGCAACACGGTTACGGCATGGACGTGGACCTCACGGCATACGCCGC
>JBHEMG010000059.1:0-19822 GCA_046262715.1 Gemmatimonadales bacterium
GCTATACCTGAAGCAGGGACATCAACAAGACGCGCTGCGTGTCTATCAGGCGTTGCTCGCGCAAAAGCCGCATGACGCAAAATTGAGAAACAAGGTCGAGCAATTGTCGCCGGGCGGGCGCAAAGGCTCCGGCGTGTCGGCGCAAGCGTTCCTGAAGGGGATCTGGGCGGGGCGCGCGACATCGCAGCCCGAGATGGCGTCGCCTCCGCCGGAACAGAGCACGCTTGCGGCGGCTTTCGACTCCGCCGGTCCGCCCCCACCGGGCGAGCCATCGCATCCGGCGCAGGACCATATCTCTCTGGATTCCGTTTTTGGCGACGAGGCGGTGCGGCGCACCAGTGCATCGCAAGGCGCAGCGCCGGAGAACGCGGGCGGCGCGGAGTCGGGGCAGACGGGCGGTTTCTCGTTCGACGAATTCTTCGCCGGTGGGAAAGGCGCGGGCGCGCCCGGTGCGGCGCCTGCCGGTGCCGCCGAGTCCGCGAAGACGCCGGGCGGCGGCCGGACGTCTGGCCGCACGCAGCGGCCCCCTGAGGATGAAGCAGAAGCGGATCAGTTTCAGCAGTGGCTGAAAAAACTCAAATCCTGATGTCCCTCCACATCGCGGTGCTGAACGGCCCCAATTTGAATTTGTTGGGTGAGCGTGAGCCTGAGATCTATGGCCGAAGCACCCTCGCGGATCTCGAACGGTCGACGCGCGAGCAAGCGCGCGAACTGGGTGTCGCGTGCAGCTGGACGCAGACAAATCACGAAGGTGAATTCGTGGACGCGATCCAGGGCCTTAAAGGTCGCGCAGATGGCGCCGTTATCAACGCGGCGGCATTCACGCATACCAGCCTCGCCGTGCGTGACGCGCTGCTCGCGGTGCGCGTACCGTTCGTCGAAGTGCATCTCTCGAACATCTTTGGGCGCGAAGCCGAGCGGCGCCATTCGTTCCTGGCCGACGTCGCCGTCGGCGTGGTGACGGGGTTCGGCGCCGACAGCTACCGGCTGGGATTCGAAGGGATCGTCGGTTATCTCAAGTCACGACAAACGTCCTGAGCGCCACGCGGCGTTGGCCGCGCTGCTCGAGGTCGAAGGCATGGACGCGTTGCTCGTCACGTCGCGTCCCAACATTCGCTACCTCACGGGCTTCAGCGGCTCGGCCGGCATGGTGGTGGCAACGCGCCACGCGCTGCTGCTGGTCACCGATTTCCGTTACGACGAGCAGGCGCACCAGCAGTCGGCCGCCGTGGCGCGCGTCGAAATCGAAGGGACGAGTGTGTGGGACAGACTGTTCAAGGAGCTGCCCACGCTCACGAGCGGGACGTTTGGGCTCATCGGATTCGAGGCGCACGCGCTCAGCGTGAAGGACGCGGAGCGGCTTTCCAACGGGCCCGGAAACGCATGGCGGTGGAAGGCCGCGCCGGAATTGGTGGAGCGGCTGCGGGTGCGCAAAGATGCCGGCGAAGTCGCCGCGATTCGCGCCGCGGCCGGCGTGGCGGCGCAGGCGTTGCGGGACACGCTCGCCACGGTCAAGCCGGGACAAACCGAGCTGGCGATCGCGGGCATGCTGGAGGGTGCGCTGCGGCGGCGCGGCAGCGAGGCCCATCCCTTTCCGACGATCGTGGCGAGCGGGCCGCGCAGCGCGCTGCCGCATGCCCAGAGCAGCGCGCGCACGGTGGCGGCGGGCGAGTGGCTGCTGCTAGACTTTGGCGCCGTGGTGGACGGCTATTGCGCCGACATTACGCGCACCGTCGTCGTCGGGGCGCGTGCCGATGAATCGCAGCGTGCGTTGTACGGGTTGGTGCAGGAAGCGCAGCGACGCGCGCGCGATGGTGTGCGCGCGGGAATGAGCGGTCGCGAGGCCGATGCACTGGCCCGCGATCCGATCGGCGCGCGCGGGTTCGGTGCCGCATTCGGGCATTCGACCGGCCACGGTCTCGGGCTCGAGGTGCACGAAGCGCCGCGCCTCGCGCGCACCGCGACGGAGGCGTTGCCTGAAGATGCGGTCGTCACGATCGAGCCGGGCGTGTACGTGACCGGTCGGGGTGGTGTGCGCATCGAAGACGACGTGCATTTGTCCGCCGACGGGCCTGTGTTGTTGACCGACGGCTGCACGGATCTCCTGGAACTGGTGTAGGGCCTCTTGGGGGGTATCTTCACGGTATGAAGCTCGACATCATCGCCCAAATCGTGCAGATCTTGAAAGATGCCCCCGATGTGGGAGCGATCGAGATCCGGCGCGGGCTGTTCGGGGCGTGGACATCGGTGCGGGTTTCCAAGGCGGGGCACAGCGGGAATACCGCCGATCACATCGCGGTCATGCAACCAGGCGCCGGTCATGTCCCCGGTCCGGTGGCACGGGGAACGGGGACCGGGGAAGGGGCCGCGGCTCCCGCTCCGGGGCCACAACTCAGCGAGATCAAGTCGCCGATGGTGGGGACGTTCTACCAGTCGCCCGAGCCGGCCGCGCAGCCCTACGTGAAGGTGGGAAGCCGGGTGAACGTGGGGCAGGTCGTGTGCATCATCGAGGCGATGAAGATCATGAACGAAATCGAGTCCGAGGTGGCGGGCGTCGTTCGCGAAGTCTCCGCGCAAAACTCGCAGCCGGTGGAGTTCGGCCAGGTCCTTTTCCGGGTGGATCCGCATGGGTGAGGCGACGCAAGGCAGTCTACCGGCATTCAACTTCAAACTCGCGATTACGCAAATGGTGCAGCGCAACGGCTCCGACCTGCTGCTGAAGGTCGGTCGGCCCGCGACCATTCGCGTGAACGGCGACTTGGTGGGTCTGGATACCGCCCCCCTCAAGCCGGAAGAGCTGAAGTCGCTCGCCGAGCAGATCATGACGCCGCGTCAGGTCAAGGAGTTCGCCGAGCACAAGGAGGCCGACTTCGCCATCGGCGTCCCGGGCGTGGGCCGCTTCCGGACCAACGTGTACCAGCAGCGCGGCACCGTCGCGTTCGCCTTCCGGGCGATCCCGTACGAAGTCAAGCAGATCCGCGAGCTGAACCTGCCGGGCGTGCTGGAGGAGATCGCGCTCAAGCCGCGTGGACTCGTCCTCGTGACCGGTGTCACGGGGTCGGGGAAATCGACCGCACTCGCGGCGATGATCAACCATGTCAACACGAACCGCCGCGTCAACATCATCACGATCGAAGACCCGATCGAGTTCCTGCATCGCGACCAGCACGCCAACATCTCGCAGCGCGAAGTCGGCAACGACACGCTGACGTTCAACTCGGCGCTGCGCCACGTGCTGCGCCAGGATCCCGACCTGATCCTGATCGGTGAAATCCGTGACATGGAGACGCTCGATACCGCGCTGAAAGCGGCGGACACCGGGCACATGGTGTTCTCGACGCTGCACACGACCGACGCCACGCAGACGGTCAGCCGCGTGATCTCGTTCTTCCCGCCGCATCAGCACGACGAAATTCGCCACCTGCTCTCGACAGCGCTGCAGGCGATCGTGTCGTTGCGCCTCGTGCCGCGCAAGGACGGCCGCGGACGCGTGCCGGCCGCCGAGGTGTTGATCAATACCGCGGCCGTCGCCGACAACATCCGCGATCTCTCCAAACAGCTGAGCATTCCCGACCTGATCGCCGAAGGCTCGGTGCAGTACGGGATGCAGAGCTTCGACCAGTCGCTGTTCCACTGGTACCAGCAGGGCGTGATCAGCTACGAGAGCGCGATTTTCTACGCGTCGAACCCGAGCGAGTTCGCGCTGAAGGTCTCGGGCGTCGATTCGTCGGGGAACCGGCTGGGCGGGGCCGACCAGGCCGGGGCGATCGAGCTGACGCCCTGATGTTCAAGAAAGTGCTGATCGCGAACCGCGGGGAGATCGCCCTGCGGGTGATCCGCGCATGTAAAGAGCTGGGCGTCGAGACGGTCGCCGTGTACTCGGAGGCGGACCGCGAGTCGCTGCACGTCCGCTTCGCCGACGACGACGTCTGCATCGGCCGCGCGCCGAGTCGCGACAGTTACCTCAACATCCCCCGGCTGATCGCCGCCGCGGAAATCACCGGCGCCGACGCGATTCATCCCGGCTACGGATTCCTCGCCGAAAACGCCGAGTTCGCCGAAAAAGTCAGCGCGTCCAACATCGTCTTCATCGGACCCACGCCCGAGCAAATCCGTCAGATGGGCGACAAGGCTGCAGCGCGCTCCCTCGCCAAAGCCCAGGGCGTGCCCACCGTGCCGGGGTCGCCGGGACCGGTGGTCTCGGCCGAAGAGGGCCAGCAGGTCGCCGCCGACATCGGCTTCCCGGTGATCATCAAGGCGGCGGCCGGCGGCGGCGGCAAGGGCATGCGGGTGGCGAACGACGCGGACCAGTTCGGGCAGTCCTTCACGCTTGCCAAACAGGAAGCACTCGCCGCGTTCAACTCCGGCGAGGTCTATATCGAGAAATACCTCGCGCGGCCCCGGCACATTGAAATTCAGATCATGGGCGACACACATGGCAAGGTGATGCAGCTGTGCGAGCGTGACTGCTCGGTGCAGCGCCGCCATCAGAAGCTCGTCGAAGAGGCCCCCTCGCCGGCGGTGGACCAGACGCTGCGCCAGGACATGGGCGACGCGGCCGTGAAGCTGGCGGAGGCGATCGGCTACGTGGGCGCGGGGACGATCGAGTTTCTCCTTGATACTGACGGATCGTTCTACTTCATGGAAATGAACACGCGCATCCAGGTCGAGCATCCCGTGACCGAGATGTGCACGAACTTCGACCTCGTGAAGGAGCAAATCGCAGTCGCGGCCGGGGCGCCGCTGTCGTTCGTGATGAATGGCCACCGGCTGCGCGGGCATGCGATCGAGTGCCGCGTCAACGCCGAGGACCCGAGTCGCAACTTTCAGCCGTCGCCAGGTCTCATCACCGCGTATCACCCGCCGGGCGGTCCCGGCGTGCGCGTGGACACGCACATCTACGCGGGCTATACCGTGCCGCCGTATTACGACTCGTTGCTCGCCAAAGTGATCGTGCACGGCAACACGCGGACGGAAGCCCTCGCCCGTATGCGCCAGGCGCTCGACTCGTTTATCATTGAGGGCGTGACGACGACAATTCCATTTCTGGCCCGGGTCATGCGCCACCCGGACTTCGTCGCCGGCAAGATCGACACGAAATTCCTCGAGCGCGAGCCGCAACTCCTCAAAGATCAAACATGAAGATCGATGTCTACCACACCCCACTCGGCCTGAATGCGGGAGATCTGAGCGGCCGAGCGGTGGTCGTCATTGATGTGCTCCGGGCCACCAGCACCATCGTCACCGCGCTCGCCGCCGGCGCCAAGGCCATCGTACCCGCGGCGAGCTCGGACGAAGCGGTGCGGCTCACGGCCAACCTCGAAAAGAATGGCATCGTCCTGGCCGGCGAGCGCCGGCTCCTCAAGATCGAAGGTTTCGCGCTGGGCAACTCGCCGCGCGAGATGACGCCCGAGAGCGTCGGCGGCAAGACGCTGTTCCTGGCGACGACCAACGGCACGCCGGCGCTGCTCGCGGCGCAAGGGGGCGATCCAGTACTCGTCGCGGCGGCGCTCAATTTCAGCGCCGTGGCCGAGCGCGCCCGCAACCTGTTTACCGAGCGCGGCGATCTGGTCATCATCTGCGCCGGGCGGGACAAACAATTCGCGCTGGAGGACGCCTATACCGCCGGCCGGCTGATCAAGGCGGTGAAGAAGGGCGTTCCGCCGAAGAAACTTGCCTTGAATGACGCCGGGCAGGTCTCGCTCGACTTGGCAGCGCAGCAAGGAGGGTGGCAGGACGCGCTGGGCGCAAGCGACGCGGCGCGCCAGCTGGGCGACGCCGGGCTTGGCGACGACGTGCGCTACTGCGCCAATCCCGATCGAGTGTCCATCGTCCCTGTGTACGCGGATCGCCGCATCGCGGCATGAATCCCAAGGCGCGCCAAGAGCTCGTCGGCATCGCCGCCCTGCTGGTGGGCCTCTTTCTGGGCCTCACGCTGTTGCCGCTCGCGCTGACCGGCAGCTGGGGCAGGACGGTGGGTGGAGCGCTGTGGCAACTGTTCGGTCTGGGTGCCGTCGTGCTGCCGATCCTCGGCATTGGTTGGGCCCTCGCGGCGTTCGAGCGGCTGGGCGCGCTCTCCTGGGGCCGCGCCGCCGCACTCGGCGCCGGGCTGATCCTGCTCGTTCCGTATGGGGTCGCGGTCGCGATCGGCCCTGTCTTTCCCCCCGATTACGCCAATTGGACACGCAGCGAGCGATTGGTCGGCCTGTTCCCCGCGTTCCTCGCGAGCGGCATCGAAGGGGCGATTGGGACGGCTGGAGCCGTGCTCATCGGTCTCTTCGCGCTCTCCGTCCTCGGCGTCCTGACGATCGGCTGGCATCCGCTGACGCTGTTGAGGCAACGGGAAAAGGGAATCGTGAAGCGGGAAACGGAGAAGGCTTCCGCCAAGCGAGTTCCTGTCGATGACGACGATTCGGAAACTGCCACACATGTTCCGCTTCCCGTTTCCCGTGCTTCGAAAGAGCGCAAGCCGAGGCCCCTACAGCCCCCGAAACCCGCTCCGCCACCGGTTCCGGGTTCGCTCATCCCGCCGATCGATTTATTGACGGAAGGACCGGGAGCGGTCGAGGACGCCGATGCCGCGCAGATCGAGGAGATGGGACGGCGGCTCGTGTCGACGCTCGAAACATTTCGCGTCGGCGCGCAGATCACGAACAAGACCGTCGGCCCTGTGGTGACGCGCTTCGAGCTCGAGCCGGGGCGCGGCGTGAAGGTGGGACGCGTGTCATCGCTGGCGGACGATCTCGCGCTGGCGATGCGGGCGCAGTCGCTGCGCATCGTTGCACCGATCCCCGGGAAGGCCGCGATCGGTATCGAAGTCCCCAATCCCACCGCCCGGCTCGTGCACGTGCGCGAGCTGATCGAGGCCGCGGAGTTCCGGCGCGCCACGCGCGTGCTCCCCGTCGTGCTGGGACGCAATATCGAAGGCGACGAGGTCGTCGACGATCTCGCCAAAATGCCGCACCTGCTCATTGCGGGCGCGACGGGCTCGGGCAAATCGGTGTGCATCAATGCGATCATTACGAGCTTGATCTACGCGCACAGCCCGGAGCGGCTGAAGTTGCTGATGATCGATCCGAAAATGGTCGAGCTGTCGATGTACAGCGCGCTCCCCCATCTCGGCCTGCCGGTCGTCACGAGCCATCACAAGGCGGCGAACGTGCTGAAGTGGGCCGTCTGGGAGATGGAGCGGCGCTACCGGCTGCTGCACGCCAATCACGCCCGCAACATCCTGGACTTCAATAAGAAAGTCGAGTCCAAAACGCCGCTCAAAGGACCACGCGAGACCCTGGCGACGCAGGCGGGCCTACAAAAGGAATTGCCGTTCGACGGCGTCTACGCCGGCGGTATCCTGCCGTACATCGTCCTCATCGTGGACGAGCTCGCGGACCTGAAGCTGACAGTGCAAGGAGAGATCGAAACGCCGCTTGCGGTGCTGGCGCAGAAAGCGCGCGCGATCGGGATTCACTTGATCCTGGCGACGCAGCGGCCCTCGGTGAACGTGATCACTGGACTGATCAAAGCCAACTTCCCCTGCCGGATCGCCTTCCGGGTGTCCGCCAAGGTCGACAGTCGCACCATCCTCGATCAGAACGGCGCCGAGACGCTGCTCGGCAATGGCGACATGCTGTTTCTGCCGCCGGGGAAAAGTGAGGCCATGCGCGTGCAAGGCGCATTCATTTCGACCGACGAGACCGAGCGGCTCATGGAATGGTACAAAGCGCATGCGATAGCGGCGGCTGCGGCACCCGGCGCCTCCATCGACGAGCAAGTCGCCGCGCTCGAGAAGGCGGAGAAAGAAGAGGACGGAGGGGGCGGAGAGCAGGGGGGCGGAGAACGGGATCCGCTGTTCCGCCAGGCAGCGGAAGTGTGCATTCAAAATCAGCTGGGCTCGACGTCGCTGCTGCAGCGGCGCATGAGCATCGGTTACGGGCGCGCGGCGCGGATCATCGATCAACTCGAAATGGCCGGAATCCTAGGACCAGCGAATGGTTCCAAGCCGCGAGACGTGTTGGTGGGCTTGGAAGAGCTCGACGATATCGCCACAACGGGGGAGGGAGCCGCCTAACAGGGCGTACTGCGCGCGCGACGGCTTAGGTCCATCCGGCGTGAGTGCTACAAAGGAGTGCATCGGATGGACTAGTCCAGGAGGAGCGCATTAGTCCAAAAATCCCCCTCCTGTTCTACACCTCTTTTCAACCTGCTGAGCGATGTTCCCGCCCTCGAACTCACCCTAAAATCACACTCGCAGGCCAATCTGCCGTCATTTCGGACCCCTGAGGGACAAAATGCCGCAAGTCGTCGTAGGTGTTTCGGCGTCTACCGCCCGGCCCGCAGTTGCCCCGGTCGCCCCTTCATTCACGTCGAGCGTACGCGTGCGTATTCCCATCGCGTCGGACGCCGATATCGCGGTGGCAGGTGAGCACGGCCGCCGGCTGGCGTCCCGCCTCGATTTTTCACCGACGGATATCACCGTGATCGCTACCGCGATTCTCGAAGTCGCGCGCAATGTCCTTACGTACGCGCGCCGGGGCGATCTAATGCTGCACCTAATCCAGAAACGCGGGCGGTTGGGATTGGCAATCGTGGCCCGCGACAAGGGCCCCGGCATCGCCGACGTTTCGCAGGCGCTGCAGGATGGTCGCGGGCTCGGCTTGGCCAGCGCGCGTCGGCTGATGGATGAATTCCGTATTCGTTCCGAGCCGGGCCGCGGCACGACGGTCACGATGCGGAAATGGACGCGCTGTCGGCAGGTGGAGCGCGCCGGTGCGCGGCGGCAGGGGCATGCCGGCCAGCGAGAAGTGAGATGATTGCCATGCCGCCGGAGAGTCTCGCCGAAGCGCCCGTCGAAAATCGCGTCGAGCAACGCTTCCGCTCCGCGCGTCTGCTCGGTGTAGGTGCCGATCACGCGTTGTTCCGCGAGCTGGCCCGTTATGTCGAGCAATCCGGCGCCACGCTCGAGCGCACCGCCGACGAAGCGACGACACTGCAGGCGCTCGCGCATGGCGGGTGGGACGCGGTGCTCACCGTTCTCGATCGGGATTCCGACATCCAGCTGGACTGGTGGGAAGCGGTCCTGCCGCGTCTGCCTATCCGGCCGCGCATGATCGCTGTCACCCCGTCTCCTTCCTTGACCCTGGCGTTGCGCGCGACGGAGCTTGGCGTTACGGCGGTGTTGCCGCTGCCACTGGAGCGCGATCAGCTTCGGATTACGCTGAACCGCGTGCTCGCCGCCGCGGCGGAGACGCCTTTGCCGCTGCCGCCCGTTTCCCCCGTGGCAGTAGGGCCTTATCAGATCGTGTCACAAAGCGGCGTGATGGTGGACGTCTATCGCACCATCGGGCACGTGGCGCCGAGCACGGCGACGGTGCTGATCCAGGGCGACTCGGGCACCGGCAAAGAGCTCGTGGCGCGCGCGATTCACGCGCACGGCCCGCGCCACAGCCGCCCGTTCGTCGCGGTCAACTGCGCCGCGATCCCCGAGAATCTCCTCGAGAGCGAGCTGTTCGGACACGAGAAAGGTGCGTTCACCGGTGCCGTCGCCCGCAAGATCGGACGCTTCGAGCGCGCCAGCTGCGGCACGCTGTTCCTCGACGAGATCGGCGATATGAGCCTGGTGCTGCAGAGCAAGATTCTGCGCGCGATCCAGGAGCGCGAAGTGGAGCGCGTGGGCGGCGGGGAAGCGATCCCCGTCGATGTGCGTCTCATTGCGGCCACCAACAAAGATTTGAAGCAGATGATCGCGGACGGAAAATTCCGCGAGGATCTCTACTACCGGCTCGCGGTGGTCACGATCCGGCTGCCACAGCTGGCGGCGCGTGGCGACGATCTCCTTTTGTTGACATCGCATTTCCTCCAGGAATTCGGCAAGCAATACTCCAAGCGCATCGTGTCGATCTCCGATCGCGCCACCACGCTGCTGCGCGCCCATGCATGGGTCGGCAACGTGCGCGAGCTGCGCAACGTCATCGAGCGCGCGGTGCTGCTGTGCGAAGGCGACGTGCTGCGCTCGGTCGATCTCCCGGAGGAGTGGCTGGCGAACGGAACGAAGACCGAAACGCCGTGCTCCGGCCCGCTGGCGACGCTGCAGGAGGCCGAGGCCCGGCACATCTCGCAGGTACTGGCGCACACGCATGGACAGATCGGCGAAGCCGCCCAGATCCTCGGCGTGCATCGCAACACCCTGGCACGGAAGATCAAAGAGTACCGTCTCTAAGCACTAGTTTTGGGCATTACCGAGAGGCCCTGCCCAACGGCGGGGCCTCTTGCGATCTAGTCCATTTGATCGCCCGCGACTAACCCCTTGGCGGAATGCTACCTATCCCCGGCGTGTCGCCTGACCCAAAACTCTGTGCGCTGGCCTGCTTCGTGCAAAGCCTGCTGTGGGACCGTCACCAACCGAAACACCTAAAGAAAGAAGGGCTCGTGAGCCTCTCGACCGGATTACAGTCGCCCCTGCGGGTTGAGCAGGCCCTCCGGCTGTTACCTGATGTCGAGGATCTCGCCCCTTTGCGCGGCTACGTGGTCTCGCTTTCCTCGAGCAAAACCCCTGGGGCCTGGGATGCGGCCGAACCGAATCGCACGATCGGTAAGCGAACTCTGGACCCCATGACGCTGCGGGCGCGGGTGCCGCAGGTCTTGAATCACGTCGCCGGCCGGGCGGCGGTCTTGTACGACGCTGCGGTCGACGCGCTCGAATCGGAGCAGAACGGCGATGTGTCGCAGGCCGTTCGGGCCCTGGTACGCGCCGGCGAATACGAAGAGCGGGGAATGCGCTACTCGCAGGCCCATGCCTGGTATCGCCAAGCGCTGACCATCGCGGAGCAATTGCGCGACCGTCAGCCCGAAATGGAAGCGCTGTGCCACCTGGGGCGGCTCGAAGCGGCACGCGGGTATCTCGACGAAGGGGCGCGTGCCTATCAGCGCAGTCTCGCGCTCGCGGAAGGGGAGTCCGACAACGAGCACGCGGCAGGTGCCTGCCAGGGCTTGGGTGACGTCCTGTTGGCGCAGTCGCAGTGGGCCGGTGCCGAGGCGTGGTTCACGCGGGGCCTGCAGTGCGCGACGAGCAATCGCGCGCTGAGCGCCGGACTGACGCTGGGCCTGGGCCAGGCCGCATTGCGGCGCGGCGACTTCGACGTGGCCGCCGCACGGCTGCAACGCGCCCTCGAGAGCTTTGAAACAACGGGGGACACGCCGGGCGTGATCCGCACGCTGCTCGCCCGCGGGCTGGTGGAAGGGGCGCAGGGCAAGAAGGCGGAAGTGCTCGCGAGCTATCGCGAAGCGCTGAGCCGGCTGCCGATGGCCGGCGGCGATCCCGTCCTCGAGATCCTGGTCCGTTTGCGTCTCGCGGATCTCTATCTCGACCTGGGCCGACTCCCGGACGCCGATGACGAAGCGCGCCGCGCCGAAGATCTCGCCATCACGCAGCAGCAGCCGGCGTCACTCGTTCGCGTCTACATCATGATGGGCAAGCTCCGCGCGCGTCAGGGTGACGACACCGGCTTCGTCTTCTACGAGCAGGCGATCGAGCTGTGCCGCGGCGGTGAGCCGTCGCGTCCGCTGGAGGCGGCCGTCTATCGCGAGTACGCGCAGTTCCGCATCACGATGGGGGATCGGCACGAAGCACGCGCCTATCTGGAGCGGGCGCGCGAGCTCCTTCAGCCATTCGGCGATACGGTGGCGATCGAGCGGATCGAGCAGGAGATCCGCCAGATCGATCTCTGGTTGTTGTCGGAAGCCTAAGCTAGTGGCAGGCTGCGGTGCCGGAATCTTTGAATGACGTCGCGGTAGGCAGGAACTGCCAGTCGTAGTGGTCCGCGGCCAGGTTGAGCTTCAACAGTCCCCGGCTCGCGTTGTAGCGCACTTCGCTGTTGGGCTTGGGAGCCCCGAATTGATAGAGCGCGGCGCCGCCCGTCCCCACAATGAACTCCCGAATTCCCTTCGCCTGGTCGAGCTGGCCCGCAGGTGTCTGGGGCGCGAACCGCTCGTACACGTGCTCGTGCGCGGAAATCACCACGTCGGCGCCGAACTCGTAGAGCGCCTGCCACAGCGGTTGCATCGAGATATCGTCGCCGTGCTCCGCACCGGAGTTGAAGCGGGGATGATGCCAATAGGCGAGTGTGCAGCGCAGCGAGCTGCTCGCCAGGTCCGCGCGCAACCATTGCTCCTGCGGTGATCCCGCGTTGTGCGCGATGTTGCTATTCAGCGCCACGATGTGCCACCCGCCGAGATCGTAGCTGTAGTACCCCTTCGCCGGATCTCCCGCCGCAGCGCCCCAATATCCGAAATACCCCGCCGCATTCGGCGTGTCGTACTCGTGATTGCCAGGCACCGGACGCGTCCGCGCTTTGTGTCGGCCCCACGCGGGAGCGTAGCAGTTGGCGTAGTCGGCCGCGGAGCCGTTCGGATACGCGTTGTCCCCAGCCGCGAAGATGGTTCCGCTGATCGCGTCCAGCATGCGCCCGGTCGTCGAGTCCGCATTGCTGGTGCACGAGGCGATGTCGCCGGCGCCGACGAAGGTGACGCTGGCGGGCCGAGGGCGGACGGTCAAACCCGCGGAGCCCTTCAGCCCGTTGTCGCGCGCCTCGATCGTCGCCGAGCCGGTGGCGATGGCGGTCACGAGTCCCGCCGAATCCACTGTAGCAACACTGGGGTTGGTGCTCGTCCATTCGGGATCGGTCGAGATAACGTTGCCGAGCCGGTCCCTGAGCGTCGCGGTGAACAGCTGTGTTCCGCTGACGAACATGCTGGCGGTATTCGGAGCCACCGAGAGGCTTTGGCCGCTGTCTACCCGCACCACCAGTGCCGCCGTAGCCGATTCCCCTTTTGCCGACACGCGCAGTGTCGCGGTACCACCTCCTACCGCCCGCACCAGCCCCATGGAATCGACGGTGGCAACCGCCCGGTTGTCTGTGCTCCACGACAGCGGCGCCACAACCGGCGCACCGCTGTGGTCCACGAGCGAGGCACTGAAGCGCGAACTATCCTGCACGAACAGCTGCGCCGTCGTCGGGGACAGCGTCAGCGAGTAGCTGGAATCGGTGATGCCGCGCGGACATGCAGCGAGCAGCATGACGACGATACCGATGGCGGCGCCACGAGCCAGGTAACTGGCCAGCACGGCGGAAAAGCGTTGTTGCTGCACTACTCGTCCTTTCCCTGAAAAGGCGAGGAGCGGGAGGCGGTTTTGAAGCCGCGACCTCCGGGGTGGTATCCCCGGCGCTCTCTCTGAGCTACTCCCGCGAGACTCGCCTCGCAGGGCTACAGAGACCCTCTACGCACAATCTGGGCCAACTCCCGACGGGTCGACCCTTTCTACGCCCATTCCGCAGCGGGACTAATTCCCACGTGGCGGCCGGCCAGGACTGATCGATACACGCCCAACACCTGGTTCGTCAGCAGTCGCTCATCGAGGTGGCTGACAGCGGCGCGTCCGTTGATTCGCCCGCCGCGCGCCAGCGCGCGCTCGAGCGCTGCCGCGATCGTTTTCGGTTCATCGTCCGGACAGACCTCGCAACCGTCCACGCCCCGCAGCCGGTCAGGGACGTCTCCTACCGCTACCGAGACCACCGGGAGATCGCAGGCGAGCGCTTCCTTCACGACGTTGGGGGAGCCTTCCTGCATCGACGTAAAGACCAGCACATCACAGGCGCTCATGTACACAGGTATCTGCTCGTGGGGCACCTGCCAGGCGACGACCAGCCGGGCCGGCATCCGCTGGTTCAGCAGCTCCACCGCCTGGCGGGCGAGCGCATGGCGCTTGCGGGCCTGCCCTGGACGTCCCACGAACAACACGAGCCGGTCATCGCCATCGAGACCGAGTTGTTGCCGTGCCTGCGCCTGCGGTATAGGGGTGAATTCCGTGAAGTCGATGCCGGACGGGATCACGTGCACCGGCGCCTTGGTGCCCAGCTGCGCGCCGAGATGGGGAGCGACCACGATGACGGCATCGGCGTGCCGCGCCACGAAGCGAGACGCGTGCTGCAGGAGCCGCCCCACCCTGGTGTAGCCGCCGTCGCTGTCGCGAACGATGCCTAGCGCGTCACTGCCACGGAATGTGACGACGAGCGGGATGCGCTTGGGAAAGGCCAGCAGGCCGCTTTGCCCGAACTGTGCATGAATGAGGTCGAAGCGTTCGGTCAGCAGGCGGTGCTGCAAGCGCGCCCACGCCCGCAGGTAATTGTAGGGATTTTTTTGACCGTCAAAGGTGAAGACTTCGAGCTCCACTCCCGCCCGCTTCACAAACTCCGCCTGCCGTTTGATGAATGTCCCTGACCGCGGGAGCCCTGGCATCTCCCATTCGGTCGTCACCATCAGCACCCGCAACGAATCGGGGCGCTCCAATTTGGGCTCGGCACTCCAGCCCGCCGCTGCGTGACGCACGTTACCTCGCCTCCAGTTACCAGAACTCTTGGTCACAAACGGGAACGGCAAGAAGCACGCCTGCGACTAATTCCCCCGCTTAACCCCTTCCGCGAATTGGGACTAATCCTCTTGCTGCGTTTTAGCTAATTCATTAGGGTGGACTCGTCGGATGTGAGCCCTCCTGAGAGTGGTCTCTGACCTAGGGCGACCGCTCCCCCGACTAATACCAAGGCAGCACCGAGTTAAGCACGACCTGGAAAGCCCAAAGGGCCGTAGCTAGCCCTTTTGCCGAAAGGACTTAGTTCTTATGACATTCGGATTTAAGCTCTCGCATCGGTTGGCTCGTGGTTTGATGACTCTGGGGACGGTCGCCGCGTTTGCAGCATGCTCCGGCGAAGCGGTTGCCCCTCCGACCAACTCGACCAAACCCGTCAATAGCATTCAGATTTCGCCTCCCACGGCCAGCATCAATGTCAGTGGCACGCTGCAGCTGTCCGCCATTTTGCAGGACGTGGCGGGTGCCACCTTGTCGGGGCGCACCGTTACGTGGACGAGCGATGCCGGCAAAATTGCGACCGTCTCGGCAAGTGGCCTGGTGGCCACCTCCGATACCGGTACCGCGACGATCACAGCGTCCAGCGAAGGCAAGAGTGCCTCCGCGAAGGTGACCGTCACCCCCGTCGGCACCACGCCCAAGGCACACGCCGGTTATTACGCGTCGCTGTCGGGCTCGAGCAGCGGTGACGGCAGCGTCAACCGCCCGTGGGATCTCCCGACTGCCCTCGCGGCGACTGCGACGATCCACGGCGGCGATACGCTCTGGATCCGCGGCGGGACCTATCACGGCAATTACCGGAGTACGCTGACGGGAACCGCGTCCGCGCCGGTCGTCGTGCGCCAATATCCGGGCGAGCGGGCCATCATCGATGGCGGCGGCTACACACCGAGCACCTGGTACGTCGCGGGTCAGTACAGTGAGTTCTGGGGATTCGAGCTGACCAACTCGACGACGAACCGCGTGCTCACGTCTACCGAGCGGCGGAGCAACGTCATCGCCAACTACGCGTCGCACACGAAGTACATCAATCTCGTAGTGCACGATGGCGGCGTGGCGTTCTACAACGAGTCGCCGTACCTCGACGTCGAGATCGTCGGCTGTGTGATCTACAATGAGGGCTGGCAGGGCCCCGACCGCGGCCATGGCCACGCGATTTACCTGCGCAGCAATACCGGTCCGGTGACTGCGCGTGACAACATCCTGTTCAATCAATTCGGCTACGGGGTGCACGTCTTCACCAATCCGGGCGAAGGCCAGCTCAACAACGTGCACGTGGAAGGCAACATCTCCTTTAACAACGGCACACTGTCCACCAACTCCTCGTCGTCGAACATCCTGTTCGGCGGGGACGACTATTCGACGGGTGGCGTGCTCAAGAACAACTACACCTACGAATCTCCGGGTCTGACCGCCGTGAACGTGCAGGTCGGCTACGGCGCGACGAAGAACGGCACCGTGCAGCTGCTCAGCAATTATTTCGCGGGCGGCACGACGGTCGTGGACGTAGGATACTGGAGCTCCTTCACGGCGACGAGCAACATCCTCATGGGGACGAGCCAGGTGGTGCAGCTCAGTGACCCCGCCTTGTCGATGAGCAAGTTCACGGGGCAGACGCAGGCGTCGCTCCCGACCACGACCAAGGTCGTCGTGCGCGCCAACCCGTACGAAAAGGGCCGGGCGAACATCGCCGTCTACAACTGGAGCCAGCAGGGCTCCGTGGACATTGACCTGTCGGGCATCGTGCCGGCGGGGGCGTCCTACGAGATCAGGAACGTGCAGACGCTCTTCGGAGCGCCGGTGGTGAGCGGAACCTACCGCGGCGGCACGGTCACATTGCCGATGCGCGCCGTCACCCCGCCTGTGCCGACCGGTATGGCGAGCTCCCACGCTCCGTCGACCGGCACGGCGTTCAATGCCTACGTCGTAAGCATTCGCCAGTAGATCGTCGCTCCGATCCCGGGGCCGTGCATCCAGCACGGCACCCGGGGTCTGGAGGGGGGTATGTTGCCCCCAGATGCTCAGCCTCCTCCGCATCATCCTCATGTTTGCCTCAGCGTTCGCGCCGATCCCCCATCACAGCCATTTCGCAGCCCCCACCGGATCGCCGCGCGGGGATGGCAGCATCCTCCATCCCTGGGACCTCGCAACCGCGCTCGCACCCGGCTCGCGCGTACCGCCGGGTGACACGATTTGGCTGCGCGGCGGGACGTACCGTGGCGCATTCCGCAGCGGTGTGGCGGGAACCGCCGGAGCACCCGTTGTCGTGCGCGGCTATCCGGGAGAGCGCGCGATCGTCGACGGCGGGACCTCGAAGTCCAGCACGCTGTACGTGACGGGCGATAACAGCGTCTTTTGGGGATTCGAGCTGACGAATTCCAGTGTCACGCGGACGACGCCCCTCGCGTCGGAGGAAGTGCGTCCCAACGTCGTGGTAAACGACGCGTCCCATACCAAGTACATCAACCTCATCGTTCACGACGGCGGCGTCGCGTTCTACAACGAGCCCGCCACCATGGACGTGGAAGTTGCCGGCTGGATCATCTACAACAACGGCTGGCAGGGCCCCGATCGTGGACACGGACACGGCCTGTACCTCAAGAGCCTGGTCGGCCCACTGGTGGCGCGCGACAACGTCATCTTCAATCAGTTCGGGTACGGTGTGCACGCCTATACGAACAAGGGGACCGGGAAGCTCATCAACATCCGCATCGAGGGGAACGTCGCATTCAACAGCGGGCTGCTGGCGAGCAAACCGAAATCCGCGCCGAATATTTTGTTGGGCGGTGCTGACTACGCCACGGCCGATGTGGTACGCGACAACTTCACGTATTTCGCGGCGGACCGCACGACGGCCGACGCGAATATGAAGATCGGATTTGGCACGACGCAGAACGGCGACGTGCAGGTTACGGGCAACTACGTTGCCGGCGGCGACCCGGTGCTCGAGTTCGGATCGTGGTCAGCGGCGCGCGTCGCCAACAACACCTTCCTCGGCGCTGCGGCATCGCTGATTCGCCGCACCAGCGCCAACAGCGGCGCCGCGGTGCTGCAGATCTTTCGTGATAATCTCGAAGCGCGCGTGCCGGGCGAATCGAAGATCGTGGTCCGGCCAAACCCCTACGAGCGGGGGCGCGCGCACCTCATCGTGTATAACTGGGGACGGCAGGACACCGCCAACGTCGATCTCACCGACGTGCTCGAGCCCGGCGATCACTACGAAATTCATAACGTGCAGGACCTTTTCGGCGCTGCCGTGGCGAGCGGCACGTTCGATGGCACCGCCGTCAAAGTGCCCTTACAAGGTGTCACACCGCCCGTGCCCGTGGGGATGACGACGTCACCCGCGCCGCGCACCGGTCCGCTGTTCGACGTATTCCTCGTACAGCGCACTACGCACTAAGCGAGACAACAGACTGATAGACGTCCAAGAGCCGGGCGGCGAGCGCCGCCTCGGCCAGATCGGGTGCGATCACGTGCACCGGCGCGCGTGTACGCACCCGCGCGCGGAGCTCCTCGGAGCTCACGATCACGGCATCCGCGCGGCGCGCCAGCCGACGGTCAAGCGGCTGCCAATGGTCCAGCGTCACGACGAGCGGGACGCGCTTCGGCAAGGCCAGCAGCACACTTTCCGGAGCTTGCGCGTGCGCGACGTCGTAACGGCCGCGGTGCAGCCGTGGCCGCAGCCGCGTCCAGGCGGCGAGGTAGCCGTACGGATTGGGGGCCGCGCGGTAGGCGAAGATCTCGACGCACACGCCCGCGTCGTGGAGCGCTTCGGCTTGCCGCCGTGCGCTCTTCACCGGCCACTCCCCGGTCATCAGCAGCACCCGGGGAAGTGGTGCCGTCACGATGCGCGCTCGCGGGTACGGAGCCGGACGTACTGCCGGTATACGGGGGGGAGCAAATTGCGCGCAAGGCCACCGAGCCAGCGCAGCAGCTGTACGCGCTGCCAGCCGCGGAACGACACGAGATGGCCGATGGTTGCGGCGGAGACGCCCGCTTTGACGATGACCCGGCCCAAGACCCAGGTCTGGCCCACGCGCTCGGGTCGCAGCTGCGGCTCGGACGTGAACAGATACCGCAAGCCCGCTTCGCTCGCCGAGTCGAACACGCCGCGCGAGATGTCGCCACCCGGGACGGACGCCGCGATGCAGGGCTCGCCCAGCAGCGCTTCGAGGATGGCGCGGCTCACGCCCCACTCGGTCGCCATCATGTCGCGCGAGAGCGCGCGGAAGATGTTCGGATGGGTATGGGAGTGCGTGCCGACGACGTGCCCGGCGCTCCGCAATGCGCGGATGTCGGCCGGCTTCAGGAATGTCCGCTCGCCGATGCGTGCGGTGATGATGAAGAAGTGCGCCAGCCAACCGCGCCGCGCGAGCTCTTCCGCCACATACATCGCGCTCGCCCCGCCGTCGTCGAAGGTGAGCAGCAGGTGGCGGCCCTTGCTGGTTCGCTCGAGATCGAGCGTCCCGACCAGCTCGGGCCGCAGCGCGCCGCGCGCGATGGCGTCGAGGTGGCGCTGGAAGCCGGCGCGGCTGAACGTATACGGAAGGGCGCCGGGCCGTTGAAAGCCCGACGTCGTCGGATCGTCAGTCACCTCGTGATACATGAGGCCGGCGACCTCGGGAGACGACCGCGCGACCGTCGCGCGCTCCATCACCGGGACAGCGGAACGGCGGCGGGATCACGCCACGGGCTGCGGCGGCCGAACAAACCGCTGCGCAGACCGCGCAAGAATCCCGAGCCGTAACTGATGTGCAGGACCGGAAAGACCGCCATCAACGCGGCGGCACAGCGGATGCCGTGGGAGCGCGCCACGCGTATGGCGCTGGCCACGACCCCGAGGCCGTAAATCCCCGCAATCAGGGCGGCGGCGATCAAGGCCGGACGCCATATCAACCCCGCCAGGAACGAGCCGGCAAGCGCGCTGACGAACGCGGCCGGCACCAGCTGACGCAGCGTCATGATGCGGCCTACTTTGCGCGCGACCAGCGGTTTGTATGCGCCGTACTGGTAGAACATCCGTCCCAGCTGCGCGATCGAGCCGCGCGCGTAGTAGTAGCACACGACGTCGGGCAGCAGGCGGATCTTCCCGCCGTGGCTGAGAATCCGGGAGTTGAACTCGTCGTCTTGATTGCGCACGAGCTCTTCGTCGAAGAATCCCACGCGCGTAAACACATCCCGGCGAAAACAACCGAACGGGACCGTATCGACGAACCGCGGCGCGCGGGCGCCGATGCGGAAATGCGAGTTGCCGACGCCGAAACGGTGGCTGAGCGCAATGGCGATCGCCTGCGAGCGCGCCGTTCCGTCCACCGGGAGGGTGATGAGACAGCCGCCGACGTTGTCGGCATCGCCTTCGCCCAGCGCCTGGACCAGCCGGGGCAGGTACTCCGGCGGGTA
>JBHEMG010000060.1:0-26705 GCA_046262715.1 Gemmatimonadales bacterium
ACGGGGCCCGTGCACCTCGGCAGCACGCAGGCTCTTGCGGGCCAGCCGGAGTTCTCGACGCGCGCCCAGCTACAAGGCCTGCTCGAGGTGACCGATCGGCGCGACTTGCTGCGCGACGCGCTGGCCGCACGCGGCGGCGAAGGGCTCACGATTACCATCGGCCAGGAGCATGTCGACGCCCGGCTCTCGACCTTCACACTCGTCACCTCGAGCTACCGCTTCGGTCCGCTCACCGGCGTGATCGGCGTGATGGGGCCGACGCGCATGCCATACGACAAGATTGCCGCGCTCGTCAACCACACCTCGCGGCTCGTGGGGGAGTTGCTCGAATAGCATGAAGCAGGATTTCTACGAATTGCTCGGCGTCAGAAAGAATTGCGACGATGCCGAGCTCAAGAAAGCCTACCGCAAGCTGGCGATGGAATGCCATCCCGACCGCAACAACGGCGACAAATCGGCCGAAGAGCGGTTCAAGCTGGTGAGCGAAGCGTACGAGGTGCTGCGCGATCCCAATAAACGCGCGGCCTACGATCGTTACGGCATCGAAGGCATTCGCGGCGGCGGGCAAGGCGGCTTCAGCTCGATGCACTTCGATCTTTCCGAAGCCCTCATGGTGTTCATGCGCGACTTCGGACTCGCGGGCGGCGGAGCCGGCGGCGGCGCCAGCGCATTTGAAAGCCTGTTCGGCGGCGGCGGGCGGCGCGATCGGCGTCGCGGGCACGACATCAAGGTCGGCCTGAAGCTCACGCTCGCCGAGGTCGCGAGCGGCGCCACCAAAACAATGCGCATCAAGAGTCTCGAGACGTGCCCCATCTGTGCCGGCACGGGCGCCAAAGCGGGGACGCAGCCGGTGCAGTGCGGCAGCTGCGGCGGCACCGGGGAAGTGCGGCGTCAGGCGCAGTCCCTCTTCGGGCAATTCCTCACCGTCTCGCCGTGCCCCACGTGCGGCGGTGAGGGCACGATGGTCCAGAACCCCTGCGATCGCTGCGGTGGCGACGGACGCGTGAAGGGCGAGAAGACGATTCAGATCGACGTCCCGGCCGGCGTGGCCGATCATCACTACCTCACGCTGCGCGGTCAGGGTGCGCCCGGCCCGCGTAACGGCCCGCGCGGCGATCTCATCGCGGTGCTCGACATCAAAGAGGATCCGCGCTTCGAGCGTCACGGCGACGACCTCGTCTACGACCTCGGCATCACATTCACGCAGGCCGCGCTCGGCGGCGAAATCGACGTGCCGACGCCGTTCGGGCAAGCGACGCTGCGCATCGAGCCCGGCACCCAGACCGGCATGGCATACCGGCTGCGCGCCAAAGGGCTGCCGCGCCTCGGCGAGGGTGGGCATGGCGACCTGCACGTGCGCATCCACGTCTGGACGCCCACCAAGCTCAACGTGGAGCAGCGCAAGCTGCTGGAGACGCTGCGCGAGATCGAGGACGCGCCACCCGAGGAGGAGTCGGGGAGCAAGTTCTGGGACACGATCCGCCGCGCTCTGGGGCTCGAGGAGCAGCACGAGGCCCGGCCGCGCCGTCGCCATAGGACTGGCGGCGGATCCGACGAGTGAACGGCTGCATCTTCTGCAAGATCGCGGCGGGGGACATCCCCGCGAACGTCGTCAAGCGCGGCGACGGCATGCTCGCCTTCAAGGATTTGAGCCCGCAGGCACCCACCCATCTCCTGGTCATTCCTACCGCGCACGTCGGGTCGCTCAATGACGCCGCCGACCCGGTGCTGCTTGGCAAGCTGCTCGCGTTCGCGCGCGACGTCGCGCAGGAGGCAGGGGCGGGGACCAAGGGCTATCGGGTGGTCGTGAATACGAACCCCGATGGTGGGCAAACCGTCTTCCATCTTCATCTGCACGTGCTGGGCGGGCGCGCGATGAAGTGGCCGCCCGGGTAACGCCTTGCACCGGCAAGGACCCGAAGCTAACTTCGTGTGTCTCTTAACCCGTTAGGAATCACGAGCCTATGCCGGAAGTCATCATTCACGATGACGAGAGCTTTGAGCGCGCGCTCAAACGCTTCAAGAAGAAATGCGAAAAAGCAGGGATCCTCGCCGACCTGCGCAAGCACCGCCACTACGAAAAGCCCAGTGAGCGCAAGAAGCGGAAAATGAATGCGGCACGCCGCAAGAATCGCAGGCCGCGCTTCGCGTAAATGGTAGCTACCAGCTTGGCAGACCGGCTGCGCGCCGCGATGAACGAAGCGAGAAAGCAACGCGACCAGGCGCGCACCCTCCTCCTCTCGACGATCCTCTCCGACGTCAAAAACCGAGAAATCGAGCTCAATCATCCGCCGACGGACGACGAAACGGCGGAGGTGCTGCGCCGTGGGGTAAAGCGGCGCCGCGAGTCGGTCGAGGCGTACGAGAAAGCGGGACGGAACGAGCTGGCGGCGACCGAGGCCGCGGAGATCAAGGCGCTGGAGGCGTTTCTGCCCGCGGCGGTGGGCGGCGATGAGATTCGTGCGGCGGTGCGCGAGGCGATTGCGGCCGGCGCGACCGACATGGGCAAGGTGATGGGCGCGGTGATGCCGCGATTCAAAGGCCGCGCCGATGGAAAGCTCGTGAACCAAATCGTGCGTGAGGAGCTGGCCGGATCGACCCCGTCTTAGAGACACTGGAATTTCCCCAGGCACTGGCGCGTGTTGCCGAACACGCCGCCGGGCCGCTGGGCGCCGCCCGCGTCACCTCCCGACTCGCAAGCACCGACGCCACCGAGATCCGCGAAGCGCTCGCACAGGTCGCCGAGCTCGCCGCGCAGCTGATCACCGACGAATCGATTCGCGCCGAGCCCGTCCCGGACCTCACGGCCACGCTCGAGCTGCTCACTGTGCCGGGCAGTGCGCTCGAGGGGCTCGCGTTGGCCGAGCTGACAGTCGCGCTCGCGGCGATGCGGGTCGTCGCCACCGAGCTGAAACGGCTCGAGACGAGGCATGACGCGCGGCGCACGGCGTCGCTTCGCGTCGACCCACCGGCCAGGGAGCTCGAGGCCACGTTGATGCGGTCGATCGCGCCCGACGGCAGCGTGCTGGACGGTGCGTCGAAGGATCTCGCCCGCGCGCGCGCGAATGTGCGCGAGGCGCGCAAGCACGTGATCGATCGGCTCGGCGCGATCCTGGGCGGGCTCGATCAGACCGAGCGCGCCCCCGATGCGGCCGTCACGGTCCGCGGGGGCCGCTACGTCATTCCGATTCGGACCACCGCGCGCAGCCGCGTGGGCGGGATCGTGCACGACGAATCGGCGACGCGCGCCACGGTGTTCGTCGAGCCACCCGAGATCATCGAGCTGGGCAACGAGCTGCGCGCCGCCGAGTCCGCCGAGCTGCGGGAAGTGTTGCGCGTGCTGCGGGAGATCACCGATCTGCTGCGCCCGCATCACGGCACGATCGCGGCCGCGTGGGAGATGTGCATCGCGTTCGACGATCTGTGCGCGCGGGCGCGCTACGCCGTGGAAGTGAACGGCTTCGTGCCGGAGATCGGCGGGCATCTCGAGATTCGCGACGGGCGCCATCCGCTGATCGCGCACGCGGTCCCGTTCAACCTCGAGCTCGTGCCCGATGAGTTCACCATTCTCGTCTCCGGCCCCAATACGGGTGGGAAGACGGTGCTCATCAAGGCCGTCGGGTTGCTGGCGCTCATGACGCAAAGCGGGATTGTGCCGCCCATCGGTCCGCATTCGGCGCTGCCCGTGTTCACCGAGGTCTTCGCCGACATCGGCGACCGCCAGTCGATCGCCGCGAGCCTCTCGACATTCTCGGCGCACGTCGCGGCGCTGCGTTCGATCCTCGACGGCGCGGGCGCGGGATCGCTGGTGCTGCTCGATGAGATCGGCAGCGGCACCGACCCGGCCGAAGGAGGAGCGCTGGCGGCCGCGACGCTCAAGACGCTGACGCTGCGTCGCGTCATCACGCTGACGACGACCCACCTGGGCGCGCTCCAGCAGCTGGCTGCCGAAACGGTGGGCATCGTGAACGCGTCGCTGCAATTCGACGCCGAGACGCTGACGCCGACCTACCGGCTGCTGAAGGGCGTGCCAGGACGGTCGTACGGTTTGGCGATCGCGCGGCGGCTCGGCGTTGCCGAAGAGGTGCTGGCCGAGGCGGAGCGCGGCGTGCCCGATGCGGAGCGTACGCTGGATCGGCTGCTGGCGTCGGTGGAGACGCGGGGTCGGGAGCTCGAAGCGCGGTCCCGGGAGCTGGATACGCGCGCGGCGCAGATCGAGCGCGACCTCGCCAATCTCACCAACCTCGAGGCGCTCGAGAGCGACGTGCGCACGCGCGAGAAAGCACTCGACCGCGAGGCCAGGGAACGGGCGCGGCAGTACCTGCTCGAGGCGCGGAAGACGGTCGAAGCGGCGCTGGGGCAGGCGCGCGCGGCGATGAACGAGGCGACGGCGCGCGAGGCGAGACGGATGGTGGAAGAGGCGATCGAGAAGACGGGCGGACGGGCTGATGGGCGGATGGGCCGTCCATCCGACTTCAAGATCGGCGAGCGCGTTCGTACAGAGCAAGGCAAAGTCGGTGTCGTCGCAGAAATCAGATCGGATGGCCGAGTGGTCGTGGAGATTGGCGCTATACGATTGGTGATTGCACCGGAGCTGCTCGAACGCGCCGACAGCCCATCCGCCCATCCGCCCATCCGCCCATCATGATCCCCGACGAAATCATCGAGCAGGTGCGTGAGGCCGCCGACCTGATAGGCATCATCGGCGAGCATGTGGAGCTGCGCCGCACCGGAGCCGATTATCGCGGGTCGTGCCCGTTTCACGGCGGCACCCATCGCAACTTCGCCGTGATTCCCAAGAAAGGGATGTTCTACTGTTTCGTCTGCCATGAAGCGGGCGACGTTTACACCTTCTTTATGAAGAAGCTCGGCATGGACTATCCGACGGCGGTGCGCGAGGTCGCGCGACGCGTTGGCATCACCATCCCCGAGCGTTCAGGTCCCACGGGGCCCGACCCCCGCGAGCCGCTCTACGCCGCGGTTGCCACGGCGGCCGACTGGTTTGCCCGGCAGCTGCGCGAAAGCCCCGAAGGCGAGAGCGCGCGCCACTATCTCGAGTCGCGGCACGTCACGATGGAGCAGGCGCAGGTGCAGGGATTGGGTTTCGCGCCACGCGGCATGGCGTTCCTCGATGCGATGAAAGGCTTGGCGCTGCGCGAAGAGGTGTTGCTCGAGGCCGGGCTGATGGTTAAACGGGATGATGGCTCGAAAATCCCGCGTTTCCGGGGCCGGCTGCTCTTTGCCATTCATGACCTGCGTTCGCGCGTGGTCGCGTTTAGCGGCAGGGTGTTGGGGGAAGGCGAGCCCAAGTACTTGAACTCCCCTGAGACGCCGATCTTTCACAAAGGCCAGCTGCTCTACAACCTGCACCTCGCCAAGCACGGCATGCGCAAAGCCGAGCGCGCGATTCTGGTCGAGGGGCAATTCGACGTGCTGCGCCTTACGCTCGCCGGGCTCGAAGAAATCGTCGCGCCGCTCGGCACGGGGCTCACCGACGACCAGGCCGCGCTGCTGCAGCGCCACACACCGCATGTGATTCTGCTGTACGACTCCGACGATCCGGGATTGCGCGCGACGTTCCGCGCGGGCGACGTGCTGCTGCGCCACAAGCTGCGCGTGAGCGTCGCGTCGTTGCCCGAGGGGGAAGACCCGGACACGTTGGTGCAGAACAAGGGGATCGGCGCGCTCGAGCAGGCGCTGAAGGATTCGGTGGATGTCCTCGAGCGCAAAATCCAGATCCTGGAGCGCAAGGGATTTTTCGGGACGCTGCCGGGACGCAGACGGGCATTGGACCGGTTGTTGCCGACGATCAGGGCGGCAACGGACCCCATCACGCGAGATCTGTACATATCACGTGTCGCTGAAGTGGCGGGAATCCGAAAAGATGTGCTCCAGCGCGAAGTGGATCCGAAGGAGCAGTCTACCGTACCGTACCGCCCGTTACCGCCCGTTACCGTGCTGCCTTCAAACGCCGAAAAGTCTCTCATCCTCCTCATGATGGCCGGCGAGCCCTGGATCTCGCGCGTGCGGGATGCCGTCGACAGTGAGGAATTCGAGTTCGAGCCGTACCGGTTGGTCTTCGACGCGCTAGCCGACAACGCGCCCGACCGTCTCGATGAGACCGCCGCCCGTACTTACGAGGCCTTGCAGGCCGAAGGCCTCGGCAATGAAGAGCCCGACGTCGTGTTCGAACGTTCCGTCAACCGGCTCGAGGCACGTCGCCTCGATCGGGAGATCGAGCGAATCAATCGTGCCATGCCCTTCGCCACCGATGACGAGAAAGCGACCCTCGCACATGAAAAAATCCGCATCGCCGCCGAGCGCAACGCTAAGCGCCCCACCTACGGAATCATTCAGTCCGCAAGGAGGAAGGGTGCACCCGGACCTTGAAGCATTGCTGGCGCTGCAAGACAAGGACGTCGCGGTCGCGAGCTGTGATGCGCGGCTGAAGGCGCTCGAGCCAGAGCTCAAGACCCTGGACGACCAGATTGCCGCGGCGGAGCGGGTGGTGGACCAGGCGCGCGCTGGGATCCAGGCGGCGATCGACCGCCGGGACGGGCTGGAAGGAAAAATTCAAAGCTATCGCACGATGCAGGAGCAGCGCCGCCAGCGGCTCGAGTGGGTGCGCGGCGCCAAGGAAGCGTCGACGCTCATGGCCGAGCTCGATCTCGCGCGCACCGTGCTGGCGAAAGAGGAAGCCGAATTCATGCGCTCGGGCGACGCCGTGGGCGAGGCGGAGCGCAAGACGGCCGAAGCCGAGTACGCATTGCAAAATGTGCGCGAAGCGCAGGGACCGAAGCGTGAGGAGCTCGAGGGTCGGCGGCAGGAGATCGCGGCCGAGCGCGAGCGCGCCGCGCTCGAGCGCGAGCGGACGAGCAAGACCGTCAATCCGGCGTTGTTGGCGCGGTACGACCGCATCCGGCGCGGCAAGGCCCCGCTCGCGATCTTTTCATTGCACGGCAGCTCCTGCGGCAACTGCTTTACGGCGGTCCCGACCCAGCGCAAGGCGCTGATTCAGCGCGGCGCGACGATCGAGGGCTGCGAGGCCTGCGGCGTGTTATTGTACGCCAAGGAATGATTCCTCCCCGCTGGATCATCACGGCGACCGCCGACCCGTCGGCGACGCGCACCCTGGCCGACGAGCTGCGTATTCCCGACGCGCTCGCGGCGATCCTGGTGCAGCGCGGCATCGCGTCGGCAGATTCCGCCAAGGCATTCCTGCGGCCCGACCTCGAGAGCCTCTCCGATCCCCATTGCTGGGCCGACATGCCCGTGGCGCTCGAGCTGCTGGCGCGCGCGGTGCGCGAGAAGCGCCCGATCCTGGTCCATGGCGACTACGACGTCGATGGGCAGTGCGCCACGGCGATGCTCACCCGCATTCTGCGCAGCGCCGGCGCCACGGTCCATCCGTTCGTACCGCACCGCATCCGCGACGGGTACGATTTCGGACCCGCGGGACTGGCGGAAGCGCAGCGCATCGGCGCCGGCCTGATCGTCACGTGCGACTGCGGCATCACGGCCGTGGCCGCGGTCGCCGCCGCGCGCGCCGCCGGGATCGACGTGATCGTGACCGATCACCATCTCCCCGGCGACGCGCTGCCCCCCGCCAATGCCGTGCTCGACCCACGCCGTTCCGACTGCCAGTCGACGGACAAGAACCTCTGTGGCACCGGGGTCGCGTTCAAGCTGGCGCAGGCGTTGGTCCAGGTGCTCGGCCTCTCGCCCAACCTGCCGCTGCACTTTCTCGATTACGTCGCCCTCGCGACGATCGCCGACGTCGTGCCGCTCATCGGGGAAAACCGCATTCTCGTGCGGTATGGCTTGAAGAAGCTCGCCGACTCCCGCTGGGTCGGGCTCCGCGCGTTGATCGAGACCGCGGGCCTTGGGGGGAAGCCGCTGCGCGGCGCACACGTCGGATTCATCCTCGCGCCGCGGCTCAATGCCGCCGGCCGCATCGGGGATGCCAACGACGGCCTGCGCCTGTTGCTCAGCGAGAATCCGCAGGAAGCCGCGGCGCTGGCGCGCGAGCTGGAGACGACCAACGCGCGCCGGCAGGCGATGGATCAGGTCATTCTCGACGAAGCGATCGAGCTGGTGGACAAGACGCTGAACCCGGCAGATGCCGCCATCGTGCTCGGCGCGCAGACGTGGCATCCCGGAGTCATCGGCATTGTGGCGTCGCGGATCGTGGAACGCTACGGCCGGCCGACGTTCCTGGTGGGTTGGGACGAAGCGGGTGAGGTGGGCCGCGGCTCGGGCCGCAGCATCGCCGGCTTCGATCTGCACGGCGCCCTCAATCGCGTCGGGACCCATCTCGAGAAATTCGGCGGCCACACGATGGCCGCGGGCTTCACGATCCGCCGCGATAAGTTCGACGCGTTCCGTGCCGCGTTCCTTGCGGTGGCGGGCGAGCTGCTCACGCCTGATGACCTCGCGCCGTGCCAGCGTGTCGATATCGAGCTGCCGCTGGCCGCCGTGAGCTCCGATCTGGAGCGCCTGATCCGGCATCTGGAGCCGTGCGGGGCGGGGAATCCGGCGCCGGTGTTCGGTGTCCGCAACGCCCGCGCCGTCGGCGCGCGCCGTGTCGGCGCGAATCACCTGCGCTTTACGCTCGATGACGGCTCGGGAGTGCTGCCGGCGATCGGCTTCCGGTGGGCCGACGCCGTGCCGCAGGACTGGCTGACGAACCCGCTCGACGTCGCGTTCCGTCTGGAGCGGGACGAGTGGCACGGGCGCGTGACGCTGCAGGCTCGGGTCGCGAGTCTCGCGCCGACCAAGTGACCATCAATGCTTCGTATCATCGCAGGCGAATTCAAAGGCCGCCGCTTGCAGACCCCCGCCGGGCGATCGGTCCGTCCGACCGCTGACCGCGTGAAAGAAGCATGGTTCAGCATCCTGCAGGCGTCGATTCCGGACGCGCGCGTGTTGGACCTGTTTGCGGGATCGGGCGCGCTGGGTTTCGAAGCGCTATCGCGCGGCGCCGTTTCGGTGGACTTTGTCGAGACCAGCGGGCCATCGCTGACCACGATTCGCAACAACGCGAGCGTCCTGGGCGTGGAGGGTCGTGTGACGATTCACCGCATGGATGCGCTGCGCTTCGCCGAGCGGCTTCAGCCGCACAGCTACGACGTGGCCTTCGCGGATCCTCCCTATGCCACCGCCGCGGCCGCCAGACTCATCGCGCTCTATCGTGCGACGCCGTTCGCGCGCCTGTTCTCGATCGAGCATGCAAGCGATCTGTCGGTCGACGGGGGCGATACGCGCCGCTATGGCGACACGGCGGTGACGTTTCTATGAAGCGTATCGCCGTCTACCCGGGCTCGTTCGATCCCATTACGAAGGGCCATGAAGACCTGATCCGCCGCTCCCTCGAGTTCGTCGATCAGTTGATTGTCGCGGTCGCGGTGAATGTCGCAAAGCAGCCGCTGTTTTCGCTCGACGAGCGCGTTGCGCTGATCCGGCAGTCGACATCGGACACGCGCGTGGAGGTGCAGTCGTTCGAGGGTCTGCTTGCCGAGTTCGCCAAGAAGGTCGGCGCGAAGGTGATCATTCGCGGCTTGCGCGCGGTGTCGGACTTCGAGTACGAGTTCCAGATGGCGCTGATGAACCGTAATCTCGCGCCCCAGATCGAAACGGTATTTCTCGTGCCGGCCTTCGACCTCACCTATCTGAGCTCGAGCCTGGTGCGCGAAGTCGCGCGTTTCGGCGGCGACGTGTCGCAGCTCGTCGACCCCACGGTCCAACAGGCGCTGCAGCGCAAATTCGCCACATGAGCTTCCTGGACGAGGTCTATCAGCGCGCACGCGAAATGCGCGCGCGCGTCCTGTTCCCGGAAGGCGACGATCCGCGCGTGCAGGTCGCGGCGCAGCGCGTCGAGCGCGAAGGGTTGGGGAAGGTCGAAGTGCTGCAGCGCGCGCCCGACTCCCGTACGCCGTTTTTGGCGCGCCACCTGCGCGGCCGCCGGCCCGACCGGTTTCCGACCGACGCGTCGGCAGCGGAAGCACTCGAGCACCCGCTGACGCGCGGCGCCTGCCTCGTCGGCATCGGCGCGGCGGACGTGATGGTGGGCGGCGCGGTGTATCCCAGTGCCGACACGATCCGCGCCGCGCTGTGGGCCGTCGGGATGGCGCCGTCGATCGCCACCGTGTCGGGCGCGTTCTACATGATCAAGGACGAGCGCGTGCTGACCTTTGCCGATTGCGCGGTCGTGCCGGAGCCCACCTCGGTGCAGCTGGCCGACATCGCGATCGCCTCGGCGCGCGACCGCCGCCGCATCGTGGGCGACGAGCCGGTGGTCGCCTTTCTTTCGTATAGCACCCGCGGCAGCGCGGCGGGGCCGCGCGTGGAGCGGGTCCAGGCCGCGATTACGCAGCTGCGCGGCCGCCACCCGGCGCCTGACTTCGTGTTCGACGGTGAGCTCCAGAGTGACGCGGCGTTGGTCGTCGACGTCGCCATGCGCAAGGTGCCAGGCTCCGAGGTCGGCGGCCGGGCCAACGTTCTGATCTTTCCCGATCTCGACGCCGGCAACATCGGCTACAAGCTCGTGCAGCGGCTCGGTGGCTGGACCGCCCTCGGCCCGATCCTGCAGGGACTGGCGAAGCCGATCGCGGACCTGTCGCGGGGCGCCACGGCCGATGATATTGTGGACACGGCGGCGATCGCAATTCTCCAAACGCGGAAGGGCTAATCGGAATGCGGTTTACCCTCAAGAAGGACAAGAGCGGCGTCGTCATCGTCGGTGTGGAAGGCCAGCTCATCGTCGGCAACCGCCAGGAGTTGAAGCAGAAGGTGCTCGACGCGCTGGAGGAAGGCTCCCGCAAATTCGTGATTGATTTCAGCAAGACTGGGTACATCGATTCGTCGGGGCTCGGGGTGCTGGTGTCGCTGTCCAAGAAAATCCGCGAGCAGGGCGGGGAGCTGCGGCTCGCCGGCCTCAACGCCGACCTGCAGACGCTGTTCGAGCTGACCAAGCTCGATACGCTGTTTGCGATCACGCGAACCGCCGAGGAGGCGTTGGCCGCGTTCTGACGTGACTCTCCCCCTGCAACTGCACGTCACCAAGAGCGCGATGAAGCTCGACGTCCCGAGCGACCTCGGGATGGTGGGCGATGCGGTCGAGCTGGTCGCCACTCATCTCCCTCCGGGTACACTCTCTCCCCGCCGCATCAGTTTCAATCTCCGCACCGCGCTCGCCGAAGCCCTCGGCAATGCGATTCGCTATGGGACGGGCGAGGACCCCGGCCGTGTGGTGCGCGTGCGCGTCGAGCTCGGCCGCGACTTCGTGCGGATCCACGTCGACGACGACGGCAGCGGTTTTGATCCGGGCCGCATGCCGGACCCCACCCACCCTGACAACGTCGCTCGCGAGTTCGGCCGAGGCCTGTTCGTCATTCGCCACCTCGTGGATGACGTGGCGTTCAACGAGAAAGGCAACGGCATTTGCCTGACGCTGCGAGCGGGGTGACACGGCTCGACCGGCTTCTGCCGGTGCTGTCGGCGCTGTCGGGCACCACGCTTCGTCTGTGGCGGGCCAAGACTCCCGGGGGGCGGCTGCTGCCCGTGGGGCACGGCCTGGGCGAAGGCCGCGAAGAGCCGCATTGGACGCCCGCAGTGGGCGGCAACGGCGGCGGCCGCATCGAGACGCCGGACGGTCCCGCCTGGTTCGAGCCGATCCCCAGCGTCGCGGGCACGTGGCTCGAGGTGCGCGGCCAAGCCGAAGGCGATCGCGGCGCGGTCGAGCTGGCGCAGGTTGTCGGTGCCGTGCTGGGTGCCGAGCTGGAGACGACGCTGGTCGCGGCCGAGCTGTCGGGGCGCTACGAGGAAATCGACTTGATCTATACGATCAGCGAGATCCTCGGCCACACCATCCGGCTGGATGAAGCCGCCAATCGCATTCTCCGCGAGGTCTCGGCGGTCGTGCGGGCCCGGCGCGCGACACTGCTCGTGCATGATCCGCGCGCCAACGTGCTGCGCCTCGTCGCGGCGCGCGGTGTCGAGCTCGGCGAGATCGAGCCGATCGAAATCGACGATCCCCGGTCCGTCGCGGCTCGGGTGTTCCGGGAAATGCGGATCATCAGCTACGATCCCACCGACCAGCGCGCCCAGAAGCCGCCCAATCTCGTCGAGCGGCGATATCGTGGCGAAGCATTTCTTTCGGTGCCGGTCGTGTACGCGTCGCCCGGGCGCGTCCCCACGCCCATCGGGGTGATCAACCTGACGGACCGGACGGGGGAGGATGCATTTACCGCGGGCGACCGCAAGCTCGTTGCCGCCATCGCCAATCAGATCGGCGCGGCGATCGAGAATGCGCGGCTCGTCGAGCGCGATCTCGGCCAGCAGCGCGTGCGTCGCGAGCTCGAGCTGGCGCACGATCTGCAGCTCAAGCTGCTGCCGTCCCCGGCGGTCGTCGCGTCCAAGGCGGACGTGGCGGCGCGCTGCCTCCCGGCGGAGTCGGTGGGCGGAGACTTCTACAACTTGCTGAGCCTGCACGGCGAGCGCATCGGCGTGATGATCGGCGACGTCTCGAGCCACGGATTCGGCGCGGCGCTCATCATGGCGCTGGCGATGGCGGCGTCCGGGATCCACGCGGAGACTGCCGAGTCGCCGCATGAGGCGCTGCGGCGGCTCGAGATGTCGCTGGCGGAGGAGCTGACAGAAACGGAGATGTTTCTGACGCTCTGTTACGCAGTCGTCGATCCAGCCGTCGGCACGTTGACGTATGCCAACGCCGGTCATCCGCACGCGTTCCTGATATTGATCGACACTGGCGAGGTCACGCGGCTCGATGCCACGCGCCCGCCGCTCGGCCTCGGCGACGGCGGCCAGGAGCGGACCGTGCCGTGCGAGCGGGGCAAAGCGATCCTCTGTTTGTTCACCGACGGGTTGGCGGACGCACGGGGGCCCAACGGCGAGCGCTTCGGTGAGGAGCGTGTCCTGAGCCACGTGATCAATCTGCGCGGCCGGCCGTCGCGGCATATTCTCGAGGCCGTGTTCACCGACATCGCCGCTTTCACCGGTGGTGCGGCGGCGAACGACGATCGCACGCTCGTTCTTCTCAGGGCTTGAGACGGCTCGGCCAGCATTTCCTCAGCGATCCGGGCATCCTGGGCCGCATCGTCGATGCCCTGGACTGTGTGCCCGGCGAGACCGTCATCGAAATTGGTCCGGGGCAGGGCACGTTGACCGAGGTGCTCTTGGCCCGCGGATTACATGTGATTGCCATCGAAAAGGACCGCCATTTAGCAGCGGCGCTCGGCGTGGGGCGGCCGGCGTGGAGTGTCGATCGAGTCCAGGTTGTCGACGGGGACGCGCTGCAGCTCGACTGGCACGCGCTCCTGGGGGCGCGCCGCACGCCGGTGAAGGTGGTTGGAAATATCCCGTACTACATCACCACACCGCTCATCGACAAAGCGCTTCAGCCCCCGCTGCCCGAGCGCGTCGTCTTTCTGGTTCAAGCGGAAGTCGCGGATCGTCTCGCAGCGTCGCCAGGAAGCAAGATCTATGGCGCGTTGTCTGTGGGCGTGCAGTCGGTGTGCCGAGTGGAGCGGCTCTTTACCGTGGCTCCGGGATCCTTTCGACCACCGCCCAAGGTGCGCAGCGCGGTCGTGCGGCTCACGCCACTCCGCGCGCCGCTCGTCACTTCTGAGGAAATCGTGCCGTTTCGACGGTTTGTGACCGCGTGTTTCAGCAAGCGTCGCAAGCAGCTCAAGAACGCCGTGCCCGGGATGGATGAGGCGCAACTGCGCGCCCTGGGCCTGGATCCTATGGTGCGCTCGGAACGCCTGCCTCCGGAGACATTCGTTCGTTTGTTTCGCGAGCGGGGCTGAAAAACGCGCGGTCCCGGGTGTACGCGCACACCCCGTTCGAACGACATATCCACGATTGTGGATGTGTCCGGTATTCGGTACCGACATATCCACGATTGTGCATGTGTCCAGTATCCGGTACCGACATATCCACGATTGTTGATGTGTCCGGTATATAAAGGGTAGGTGACCCGCCGAGCTTGGCTCCGAGCCGTGAAACACTGGCCGCGTGCACGCCTACGCTGGCCCCCGCGGCGCCACGACTTACCGGTCGAAATGGCCCACATCGCCCAGTGGTTTCATGCCGCGTCCGATATCACGCGACTGGGGCTGTTGGAGTTCTTGTCCGCGCGCGATCGATCGGTGAGCGAGCTTCAGACACTCATAGATGTGCCGCAATCAACGGTATCGTTTCACTTAAAAGTGCTCAGAGATGCGGGCCTCGTGCGCGAGCGGCGTGATGGCCGCTGGAAGTACTTCAGCCTCAACGGGGAGACATTCCAACGCATGGTGGAATTTACGCAGCTCGTGCTCCCTGGGGCGCACGCCCAGGAGTCGTGCCCGCTGACATCCTGCCGCTGACCTCCTTGACGTATCAAGAAAACTTGATACATTCTAGCGATGACAACCCCAGTCCGCCCAGCCCCCGCCACCGTCGCCAGCTGGTTCCACGCGCTCGCTGACGAAAGCCGGGTCCAGATCGTCGAGCTGCTCTCGCACAAAGAACGGTGTGTCTGTGAGCTCGAGCAGGTGCTCGACATCGCCCAGTCGCGCTTGTCCTTCCATCTGAAAGTGCTCAAGGACGCAGGTCTGCTGGCCGATCGTCGGGACGGGCGGTGGATGTATTACAACCTCCAGCGGGACACACTCGATCGCATCGCTGCTTATACCAAGTCCGTGAAGCCCGGCAAACACGCCGGCAGCTGTGCCGTCGCCTGCTGTGACTGACGCATCCCTAATTCCGGAAGGGTCCATGAACAAGCACGACATCAAGGACACCGTGAGAGAGAAGTACGCAGAGGCGGCGCTCAAGGTAGCCGAGGGCGCGAAGGGGAGTTGCGGGCCGAGTGGCGCATGCGGCTGCGATCCCGTGACGGATAATCTCTACGGTGCCGCCGAGCGTGCCGGTCTGCCGGAAGGCGCCGTACTGGCATCACTCGGGTGCGGCAATCCGACGGCGCTTGCGGATCTTCACGAAGGCGAGACCGTGCTCGACCTCGGCTCTGGTGGCGGCATCGACGTCTTGCTCTCGGCCAAGCGCGTCGGGCCGACCGGCAAAGCGTACGGGCTCGACATGACCGATGAGATGCTGGCGCTCGCCCGCGACAACCAAGCCAAGGCCGGTGCGACCAACGTCGAGTTTCTCAAAGGCGAAATCGAGAACATTCCGTTGCCCGATGCTTCGGTCGATGTGATCATCTCGAACTGCGTCATCAATCTCTCGGCAGACAAGGCCCGGGTCATCGCCGAAGCGTTTCGCGTCCTGCGGCCGGGCGGCCGCGTCGCGGTGTCTGACGTCGTGTGCCGCGGCGAGGTGCCGGACACGGTGCGCAAAAGCATGGAGCTATGGGTCGGATGCGTCGCCGGGGCGCTCGCGGAGCAGGAATACATGCAGCTGCTCCGCGACGCGGGTTTCCGTGACGTTTCGGTCGAGCCGACGCGCATCTACGAATTCGCGGATGCGGGACTCCCGGACGATGTGCTCGCGCGCGAGATTAGCGGACGTATTATGGGTGCATTCATCCGCGCGCGGAAACCGGCTCTTGCGCCGGAGTCGCCTATTGTGAAATAGTTCACAATGCGGAAGATCTCCGACAGCACGGTCCGGCGGCTGTCTGTGTATCTGCGGTTTCTCGAGCAGGCCAACGCCCAGGGCCGCGCCACGATCTCCTCAGGAGAGCTGGCGCGGCTGGGCGGCACCACCTCCGCGCAGGTTCGCAAAGACCTCTCCTTCTTCGGCTCCTTCGGCAAGCGCGGTCTCGGCTACTCCGTCCCCGAGCTCACGCGCCGCATACGCGACATCCTCGGCCTCGAGCGCGGTTATCGCGTGGTGCTGGTGGGCGCGGGGCGCATGGGAGGCGCGTTGGTGCAATACCAGGGATTCAAGCAGCGTGGCTTTCATATCACCGCCATCTACGATCACGATGCGCGCAAGATCGGCTCGCGCTGGAATGGGCTGGTGGTCCGCGACGTCAAGCATATCGAGACCGACCTGAAAAAGGACCCGAGCGACATCGCCATCGTCGCGACGCCCGCCGAGTCTGCGCAGCATGTCGTGGACCGGCTGGTGAAAAGTGGTGTCAAGGCCATTCTCAACTTTGCGCCGGTCCCCCTGACCGTCCCCGCGGACGTAGAGGTCAAGACCGTGAACATGGCGCTGGAATTGGAGACTCTCAGTTACTCGCTCGCCAACCGTTAGCTTTCCCCTCCATGCCGCGCGTCCACGTCACCTCCGAAATCGGTCCGCTGAAGTCCGTCCTGGTCCACACTCCGGGCAAAGAGCTCGTGGCCGTCACGCCGGGGACGCGCGAAGACTATCTCTACGACGACATCATCGACCTCGAGATCGCGCAGCGCGAGCACCGCCGCATGGTCGCCGTGCTGGAGCGCTTCACGGAAGTGTATGAGGTGCGCGACGCGCTGGTGGAGATCGCCGGCCGGCCCGAAGTTCGGGAGTTCCTCACGACCAAAGCCCTCGAAGTCGTTCCCTCGGACGCCCTGGCGAAGCAATTCGCGGCGCTCTCGTCGGAAGACTTCGTCGCGCTGATGGTGGAAGGCTCGCTCGAGGAGGGGGGGCCGATCGCGCGGGCGCTCAACGAGGTCGCGTACGCGCTGCCGCCGCTCCCCAATCTCTTCTTCACCCGCGACGTCGGTATCGTGATCGGTGAGCACTCGATCATCGGCTCGATGCGCCACGGCGTCCGCTGGACGGAAGAGATGCTGATCAAGGCGCTGTTCCGCTACGATGCGAAGTTCGAGAACGCGGGCATCCTGTATGACGGCTCGGAAGAAAAGCGCATTAACTACACCCTCGAGGGCGGGGACGTGCATCCCCTGCGCCCCGACTTGCTGGTCCTCGGCTTCAGCGAGCGGTCGTCGCCGGCAGCACTGGATCTCTTGTGCGAGCTCGTGTTCGCAAACTGCCAGGTGACCGATGTGATCATCGTCGTCCTGCCCGCCGAGCGAACGGCGATCCACCTGGACATGATCTTCACGCAGGTCGACCGCGAGCTCTGCGTCGTGTACCCGCCGCATTTCGTGGGGCCCGAGCGCCTGGCGGTGTTGCACCGCCGCAAGCGCTCGAAGGGTGTGAAGGAAGTGCCCAATTTCTTCGCCGCCCTGCAAGCCGCCGATCATCCGCTCGAGCCGATCTTCTGCGGTGGGAACCACCGCACCACGCAGGAGCGCGAACAGTGGGCGTCCGCCTGCAACTCGTTCGCGGTGCGGCCGGGCGTCGTCTTGAGCTACGACCGCAACGACGCCACACTGCAAGAGCTGTCCAACGCCGGATTCCGCCTGATCTCGGCCGTGAATCTCCTGACGGGGGACGAGACCTTGGACGACAACGAGCGCGCCGTGATCTCGATCGACGGGAGTGAGCTCGTGCGCGGTGGCGGCGGACCGCGCTGCATGACGCTGCCGCTGCGGCGGGACGACCTCTGAGCGGGTTGGGCGCGGTTCCGGCATCGTCGCTCACGGCCCGCGCAGTCTCGTTTCTCGAAAGCGGTCCCGCCGGAAGTCTGGCGATCGTGCGCGACGTGCTCGGTATCGTCCGCGCCAATCGCCACACCGCCGACCGCATCGCCGCCACGCTGCTCGCTCCCGACCCGCGATTCCGCCGGACCGACGATGGCCGCTGGACGCTGGCGGTGCGAGCCCCCGAGGCGAGCCCCGCGCTCGACGCCTGTCGCTATGCCGTGGTCGATGTCGAAACAACCGGTGTGCGCGCCTTCAGCGGCGACCGCATCATGGAGATCGCGGTGGTGCGCCTGGATGGTACCATCGCCTTCCATTCGCTCGTAAATCCTGGGATACCGATTCCGCAGTTCGTCGCGAGCCTCACCGGCATCGACGCCGCCGTCGTCCGCAAGGCGCCGCCATTCGAAGATATCGTGGACGATCTGCTCGCCGCGCTCGAGGGCTGCGTCTTCGTGGCGCACAACGCACGCTTCGATTGGGCCTTCGTCTCGACCGAGATCGAGCGAGCGCGCGGCCTGCTGCTCCAGGGCCCGCGGGTCTGCACGGTGCGGCTCGCGCGCAGGCTACTGCCCGACTTGCCGCGCCGGAACCTGGATTGGGTCAGCGGCTACTTTGGGATCGAAATTGAAGGACGTCATCGCGCGGTGGGTGACGCGGTAGCGGCGGCGAAATGTTTGGGGCGGATGCTGAGAATGGCGCGCGACGATGGGGCAACGTGTCTGGCGGATCTTGAAAACGTGCGGCATGTGTCATGACGCACACCACCTTTCGCGTCGGGCACCTCACCTGCCACGCCCTCGAAGGCGGCACGCAACGCCTGGACGGCGGCGCCATGTTCGGCATCGTGCCCAAGGTGCTGTGGGAGCGTCGAGCGCCCGCCGACGCCCGCAACCGGATTCCGCTCGCGCTGCGGTGTCTGCTCGTGGAGCACGATGACGGTCTGGTGCTCATCGATACCGGCATCGGAAACAAAGAGAATGCGAAGTTCACCGAGATCTACGGCGTGGACAACGCCGGCCAGGACGCGAGAACCAAGCTGGAAGATGCGCTGCGGGAGCTGGGCCACCGCGCCGACGATATCCGTTGTGTGATCAACACCCATCTGCATTTCGACCACGCGGGTGGGGACACCTGGCTGGATCCGGCGGGGACGGTGGGCCTCGCATTCCCCAAGGCGCGCTATGTAGTGCAAAAAGGCGAGCTCGATTTTGCGAGTCACACCAACGAGCGCACAGCGGGGAGCTACCTCGCCCACAATTTCCAGGGCGTGCCGTTCCAGCTGATCGACGGGGAACGCGAGATCGTGCCGGGTATCCGCGGCGTGCTGACGCCGGGACATGTTCCCTATCACCAATCGGTGCTGATCGAAAGTGGCGGCGAGAAAGCGTGTTTCATCGCCGACCTGGTCCCCACCGCCGCTCACCTGCCGCTGCCATGGATCATGGGCTACGATCTGGAGCCGCTCGTCACGCTGGAAACGCGCCGCAAATTATACCAGCGCGCCGAGGCCGAGCAGTGGCTGCTGGTGTTCGAGCATGACCCGACCGTGGTGTCGGGCCGGTTGGCTCGCGAGGGGAAGGGCGTCGGCCTTGTCCAGCCGCAGACCCTCGGCTAGCTTGGTGTCCACAACTTGGTAAGTGGGCGGACCGTGCGCCCCACCCGATTCGGCCTGGCCGCCAGACGAAGCCAGTGTCATAGGGTTCGTAAAGCCTTCAGCGATCCGCCTCCTGCCGTCAGCCACCGTGCTGATGGCCGAGGAGCGTCACCTGACGGCCGACTCGGACCCGCGCTGCACCAGGGTCCGTTTTTTTATCCGTCAACTGAGGAGTACACCAGCTGCCAGCACCTATCGAGAGCAACAGCAAAACGCCGCGCACGCGCGTCAATCGGCAGATCCGAATCAGTCCGGTGCGCGTGATAGCGGACAACGGCGATCAGCTGGGGGTGTTGACGATCGACGAAGCGATCGCCGCCGCGAACGAACGGGGTCTGGATCTGGTGGAAGTGGCGCCGCTTGCCCGGCCCCCCGTCGTCAAGATCATGGACTACGGCAAGTACAAGTTCGAGCAGGCGAAGGCGGCACGCGCGGCAAAGAAGAAACAGCATGTGATACATCTAAAAGAAGTGAAATACCGCCCCGGGATCGACGATCATGACTTCGATTTCAAGACCCGGCACGCGCGTGAATTCTTGGCAGACGGCAACAAGGTCAAAGTGACGATGATGTACCGCGGCCGGCAGATGGCGCATATCGAGTTGGGCCGGGAAGTGCTGGACCGCGTCGCCCTGGAGCTGAAAGACATCGGCAAGATCGAGCAGGAGCCGAAGCTCGAGGGCCGCAACATGTCGATGGTCCTCGCACCGAAATAGGAGTAGCAATGCCGAAGATGAAATCGAAGCGCGCGCTGCGGAAGCGCGTCCGCTTGACGGGAACGGGGAAAATGCGACGGTACCGCGCGTTCAAGCGCCATAACGCCACGTCGAAGACTGCGAAACGCAAGCGGCACCTGCGCAAAGCGACGTTGGTGTCGCACGCCGAGCGCCGCCTCAAGCGCCTGTTGATGGCATAAGGAGATCGCATGCCTCGCGTCAAAAGCAACGTCGCGCGCCTGAAGCGCAAGAATAAGGTGATGAAGCTCGCCAAGGGGTACTGGGGCGGGCGTAGCAAGCTTTGGAAAGCGGCGAAAGAGGCGACCGAGCGGGCGGCGAAGTACGCCTATCGCGATCGCCGGGCCAAGAAGGTCGAGTTCCGCCGCCTCTGGATCACGCGCATCAACGCGGCCGCCCGGCTGCACGCGTTATCGTACAACCGCCTGATGAACGGCCTGCGCAAAGCGGGCGTCGACATCAACCGGAAGATTCTCGCCGATCTCGCCGTACGGGATCCGGCCGCGTTTGAGCAGTTGGCGGAGGTCGCGAAGAAGGCTCTGTAGCCATGCGCCTCGACGAGCTGCGGGAGCGCCTACAAGAGATTCCCCAGGCGGATGAACGCCGCCTCCAGGAGCTCAAGACCGAGCTGCTGGGGCGCAGAGCCGGCGCCCTCACCGAAATCCTCAAAACCCTGCCGGGAATGGCGCCCGACGAGCGCAAGCGCGTCGGTGGGGAGGCCAACGCACTCAAGCGCGAGCTGGAGCGCGCGATCGCCGCGCGCGAAGCCGACCTCAAGCGCAGCGCCACGACCCTCGCCGACGTCGATCTCACCATGCCCGGCCGCCCGCAGTGGCGGGGGGGGCTGCATCTCGTCACGCAGGTCGTGGACGAGATCTGCGAGATCTTCCGCGAGCTGGGCTTCACGCGCGCCGTCGGTCCCGAGGCCGAAACGGAGCGCTACAACTTTTACGCGCTGAACTTCCCGAAAGACCATCCGGCGCTCGACGCGCAGGACAGCTTCTATCTGGGTGGCGACGCGCTGCTGCGCACCCATACCTCGCCCGTGCAGATCCGCACGCTGGAGCAGTATCCGCCGCCGATTCGCATCGTGACACCGGGCCGTTGCTACCGCCGCGACCCGTTCGATGCGTCGCACTCTCCGGTGTTCGAACAGATCGAGGGCTTTGCGGTGGACGAGGGCATCACCTTCGTCGACTTCAAGGCGACGCTCGCGACGTTCGCGCGCCGCATCTTCTCCCCAACCACCAAGGTCCGCTTCCGGCCGTCATTCTTCCCGTTCACGGAACCGTCGGCGGAGATGGACGTGCAGTGCCAGATCTGCGGCGGCTCCGGTTGCCCGGCCTGCAAGGGAACCGGCTGGATGGAGATCCTTGGCTCCGGGATGGTGCATCCGGCGGTGCTCGAGAACTGCAACGTGGACAGCGAAAAGTACACGGGGTTCGCCTGGGGGATGGGACCCGAACGCATCGCGATGCTGCGTCACGGCATTCCCGATATCCGGCTTCTGTTCGATAGCGATGTGCGCTTCCTCGAGCAGTTCATCCGATGATCGTTTCTCGTCGCTGGCTCGAAGCGCTGCTCGGCCGACCGCTGGAGGGTCAGGACGTTGCCGACCGCCTGGCACGCCAGGTCGCGCCGGTGGATGGCGTGGTCCCCATCCATCAGGATCTGCGCGACGTGATCGTCGCGCGTGTGCTCGAGGTCAAGCAGCACCCCAATGCTGACCGGCTGTCGCTCTGTCAGGTGGACGCGGGGGGCGCGGCGCCGCTCGAGGTGGTCTGCGGCGCACCCAACGTCCAGGCCGGGAAGGCCTATCCGTTCGCGCCCGTCGGCTCGACGCTGCCCGGCGGGCTCAAGCTCGAGCGCCGCAAAATCCGCGGCGTCGAGTCGAACGGCATGCTGTGCTCGGCAAAAGAGCTCGGCCTCGGCGTGGACCAGGCGGGCATCCTCGAGCTCGATACCCAGGCGCCGCCGGGGACGCCGTTCCTCGAAGCCGTCCCGATCGCTGATGAGCAGATCGTGATCGACGTCTCCGCGAATCGGCCGGATTTGCTGTGTCACAAGGGCGTTGCCCGCGAGCTCGCAGTGACCGTGGGCGCGACGGTGAAGCTTCCGGAGATTCGACGGGCGGTTGGGCAGATGGGCAGCGGGGCGGTAACAGCCCAGCCGCCCATCCGCCCATCCGCCCATCGGGGTGTCGTAGACGGCGTGGAAGTGCGCCTGGAAGATCCCGACGGCGCGCCGCGCTACATGATCGCCGTCATTCGCGGCGTGAAGGTGGGGCCGAGTCCGGCATGGCTGGCGACGCGGCTCGAAAGCGTCGGCCAGCGCTCGATCAACAACATCGTCGATGCCACGAACTACATCCTGTTCGAGATCAATCAGCCGCTCCACGCGTTCGACCTCGCGAAGCTGCGCGGACCCGCTATCGTCGTCCGGCGCGCCAAGGCCGGCGAGAAGATCACGACGCTGGACGGTGTGACCCGCACGATGACCGCCGAAATGACCGCGATCTGCGATGCCGAGCGTCCGACGATCGTGGCGGGCGTCATGGGAAGCGCCGACTCGGAAGTTTCCGAAACGACGACCGACATCGTGCTCGAGTGCGCCTACTTCCAACCGGCGCGGACCCGGCGCACGCGGCGCGCACTGGGTCTCTCGAGCGAGTCGAGCTACCGCTTCGAGCGGGGCATCGACATGCTCGGCATGCCGGATGCGCTGGCACGCGCCATCGATCTCATCCGCGCCGTGGCGGGCGGCGAGATGCGCGAGCCTGCCGTCGACCTCTGGGCTCCCCCGGGGCCCCAGCAGCCGCGCTCGGTGTTCCTGCGCGAAGCGCGCGTCGCGCAGCTCCTGGGCGTTCCGGTGCCGCGTCGAGAGATCGAGCAGCTGCTCGGGGCGGTCGGATTCATCGTGGCGCCACGCGATGAGCGCATGGCGGTGCAGGTGCCGGGCTGGCGGCCCGACGTCACCCGCGAAGTCGATCTGATCGAAGAGGTCGCCCGGCTCCGCGGCTACGACTCTTTCCCCGACGAGCTGCGGCCCTACCGCCCGGGCACCGTTCCCGATGCGCCTGCCGAGCTGACGCTGCGCCGCATCCGCGACCAGTTGGTCCGAAGCGGCAGCGGGCTGCTCGAGGTGCGGACGCTGCCCTTGGGCCCAGCAGATAGCCCCGATGCCGTGCCGGTGCTGAACCCGCTCTCGGCGGAGGAAGCGCACCTGCGTAGCCGGTTGCTGCCCGGCCTCGTACGTCGGGTCGAGCACAACTGGAGCGTGGGCAATCGTGATGTCCGGCTGTTCGAGGTGGGAACCGTCTTCACCAAGGGTCGGGGAAGCCTGCCGCACGAAGAGCTGCGTCTCGCGGTCGTCCTGACGGGCTCGCGTCATCCCGGCCATTGGACCGCCTCGCGCGAGGGTGCGAAACTACCTGATATGGACATATGGGACTTAAAGCGCCACTTTGAGTTAGCTGCAGCGGCCGCGGCGCCATCGTGCGACGTGCAACCGGCGGCGAATGGCACCGGCTGGGTCGCGATGGGCCCCGATGGAAACGCGGTGGGCACGGCGGCGCCGCTGGAGGCCGACGCGCCCCGCTGGGCTGGGGCGCTGTTTGGGCTCGAGTGCAGCATCGCCATCGAGCCGCCGCAGCTGGCGCGCTACCAGGCTGTGCCAAACCAGCCGCCTGTGGTGCGCGACCTGTCCCTGGTCGTTCCTGCTGGCGTGACGGCGCAAGCGTTGGACGATCTGCTACGCCGCCAGGGCGGTGCGTTGCTGGAGCGGCTCGATGTGCTGGATGAGTACCGCGGGGCCGGGTTGCCCGCTGGTACGCGTGGCGTGACATGGCGCTGCACCTTCCGGGCGCCTGATCGGACTTTGACTGAGCAGGAAACGGTTGCCGTGCTCGAGAAGATGTTGAGAGCAGCGGAGGAGAACCTTGATGTACGTCGGCGAGAGGCCTGAGGTTCGCGATGCGATTGACCAGCTCGAAGCCGTCGTCCGCGACGTCGCGGAAGAGCTGGCAGGCTGGCGCTCGCGCGCGCAAAAGGCCGAGTCGGAGCTGAAAAGCCGCGGCAGCCCGGTCAAAAACCCCGAGCTCGAGTCGGAGAACAAAGCGCTGCGGCAGCGCGTCGAAGGGGCGCGAACCCGGCTCCAGGATCTGATGCAGCGGCTCAGCTTTTTGGAGGAGCAGGCCCGGGAGAATGGGAGCGCCAAGTGACCGCGAAGAAACACGCGGTGCGGGTGATGATCGGCGGCGAGGAATACACCGTCCGTTCCGATCTGTCGCCTGATTACACCCGCGAGGTCGCGGCCTACCTCGATCAGGCGCTGAAAAAAGTGTTGAGTCAGGGACCGTTGGTGGAGACGCACAAGGCCGCGATCCTGGCGGCGCTCGATATCACCAACGAGCTGTTTCAAGCGAAGCAAACGGAGCGAGAGGTGGCGGCCCGGTTGGCGGCCGTCGCGGACGATCTCGCCAAAATGCTCCCGCCGGCGAAGCGGAAGGCGCTCACCGCCGGCTGACAATTAGGCCTCCCCTCAGCGGGCGAGGCTGGAGATAGATCATGGCAGAGTTGTCGAGTCTCATCGCGGCCGTGCTCAGCGGCGTGCTCGTCGCGGCACTGGCCTTCTACGTATGGGGACGGCGCGTCGAGCGCCGCGCGTCGGATCACAGTCAGCGCCTCGTGCTGGCGGCCAAAGAAGAGCTGATGGCCGTGCGCGAAAACCTCCATAAAAGCCTCGATCAAAAGCTCTCGAGCGTGGACCGCCGCGATCAGGACCTGCACCGTCTGGAGCGTCAGCTCGAGGAGCGCACCCGCGCCCTCGGCAAGCGCGAGGGCGAGATCGGCGCGCGACTCGAGCAGGTCGCGCGGCTGAGCGCGCAGGACGCGAAGCAAGAGCTCATCGGCCGGCTCGAGAACGAAGCGCGCGACGACGCCGCGGCATTGGTGCGCAGCATCACCGAGCAGGCCAAGAAGAACGCCGACCGCGAGGCGAAGAAAATCGTGGCGATGGCGATTCAGCGCATCGCCGCCGAGCAGACGGCGGAGGCGAGCGTGTCAGCGGTGGTGCTGCCATCGGATGAAATGAAGGGCCGCATCATCGGGCGTGAGGGCCGCAACATCCGCGCGTTCGAAGCCGCGACGGGCGTCGACGTCATCATCGACGATACGCCCGACACGGTGGTGGTCTCGTGCTTCGAACCGGTGCGACGCGAGGTCGGTCGCCTCGCGCTCGAGCGCCTCATCGCCGACGGCCGCATCCACCCGGGCCGCATCGAGGAGATCGTCGTCAAGGCAAAGGCCGATGTGGACAAAGGCATCGTCGAAGCGGGCGAGCAGGCCGTGTACGACATCGGCATTCGCGGTATGCACCCCGAGCTGGTGAAGCTCGTGGGGCGGATGAAGTATCGGACCTCGTATGGCCAGAACATTCTCGAGCATTCCAAAGAAGTGGCGTATCTCGCCGGCATGATGGCCGCCGAGCTGAAGCTCGACGTCGCCCTCGCCAAGCGCGGCGCGCTGCTGCATGACGTCGGCAAAGTGCTGACGCACGAGCACGACGGCACGCACGTGCAGCTCGGCGTCGAAATGGCGACCAAGTACGGCGAACAGCCCGTCGTGATCAACTGCATCGCGGCGCATCACGACGACGTGCCGCACGAAACGCCGGTGAGCGTCATCGTGCAGGCGGCCGACGCGATCTCGGGCTCGCGGCCGGGCGCCCGGCGCGAAGCGTTCGAGACGTACGTGAAGCGTCTTACCCAGCTCGAGACGCTGGCGTCGGAGTTCCGAGGCGTCGACCGTGTGTTCGCGATCCAGGCGGGACGCGAGGTGCGCGTCGTCGTCACGCCCGAGGCGGTGGATGACGCGGGGGCGGCGCGGCTCACAGACGAGATCGCGCGCAAGATCGAGCGCGAGCTGCAGTATCCCGGACAGATCAAGGTGGTGGTCATTCGTGAGACCAGGGCGGTGGGCGTTGCACGCTAATTCCGCCGCCGCCGCGCAGGGGGCGCGGCTGATCGACGGCAACGCGATCGGCGCCACGATGCGGGCCGAGCTTGCGGGCGAGATCGCCGCATTAAAGAAGAAGGGCGTCACGCCCGGGCTCGCGGTCGTGCTCGTGGGCGACAACCCCGCCTCGCAAGTCTACGTGCGCATGAAAGGGAAGGCCTGCGACGACGCCGGCATGTACCACGAGACCATCAATCTTCCCAAAGACACGAGCGAAGCCGAGCTGATGGGGCTGCTGGAGCGGCTCAACGCCAACCCGCAGATTCATGGCGTTCTCGTGCAACTGCCGCTCCCGAAGCAGATCGACGCCAATCGCGCGCTGCATCGCATCGATCCGCGTAAAGACGTGGACGGCTTTCATCCCGAAAACGTGGGCAAAGTCGCCGGCGGCGACATGAGCGGCTTCCGGCCCGCCACGCCGTACGGCGTGCAGCAGCTGCTGATCCGCTCCGGCATCGAGATCAAAGGCGCGCACGCGGTTGTCGTAGGGCGATCCAACATCGTCGGCCGGCCCATGGCGGCGCTGCTGTTGCAGGACGGGCCGGGCGGCAATGCGACCGTGACCGTGTGACACTCGCGCACGCGCGGCATCGAGCTGCATACGCGGCAGGCGGACATCTTGATTGTGGCGATCGGGAAGCCCGAGTTCGTCAGCGGGGACATGGTGAAGCCGGGTGCCGTCGTGATCGATGTCGGCGTCAATCGCGTCGACGATCCCTCGCGGAAGCAGGGCTATCGGCTGGTGGGTGACGTGCACTTCGAGGAAGCCCGCCGCGTCGCGTCGGCGATCACGCCCGTG
>JBHEMG010000061.1:0-33012 GCA_046262715.1 Gemmatimonadales bacterium
ATGCAGAGCTGGCTGGCCGCGGTCATGATTCTGATCACCTTCTGCTTCGTCTGGGGATACTTCGCGCTGTTCGAGGCGCTGAACGGCGGACGTACACCCGGCAAGCAGGCGCTGGGAATTCGCGTCGTCATGGACACCGGCCGCTCCGTCACTCCCGCCGCGGCGCTCCTGCGGAATCTGATTCGCGTGCTCGACTGCTACTTTCCGGTCCCGTTCGCCCCCGCCCTGCTGAGCATGTTCCTCCATCCGAGCAACAAGCGACCGGGCGATATGGCCGCGGGAACGATCGTCGTACGCGACCGGCCCACCGATTGGCTCCTGGGAGCACCCAGCGGGGCGACGCCGTCAATCGCCGAACCAATCGAGACGGGGCCTCCGGAACTGTCGGAGGACGAATTCCGGCTGCTGGACCGTTTTCTGGCGCGTTTGCACGAGCTCACCCCCGCCGTCCAGGCGCGCATCAGCGCCGATCTGGTGCGCCGTTTTGAAGGGCGGATCCCCCGTCGCAGCGCCGATGCGCAGGCGTATCTGGTCACCGTATTCGCCGAAGAGCAGCTCAAGCGTCGCAGCCGTTTTGCGCCACGGGCCCAGGCGGGCGCCGCCGGCCGGATCACGGTACCGGCGGAACGTTTCGTCGAGAAGAAACGCGAGGCGTGGGAGATGTTTCGCGCGACGGCCGTGCGAATGGAGCGGTCGGGCGTGGGTGCGCTCGCGCCGGGAGAGATCCCCGCGTTTGCCGCGCAATATCGCGAGGTGGCGGCGGATCTCGCGCGCGCCCGCACCTATCAGGTCGATCCCAGGGTGATCGCCTATTTGGAGCGGGTCGTGAGCGCGGGACACAACGCGCTGTACCGGGCACGGGGCAAGGGGCGCACGCCTCTCCTTCATTATATCCTGCGCGACTTCCCGGCCGCCGTCGTGCAATCGTGGCCATACGTGGTGTTCGCCTTCCTCTTATTCGTCATTCCCGCCGCGATCGGCTACGTGATGATTCGGGAACGTCCGGCGCTGGCGGAAGAGATCGTGTCGCCGGTCATGGTGTCGCGCGCCGAGGAAGCGGCCGAGCGTCAGGTGGAAGGCCGGACCTACGCCGAGGCGGGCGAGGAGCGGCCCCTGATTGCTGCGTTGATCATTACAAACAACATCAACGTTTCCTTCGGCGTGTTCGTGGGGGGGCTGACCGGGGGCCTGCTCACGGCCTGGCTGCTATTCACCAACGGCATGATGCTGGGGCTGGGTCTCGGCCTGTTCAACAACTATCACGCGCTGAAGTATCTGCTCACCTTCGTCGCCGGGCACGGCGTGCTCGAGCTGACGGCGATCTTCATTTCCGCCGGCGCCGGATTCCGCCTGGCCAAAGCGCTGATCGCACCGGGAGATCGCACCCGCAAGGATGCGCTCGTCCTCGAAGGCCGCATCGCAGCCAGGATGATCGGCGCGGTGGTGATTCTGCTCGCGATCGCGGGGACAATCGAAGGCCTGTTGTCGGCTTCGGCTGCCCCCGCGATTTGGAAGTACGGTGTGAGTGCGGCGACGACCGTGCTGCTCGCGCTGTATCTGTACAACGGCTCAGTTGCTCACCGCCCCTTGTAAAATCCAGTTCCGGATCAGGTTGATGGTGGCGTTCGGCAGGCAGCTCGCATTGCTGCATCCGAAGGGCATGCGCGCGCCGCTGCCGCCGACGGTCGCCTGCGTCCCCTGGATTTTGTGCACGAGGTACGATGAGTCGGGTCGGAACGGCCGCACGCGTTTGAGCGGGGATTCGCCCGCCGCCTGATCGACGGTCGCCCCGTAAGCAACGCCACTCGCGAGACTCATTCCCTCCGGCGCCCCGGCGCCGCTGTGACAGCTGGTGCAATTTCCTGTGAAGACCGACTGGACGCCGGTCGCGCCGCTGAATTTGATACCCGTGGCGGCCACGGCTACGATGCGCTCTCCGAAGACCGCGCCGATCGTGGCGCGCACCGTCTCGGAGCCCGCACTGGCATTGGTCGTGACCGTTACCGCCGCCGATGTGCTTGCCGACAGCGTTGCATGCGTTCCGGGCGTTACCGTCCAGGCCACGTCGGTGCGCGCTCGCGCGTCGACGTTGTTGGTCGAATCACGGACGATGGCAATGAACGGCGCGCTCTGGCTGATCGTCATCTGCACGTCCGGCGTGCCGACATTGACCGGCAGCAGCGACACGGATGCCGCGACCTGATCCACGCTGATCGAATTGAATCCAAAGAGAGTCGGCGCGGCCTGCGCTTGAATCGTCGTCGTGCCGTTGCCGACCGCGGTCACCGTCGTGGTTTTCGCCGTCGCTGGGCTGAACGACACTACGCCGGGCGTTCCCGCCGTCCACGTGCACAAATGGTTGGGAATCGTGTCGTCGGCGGAATCGAGCACGTCACAGGAAGCCGACGCCTGCCGTCCCAGCGCCCTGAGCGTCCCGAATGAATTCGGATTCAGATTCGCGCTGGCCGGCACCTGCTTTACGACGATCGACCGCGAGGAGTCGGTGACGCCGCCCGTTGCTGCCCGCACCTTCACGTTCACGCCCGCCGCGCTGGAGCGTTGCAGCGCGGTCGCGAGCCCGGCGGCATTGATGCCAAGCACGGCGTTATTAGTGGACCAGGTGATCGTGAGCGCGGGGATTGCCGCACCGCCGGAATCGAGTGGCTGAGCAGCAAAGCGCTGCGTGTCTCCGACAAAGTTCAGCGCGGCGGGGCTGGCCGGCGTCACACCGATCGTTGCCACGACCTGCCGCACCACGACCGGCGCGCTGTCGCGTGCAGTGCGCGCGACGAGGACGACAGTATCCCGCCCCGTGTTGGTGTTGCCCGTGATGAGCCCGGAGGACGCGCCGATGGACGCGATGGCGCCGGTTTTGAGCGACCAAGCGATGCCCTGCGGGTTGGGCACGATGGTATTGCCGGAATCGCGTACGATCAGCCCGAGCTGCAGCGAGCCGTTGAGCTTGTTGATCACACCGGAATCGATGGGGGCCGGCAACGCGCCACTCGTGGCGATCTCGGCGGATTTATAGACGAGCGCGACGCCGACGCGGATCGTATCGGCGAAGGCGCCGGATGTTGCGACGATCCGCGAGGCACCCTCGTTGACCGATGTGACGACGCCCGTCGTGCCATTCACGGTGGCGGCGGCGGTGTTCGCCGAATTCCAGTTGATTGCGGACGCGGCCACCGGGTTCCCGCGCGCATCCGCGGCGGTGATGATCGGGGTGAGGGTCGCGCCGATGCGGTGGAACGTGGTCGTGTCTGGGGTGATCGAGAAACTCGTCGTCGCGACTTGCTGCACCGTCGCGGTCACCGAATCGGACACGCCGTCGCCCGTTACGACGATGCGCGCCGTGCCATTGGTGACCGCGACGACGTCGGCCTGGGCGGTGTTCGCTTTCGCGGTCGCGCTGGCTACGCCCGGTGTCCGGGACTGCCAGGTGAACGTAATTCCCCCGACGGGCGCGTTCAGCGCGTTTCGCGCTTCGGCCGTCATCGCGGCGGTGTCGCCGAGCGATGCAAGCGATGGACTTCCGGGCGTAATGGCGATCGCGCCGATGCGCGTGCGGACAGCATGCGCCGAGCTCGAGACCGAGGTTGGCGTGCCGTTCAGAACAGCGAGAGCGGTGACATTGGTACTGCCCAGTCGCACGCCGCTCACGAGGCCGGATGCGGAGACCGTGGCGCGGGTCGTGTCGGAAGATGACCACTGGAATGTGACGCCCGTCGAGACCGGTGTGGCGCCCGCCATAGCGGTGGCGCTGAGCGAACGCGTGCCGGCGATGATGACCGTCGAATCGCCGTTGATAACGACGGAGGTGATAGTGGGCGGACCATTGCCGCCGTCCCCGCCTCCGCCCCCACACCCAGCTGCCATCCCCGCCAATGCACTCAACAGAATCGGACGAAAACGACGCATGACGGCACTCTCAGGCGAAGGATTCCCTAGGATGGACCGCGCCGTGCGGCCTGTCGAGATGCGCGCTGGGCCGCGCGCGCCGCGCGTTTCGTCGCGGCGCGTTGGATCTGCGCAGCGCGTTCAGGCGACACTCCCGCGGGCAGGTGGCGCGACGCGCGCGCGGCCTTCACGATATGGAGGGAGACTCTGGCGGGTTGCCGCGGTGCGACTCCCGTCGTGCTCGTCGGACTGATCGTGGTGGCCAGGGCCGCCAGGAGCGGGGGAGAAAGCCCCGGCAAGCCTAGCGGCGGTGCGGTCAGGAAACTCGATGTGTCGACGGGACCGACGACGCAGTCGCCGCCCTGACACGCACCGGCCGCACTACCCCAGTAGTTGGACTGCGCGTTCACGCTGTCCCCCGCCGCGTAGATCGCCCCGAACGGATTGTTCGCGAAGGCATTGAAATGCGCCTCGTTGAGCTGACCGAGCGCCGTGCTGGTCTGCAGCCCGAACTGTCCGTTGTTCTCGATCCGGTTCCGCGTGAAGAGCACGTGCCCGCCGGTGTAGTAGGCGGCGGCCTGCGACATCCCCGAGATCCCGTTCGAGTCTACCGCGACGGTCACGGTGTCGTAGGTGTACTGGTCGCCGCGCACGCCGTATTGACCGTTCCTGAGGGCGGTGCCGCGCACAATGCTGCCCGAAAGCAGGGCGCGGAGGTAGACCGCCGTCCCGCAGCCCGTCACCGTATCGCCGAAGACGGTGTAGCGCCGTGGCGTGTCGAGCAGGAGCCCGTATTGCGAGCCGGCAAACGCCGTACACGCCACACTGTTGCCCTGGAGGACGACGCCCCCCGGCGATCCACCGCCCGTGCCGGCCTCGATGCCGAGATAACTCACGCGCGTCAGCCGGTTGTTCGCGACGTACGCGCTGTCGCCGCCGAGCTGCATGGCGTACGACACGGAGTCCATGGTCAGGTTTGTGGCCTCGTGAATCCCCCCGCTGCCGCTGCTGCCGACTTGCAGCGCGTAATAGAGCTGCGAGAACGTGGAGTTCCGGAAGCGGGCGTCATGCGCCGAGCCGGAGAAGCCGGACGCCTGATCGCAGGACGCCGCGGCGCAGCCGGTGACGCGCACGTTGTCCACCAGCAAATCGTCACCGTTGAAATCGAGCAGCGTTCCGGCGCCGACGGACAGAAAATCGGAGTTCGTGATCCTGCCGACGGTCACGCTGGACGCGTAGCCGGACGCATAGATCGATGCCGTGTCCGGGAACCGCACGACCGAGCGGTCGATGATCATCGAGTCGGCGTCATACAGCGACAGCCAGCTGTAGTCATCGGCCGTCATGTAGATCGTGTCCCCGTGCATGGCGAACAGCTGCATCGGCCGGTCGCTGCACTCGCCGCACCCACCCTCGACGTCGATCCCGTCATCCTCGACCGCCACAATCACGCTCGTATCGATGACGACACGCCGCATGGGATAGCCGTAAATCCCCTCGTAGTAGTTGCGCTCGATCCTGCTATGGGCCACGTACAAGGAAGGACTGACGTCGTACTCTTGCCCGGCGTTGATGCCGTAGCCGTCATTGTCCGCGATCGTCGTCCGCAGGACGACCATGGAATCGCCGTCGGTCCAAACGACGCCGTCGCCCCAGCCGCTGATTCTGGAGTCGCGAATCAAAACGAGCGCGGTGCGCTCGACGCAGTAATCATTATCGAGCCCGGAGCCGCTCGAATCGCCCACCAGCACGCTGCGGTCCACACGCACCGTGTCGATCGTTCCCGAGCCGCAGGCGTAGATGCCGGTGCCGTACGTCCCCGGCCGGGATTCGATCCGCGAATCCTCGAGCGCAAAGCTCCGCACGCCATCCATGTCGACGGCGTACGCGAAATTCCTGAACACCACGTTCTGCACGAGCGTGCGGACGCCGCCCTGGAGTTGCAACCCGGTGTGATAGCCTTGCTGCACGTCGCGGAACACCGGCCGCGTCGTGGTATCGCCGACCGCGCCGCCGCGAATCACGACGCCGACGGACAACTGGCCGTCCGCCTCGAAATCGTACGTGCCACTCGCGGCGTGGATCGTGTCGCCCTCGGCCACGAACGGGAACGCGCGCGCGGGGTGATCGAATGGATAGGCGGCACTCCCCAGCTGCAACGCCGCTCCCGTAACCCGCGCGTCGGCCTCCCATACCGTCCGGCGCGGGATCACCGTGATAGTGGCGCTCGCGCGGACGCCCGGGCCCACTTCGCCCGTAATCGTGACGGTGCCTGCTGCCCGCGGCGTCACGACACCCGCGCCGTCCACGGTCGCCAGCGTGTAGTCGGAGGAGCGCCAGACGGCGTCACTCACGGTGACCAGTCGGCCGGCCGTGTCGCGCGCCTGGAGCAGCAGCGGCAAGGTCTGATTCGGCACGAGCTCTGCGCTCGGCGGGAAGACCGCCAGCGTGCGGGCGGAGCCGGTGCCGCAGGACGTGGGCGCGAGCAGCAGCACGCGCTGGCCCGGAATGTCGATCCCGACCGCGTACGACAGGATGATCAGGGCGTCTACGCTCTGCACGCGGCCGTCGGCGTTGACGTCGGCGAGGCTGGCGTCGAATGTCGTGTCGATCGGCAGGCCCACCACAGTCGACAGCGTGATGAGCGCGTCGCGGCTGTTGGCGTGCGTATCGCGATCGACGTCCCCCCAGCGACCGCGTGCGGGACAGATCACGCCGTTCGACACCGCGAGCTGCGGCAGCAGGTTGGTGAATGTCCCGGCCGCGGACATTTCGCTGAACGACAAAGTCAGCGGCGTCCCCACCGTATCGACGATGGTGAACGGGAACTGTGCCAGTGTGATGAGCCCACCCGCGCCGACCGGCGAAATGGCCGTGAACTTGAGCACCCCGTAGGGAATGCTGTCACCATTCAGTTGAGGCAACGGGAAGTTGCCCACCATGTTGTAGCCGCAGTACTGATCGAGGCAGGGCGACAGCGACGCGGGATTCCAGACGAGGCGGGCCGTGTAGCTGCCCAGTTTCTCGCCTCCCGAGGCGCTCATGTCTACGGCGACGGGCACCATGACGACGCTGAACGGGAAGCCGGTGAGCTCCCCGCCGAGGCGCGCGCTGACGGTCTGCGCCGCGACCCCGCGGGAGGCTACGGCGCAGGCCAGCGCGAGCAGGGCGACACGGCAGGCACGCCTCATTGGCGACTCATCCCGGGCAGATAATCGTCGACGTTGTCGGGCCGGACTTGCACGATGGCGCCATCAGGTCGCAGCAGGAATAGGCGATACGTCGTGAAGGGCGCGTCGAACAGGATCCCCTGATCGGTCCAGGCGGGGTGCTGCGCATAGCTCCGCGCCCAGGCGATGCGGACATCGAGTGCCGCCCCCGCGGTGGCCGGCACCGTGGCAATGGCGGAGTAGCCGTTCACGTATGTGTCGAAGGCGAGGGAATCGCCCGCGGGATTCCAGTCGATCCAACGCGGCGAGGTGACGGCGCAGCAGCTGAACGGACGCACCAGAACATCGGCCGCCGCATCCACGTTCGTGGCATGGATCTCCCCGTACCCGGTCGTATTGATGTAGGCGATGGTGCGGCTGCCGGCCTGCGGTTGCCAGGACACGCTGCTCACACCGAAGGCCGGCGCCCCGGGCGCCTGGGCGGCGCCGCCCCCGTTCGCATCCATCAGCCATACCGCACCGTTGTGCAGGAACACGATCTGGCTGCCATCCGGTGACCAGTCGGGAGAGACGTCATTATTGAACGGCGCGGTCAGATGCACGGGGCTCGATCCGTCGGCATTCGCCTTGCAGATGCCGGGATAGTAGTAGTACGGGTTGTTGCAGACGAACAGCACGCTGCTGCCGCCGGGCGACACGCGCGGCCGCCACTGATTATAGAGGTAGGTCTCGGCGCTGTCTCCCACGATGGTCACCGTCGAGTCCAACGACGCGCGGATCGACAGGCCCGAGACACCCGGCGCACCCGGATTGGCGCCGGTGCGCGAGAAGTACAGCCTACGCGGCAGCAACAGCTGGGGTGCGCAGTAATCCACAACGCCCTGGCCGACACGGAACCCATACGTGGGCAGGTCGATGGCGGCCGACAGCATGGCGAGAGCATCACGGGACGTCACTTGGCCATCGGCATCGACATCGCCGCGTCCCGACACGTCGAAACTGCCCGGCACAGCGAGGCCCACCGCGTAACTGAGCGTGGCGAGAGCGTCGCGGCTGTTGACGCGTCCGTCGCCGTCCAGATCGCCCCAGACGCCCGTGCCGTGGCAGACCTGCGCAACGTCGCTCGTGGCATCGAGCGTACGGTCGGTACCGCCATTGGCGACGATGGACAGGGGACGGAACGAGAACCACGCACCGTCCGTGACGCCGGGCGCGAGTTGGAACGTGATCCGGAACAGCGATTCGCCGTAATAAGGACTCTTACAGCTCGCCGTGCTGACGTCGACCGAAGACGCGCCACTCGTGACATTCAACGGCGCCGCGTTATCGCTACAGAGCTTGACGGCCGAGGCGTACGAGAACCTGGCGGGATCGAAGTAGAGACGCAGCGCGAACGTATCCACTCCCTGGCCCAGCCCATCGTAGCCGGCCTGCACTTCGAGCGTCACGGTTCCGCCGTCCGGCACCGCGACGACCGTATCGCCGCTGGCGACGAACTGCAGGCCCAGCCGGGTGCCGGTCTGCGCCGACAGGAGCAGGGGTGCGCAGGCCAGTGCGAGGACGAGGAAGCAGCTTCGCACGGCGCTCATGGGGTACTCCGTGCGCGCCGCTGCTGCCGCGTGTCCGCCCGAGCGCGCGCCGCTGCCGCACGGGTCTGCTCGTGGATTTCGCGCTGACGTGCCTGCGCCGCGATCGCCGCCGCTTTTCCGCCGTCCGCGCGTCGCCGGGTCAGGTGGGGCATCCCGGCTCGCGCCAGGCGTCCGGCCGACGGTTGCACGCGCATAGGCGCGACCCGCAGCGGGGGCGCGGCACGAACAACCGGCATCGTCGAGGGTGAAGCGCCGGCCACGATCGGCGTCACAGATACCGATGTCAGTAGCGGCATGGGCATTGGCGGGGTCGGCGCCGGGACACCCGGCTTGGCGGCGAGGGGCGCGGTGTCGCTGACGGGCCCGTACACGGAGTCGGCGCCGGCGGTGCCCGGGAAAGCGCCATCGACGCCCCACCAATTGCCGGTCGCATCGGTAATCGCGTCGTTCGCCGACGCGACGGCGTAGAGCTGATTGCCCTGAAACGCATTGCCGTGTATCTGGTGCGGGACAGCGCTGTAGCCGCTGATCAGGACGCCGTAGCGCGCGTTGCTGGTGATGTTGTTGGCGGCCATCGACAATGCACCGGCACCGAGCAGCAGCGCCGCCGAATCTGACTCGGAAACGGCATTCGAGTCCACGAACACCAGGGCCGTGTCGAGCTGGCTGATCCCAATGGCACTCGCGCCATGCATCCGCCGCAGCGTGTTGGCGACAACCCGGGCGGTGTAGGCCGCGTTCCCGTCGAAGGTGATACCGCCGCTATTGGCATTACAACATGGCCCGGCGGCGACGTCTTCGACCAAGTTGCCGCGCACGCCGAGGGAATCGACGGATTCGGTCCTGATGCCCCAGACCTGTCCGAGGCGGACAATGTTGGAATCCACGCGGGCGAATGGGAGCCGTGCGTAGGCGTTTCCGCGGAGGTAAATGCTGCCGCCGGCATACGGCGCGCCACCCGTGATCACGTTGCCCACGACCTCGGCGCGGTAGGGCGCGCCGACCTGGATGCCGGGATAGGTCGCGTTGCCGGACATCGCAACCGTGTTGCCACGCACCGTGGCCGCCAACCCCGGGAGACCGCTCTCCACGTAGATGCCGCTGGTGCAGCCCGCGACCGTGTTCCCGGCGATCCGCTGGTTCGCGGAATAGGCATCAATAGCATCCGCGGAGGCCGCTCCGGCGGCATCACACGTCACGCTGTTATTCATCACCACGGCGCTGTCAGTGAGCGTGCCGCTGCCGGACAGGTAGATGCCCGCCGAACGCGGCCGAAGCAGGATGTTGTTCGCGAGGTACGCGGAACTGCCCTCGGCATCGATCGAATAGTCGTAATCGGTCACGGTGCTGTTGCGCACCGTGTCGGCGCCCGCGCCGTACGTGAAGATCCCTTCATAACCCGCCGACGCGCCGGACAGAGCGGCGTTGTCGATAATCGTCGTCGCGTTGTACGACTCGATGCCGTAATACGCGTTCACCATCGTCACACCGTTCAGAATGACCGTGGGGGCGGCGACGCTGTAGGTGTAGATCCCCTGGTAGACGTTGGTGAAGCTGGACGACGTAACCGTAAGACCCGAGTCGGCGACATAGATGCCGTAATCGAGGTTGTCCGCCCGAATCCGGGCGGCGGTGACGGTGGTGCCAGTCGTGGAAATCCCATCGGTGCACTGGCTGCACGACGAGGCGCCCGTCATCGTGACGCTGTCAACCACCAGCCGAGTGGGACCGGGCGTGTAGTAGTTGGGCGCGACGTCGATGATGGTCCCATAGGGATTCATTTGCGAGAACGACGACGTCGTGACGCGGACGAGGTCGACGTCATAGAAGGATCCGCCGCCGTAGTAGGACCCATCGAGAGCGGTCACGCGCATCGAATCCACCACCGCGCTGTCGAGCGCCACCGCGTCGAGCCAGTCGTAGCCGCCCACGCGAATCGAATCCGCCACGAGTCTGATCACGCCTGTGGAGGCCGCGGTCCCGGAGAGATCGAGCGCATTGTCGTAGTCGACCATGTCGATGACGCTGTGCGACACGAGTCCCAGCCGCAGATCGGAGGCGGCCACGCCAGGATAGTAGTTTCGCAGCAGGCGCGAGCTGTCGACGACCAGCGCCAACGACCCGCCGGCGGCCGCATAAGCCTCGATGCCATTGTAATTGTCGTGCAGTACCGAGCCGCGCACGACGACGCTGTCGCCCCCGGTCACGTACAGCGGATAACCGCTGAAGTCCCCGATCTCCGAGGCGTCGACGACCACGGTCCGCGCGTTGCCGGCGAGCATGATTCCGTCGGCGCACCCCTGGTATTGGCCCGCGCCGATCAGCGTGGAATGCCGGATCGTAAGCTGCACGATGTCGAGCGCCGCGATGGCGGTGTTGCCGCAGCCGCCGGCGCCTTCGTAGTATCCGAGGCTGTCCACGACCAATGTATCGACGCCAATCGCGGCCAAACCCGTACCGACGCCATCGATCTGCAGATCGTGGACTTCGCTCCGGGTCCCCCCCTTGAAGGTGAGCGCCACCCCGCTCGTCGCGTCCCCCAGCAGCAGGGGGCGGGCGGATCCGGACCGCGTACCGAGGATTACGACGCCGGAGTCGAATGCCGCCTGTTCGTAGCGGCCCGCTTGCACCAGCACCGTGTCCCCATCATGACGGCTGGCCACCTGCGCGGCTTGGTCGAGATTCGCGTACGGATGGGCGAGCGTGCCGAGCTGATTGGTCGCGCTGATCGCGCGCGCGTCGACGTAATGCCGCGACCGACGATTCGTCACGACGATCGTGGCGGTGGCACTGTCACGCTCGCCGCTCTTCGCCGTCACGACCGCGCTGCCAGCGCCAACGGCTAGGCCCCGGCCGTCCGGGAAGACGACCAACACCGCTGGATCGCTGGTGTGCCAAAACACGTCCGGCAGCGCGCGCACAGCGCCGCTCGCCGTGGCCCGCAACTCGAACTGGATCTGCGACTCATCCTGCGCCATTACGGTGTCGCCGGTCGGCGTGACGGCGTAGACCGTCGTCTGTTCGCTGCCGCAGCTGCCGACGGCAATGCGCGAGACACGGTAGGCGCTGACGTCGAGGCCGACGGCGAGCGACAGGATGATCAACGCGTCGCGTGCCTTCACCGCGGCGTCGCCGTCGACGTCAGCCAAGCCATGCTCGGGAATCGCGGAAACGTCGAGCCCCACGGCTTCCGACAGCGCGATCAACGCATCGCGCGAGCCGACGGTGCCGTCGCCATCCGGGTCACCCCAGTGCCCGCGCGCGGGGCAATACAAGCCGCTCAGCGCGCCGGTCGAGCCCGAGACATCGCTGAAATCGGGAGCGCTCGCGTAAATGTCGTTCAGCGACAACGACACCGGCGTGACGCCGGCGCTGAGCGGCGTGAACCGGCCGACGCCGAGCGTGACGATGCCGGTAACACCCGCGGGATTCGCTCCCGCGAGCCGCAGCACGCCCGTGGCAACCGAGTCGGTGTTCGCCTGAATCGAGCCGAACGAGCCTGGGCCGCCACTCTCGAAGCGCAGCACCGCGGGGTTCCAGCGCAGCGTCAGAGCGAACGAGCCGAGGCGGTCGGGTCGCCCATTCCAGTCGGCCACGATCGGGACATCGAACGGCACGCCAACGAGCGACGACAGATCACCCGCGGGGCGGACAGTGATGGTCTGCGCGCTTGCAGTGTTGGCGACCGCGGCGAACACGATCAGGGCAACTATGAGCAGGCGCGCGCTCATTGCGTCCTCCGGCTCACGGGGAGGAATCGCGGCGCTGCGATCAACGCGCCAGAGACTTGGACGTTCTCGAAAGGCAGATATGTTGCCGGACCGGAAATGTTATCGCCGGTCGAAGTGGTGTCGCATCCCGTGGCGCAGCGAGGGCCCAGCGCGTCGCCCCAATAGTTGCTGTCCGCCACTACTGCCGTGGCAGAAAGATTGCGCAAACCATCGAATACACTGCCTTCGAAGTTGTTGTGCCTGATGACGGATGAGGCACCAAAGTCATCGACGAAGATGCCGTTGAAATTCCTTGCAAACAGGTTCCAGCGCACCGTTGCGGGTTGATGGAGCTGCAACGCCGCGAAGCCCGAGTCGTCGGCCACGACGTTGCTGTCGATCGTCATCGGCCCGCTGCCGCTCCGCACGATGATCCCGCGGACCGCGTTCCGCTCGAGCCGGTTGCCGTAAATGACGCCTGTCCCGACGGAGACGAACTCCAGCGCTGCCTCCTGCGAGAAGGGATCTACCGGCTGTCCGTCGCGGATGACGTTCCCGACGGCACTCGCGGTGTCGGCGCTCAAGACCTGCATGCCCCAGCCCCGCGCGCGTGTGAGCGTGTCATTCACCAGCGCGACGTTGCGCACGGACGAACTCAGCACCGCGGGATAGTAGTAGTCGCCGGCGCTGTCGATGGTAGCTCCGGTGATCTCGAGGCGATCGAGGTACGAACCCGACACCGCCTGCCGGCCGCCGCGGAAGCTGCCGCCTTGTACCGCCAGCGCGCCGCTCGGCGCGAGATAGTTGCCGCTGGCGCTGAGGAGTGCTCCGGCGCCGGCGCGGAACGAGGAATTGGAAACCTGCGCGGTCGCACCAGTGAGCGCGTCCCAACCGGTGAAGAAGAGGCCGCCGAACCCGTTGTCATGAACGGTCCAGGCGAAGAGCCGCGAATCCTGCACCATGTTCACGACGACGCCGGGGAAGTTGGACAGCGTGAACTGGGCGGCGCGCTTGATCGATCCTACGCACTCCTGGCACTCCGGCGTGCCGGTGAATCCCAGATTGCGTAGCGCCGCGGTCCCCCACCCTGCCAGCACGCGTGCCGAGTCGACCAAAATGCCGCCGCCGACGTTGTCGTGAATGTTGAGCGAATCGAGCACCACGGAGTCGGCGTGCGCGATGGACACGGCGATCCGCGGCGTGCATGAGAAGCAGAACGCCGTGGGCACGGCCGAGCTGTCCACTTCGACACCGGTCAGCAGGACGTTTTGGATCCGATCGACCGACAGCCCGCCCGAGTGCCCGCGCAACCTGCCCCCGATCATTAACAGCGACGCGGCGGGATCCACGCGTACGGCAAAGCCTTCGGCGATGCCAGCGACATTCGCGGAGTCGATCCGTACGACCGTCGGGCGCCGCACCTCGATGCCGTGCTCGAGCTGTACGTTCGCGACCGTCATGCGGGAGATGTGCACATTGGCGAACCGGTCCACGATCAGACCACCCGCGCCCGCCACGTTGAGAACGGCGCTGCGCGTGAGATTCAAAAACGTGTTCGGCTGCGTGGCCGTGTCGCGCGCCATCGGTGAGATCTCGACCGCGCGATCCGTCCCGTTCACGATGACCGAGTCGACCGATACGGAATCGGAATGGATGCTGAGTGCGCGATCGGTTCCGCTGGCATCGAGGATCTGAGCTTGGCCAATCACCATGTTGCCGACGCTGTCGATGTTGACGCCGCCGGCCGTCCGCGCATCGAAGACCTGCATCACGCCCCGTCCCAGCCCGCTGAGGACGACCGCCGATCCGCGCTCGACGCCGCGGATGTGCGCGTCCAGAACCTGCGCGGTCGCACCGTGCAGCACCACGATCGCGGCCGCGGAATCGTTACGGTTCGCGATCGCGCGAATGTTCGCACCGTTGACCTCGACGAATCCGTTCGAGTCGGCGAACACCCCGGCCAGTACCGCCGAATTCACGCTGATGTCCGCCAGCGTCGCGAGCTGCATGCCGTGAACCACGAACCCGGGCCCACGCAGCGTGGAGACAGAGACCGATTGGACGATCAGCGAATCCGCGCGCGCATCGAGACCGGCATTCGACTCCTCGAGCGCCAGATGGCGCAGCGTGACCGTGCCAGTCGCATTCGCGCGGATGGCGGGTCCACTGCTGTTCCGGATGCGCGGCATCCCATACACCACATCGGAGTCACCCAGCACCGTGACAGCTTTGGAAATGGTGACGGGCCCATAGCGCGCGGGGGCATACATCACCATCACGGTATCCCCCGGCGTCGCGGCGTCGAGCGCCTCCTGAATCTCCCCGAACGGATAGGCCGATGAGCCGAGGTGGACCGTCTGCGTCGCGGCCCCCGGTGCGTCCACGTACCAGGTGTGCCGATCCTGCACCGCGGCCGCGACAGACTGTGGTGACACGCCGATCGCGGCGGCCGTGACGATCGCGGTGCCGTTGCCGACGGCAGTGATCCGTCCGCTGGAGTCGACCGTCACCACCCCGGGCGCATCGGAGCTCCACACGACGCCGTTCGCGGACGTCGGAAGTCCACCGGCGTCGAGCAGTTGGACGCTGACGGGAACGACGTCGCCGACGGCGAGCGAGACAGTCCCGGGGTTCACGGCGAGCGTCACCGCCGGCGAGCCGCCACAGCCGCCGCTTGCCTGGCCGACCCTGAAGCCCGTTGTCGGCAGTCCCACAGCGGACGTCAGCACGATGAGCGCGTCGCGCGTGTCCGCATCGCCATCGTTATCGACGTCGGCATTGCTGAGGGTGTACGGTGCAATCGGCAGTCCGACAGCCGCCGTGACGATCAGCAGCGCATCATTGGACAGAATCGAGCCGTCACCATTGACGTCGCCAAACGTGCCTGCGCTCGTGCAGATGGTGCCCGAGGTGCCGAGCGTCGGAATCGACGCGAAGGTCCCCGGCGCGGTAAGCTCCGGAGAGATGATCGCCACCGGGGAGGACCCGGTGGTATGGAGCATCTCGAACGTCACTTCCGCCACTGTAACGAGACCGGTGCGAATGAGCGTCGAGGCACCGCCGAGGACGATCGTACCGGTGGCAGCGTTACCTGCGTTGACGACCGGCACACCGAGTCCGCCGGCCTGCGCGCTGACATACCGCACGACGCTCGGATCGAATGTCAGCGTTAGCTGATAGGAGCCGAGGCTGTAACTCCCCGGGCGGAGGTCCGCAACGATCGGCACGGTCGCGCGCTGTCCGCTGTCGAGCCCCACGCCCGCGGGATACATCCCGACGAGCGCCGACTGCGCGTCGAGCGTGGCGCTCGCCGCGATGATCAGCGCGATCAGGGGGACTACGGCCCGGCGCATGGACTCGCCCTTACGGCGCGACTTGTCCGGTGACGTACACCGTGCGCGACACGCGCAGCGCCGGCGACAGATTCGTGAGCGTGCGTGCCGCCGACAACTCTTCCATCTGGAGCGTCAGCTGCCCTGCCCAGTTGGCCTGCTTCACCGTAAACGTGGCGCTATACAGCGTCAGATTCGCGAAGCCGGTCGCGCTCGCGCCGGCAAAACGGATTTCCCCGCCGCTCGCACCGTTCGGATTCGCGACGCGCAGGCCGTCGTTGATCGCGCTCTCGGCCTTGTACTGCAGCGCCGCGGGATCGAAATGCAGACGGCCCGTGTAGCTGCCGACTTTCAGGTTGGCGTCGGCCGAACGGACCTGGACGCTCACGCGCACCAGCTGGCCCGGCAAGGCGTGGAGATTATCCACGACCACGTACGCGTTCACGCCCTGCTCCGGCGGCGGTGGCTGCGGGTCGGGCCGGGTCGGCTCATCGGCGCACGCAGCGCCGACCAGCACGACGGCCATGGCAATGCTACGAAGTGGCAACATGATCCTAGTCCTCCCTCGGCAGTGCCGAGCTAGGGGGTGATGCGCGCGGCACCCGATACGACAACGAAGCGGCCGCTCGTGAAGTAATTGAAGAAGTTGGGCGACACGCCCGACAACTCCGTGATCTGCAAGTTGTGACCGTCGGCGCCGGTAGTGAGCGCGGTGAACCAGATCCGTGTCAGCACCAGCGCACCGGATTTCGAATTGGCATCCACGGCCGCAAAGCGGAGCACGCCGATGTTGGTGCTGTCGGAGTTCACCGTCGGCGCCGCGTATGTCCCGGCTGACGTACTGTCGAAGCGCAGCACCGCGGGGTTCCACGTGTACCGTGCGTTGTAGCTCCCGAGCGAATCGGCGGGGACGGCCACCTGTTCGACGCGCACGTCCACCGTAACGCGCTGCCCGACGCGCCGTGTACCGAACGCACGGCTATTGGTGAGCGCGGCAACGAGCATGTCTCCCGGCGCCGACGCCGAATTGCCGACTGTGACAAGCGTCGAATCTTTCGCGCTGCCAGCAGTCGCCACGATGACGACGGCCCCGGCGCTCACACCCGTCACGAGGCCCGTTGCCGGGTTCACCGTTGCAACCGACGGCGTGCGACTCGTCCAGGTGGCAAGCGTGGGCGTGAGCAGGTTACCCGACGCGTCCTTGACGGTATCGGCGAGCTGCACCGTTGTCGTGGTGCGGATGGCGGCGTAACCGGGCGTGACGATCACCGACGCCGGCGGCGGCGCCGTGACGATGAAGCTCACGGTGAGATTCTGCGGGCTGTTGCTGGCGACCGCCGACGTGACCGGCACCGTTGCCGTGTACGTCGCCGGCGCGAGACTGCCGGTGGTCGCCGTGAGCGTGAGGGTCGCGGGCGCGGTCGTCACGTCGAAGCTCGTCGCGAGCCAGCCGCTCCCGCCCACGCCGTAGCTGATCGTGCCAGCGGCCAGACCGCTGAGCGTACCGGTGCTGGCGTTCGTCACGCTGACGGTCTTGGACGCCGGACTCGCGCCCCCGGCCGTGGCATTGAAGCTCACGCTTGTCGGATTGAGACTGATCGCCGGCAGCGTGGCGAGAGCGATTCCCACGGCGAGCGTATCCTCATCGCCATGGATCCGCGCGACCACGCGCGCGCTGCCACCCAGCGTCCCGGTGCGAGCCACGATATAGCGCGAGGCTCGCACGCGCACGAGCGCGGTATCGAGAGTAACGAGGCTGACCGGCACGCCCAGCACCGGCACGCCGCTTGAGTCCACCAGCACGCTCATGAGCACCGAGTCGCCCTGCGCCAGCGTCGTGCCAAGTGGTCCGACGGTGACCGCACAGCCGGACGCTGCCCCGCAGGGGCCGACGTAGCTGACGGGAATCTCCACCGGGGGCGGCGTCGCCGAGCCGGCCGAAACCTGGACGGTGTCGAGCCCCTGATAGAGCACCGCCGCGTCCGTCGCGCGCACGCCTTCGAGCAGGATTTCGAACTGCTCGGGATCGGAGAGCAGCGGCACGGTAAGCGGCAGATCGACGTTGCCGCTGGAGTCGACGGCGACCGTCGTATCGATGACGAGCGCGCTAGACGGGATGCGGGTGATGCGGAGGTGCAGCGCATCGAGATCGCCCGACAGGACGCCGGACGCAGTTTCGGAAAAGACGGGAACGATGGAGAGAGTGACGCGCTGGCCGGGCGCAAAACCGTCCGCGCATGCGAATGCCCCTGCCAGTGCCAACACCCACGGCAGGCGGCTCAGCTGCACTACCTTGCCCACTCGAGAAAAAGTCCGAGACGCGGTCCAAAAAGCGAAACGCTGGTGCCTTCATCCTGCAGCTTGCCGAAGGCCACCTGCGCCTGCACCACCGCCGTCGCGCGGTCGCCCATCCGGTAGCGCAGGTCTGTGCCCGTGCGCAGCAGGTATCCGAGCAGCTGCATCCGCGCGCCGCCGCCGGTCATCTCATGCCGGAACTCGAGCAGCGGCGACAACGTCGTCCGGGGACTGAGCGGACGATCGAGACGGGTGCCGACTGCGAGCACGTTGCCCCGGGGGACGACGATCGTTCCCGGCGTCGCGTACTCCCGCGAGCGGAGCCGGCGCATTTCCCATCCATAGAGGGAGAGATGAGCGTTTCCTAACGGCAGGCTCACCGCGCCGTACGCGAGCACGCGATCGCCGATGCTACTCTGCCGACCAGCGCCAAGATCGTTGGCGGCCGTGGTCGTATAGACGAGTGCTCCGCGGAAATATTTGCCGCCACCAAACGGCCCTTCGAGCCCGAAGCGCCCGCGCACTTCGCCGCCTGGGGCCATCTCCGTGCCGCCTTTGACCGGGACGTAGCTCGCGCCGTAGCGATAGCTCGCGCCGGTCCCGATCGCCCAGTTCGCGCCCATCTTGAAGGCGGACGCGAAGCCAGCGGAGACGCCGCCGCCTGAGCCGAACCCGGGCGTGGTGAATCCCAGCAGATCGGTGGCGGTTGCGCCGAACAGGGGGATCGTCGTATCGGGGACCGCGGTCGCGCCGGTGGGAATCGTGCCGACCAGATTGAACACGAGCTTGCCGGGAATCACGCCAACGGTCGCACGGAGATCGGTATCGATGAGGCCGGAATGGTCGATCGTGGCGCCGCTCGCCTCTTTGACTGAGGCGCTGGCGAATGCGGTGCTCACATCGATGACCAGCCGGCTGCCGACGCGCTGCGTGACGCTCACCGGGATCGTCAGCTCACTGATGCGTCTGAACGCGAGCCCGCTGCCGAAGCTGTAGGACTCGAAGTAGACCCCGCTGCGCGCGCTCGTAGACGCGGCCTGCGCCGCGACCGTTCCCGGCATCAGCAGCGAGGCGAGCAGCAGATGGCGCGCGCGCGTCATGGCCGGCGGAAAATGATGCGGATGATGCCGGACGCCTGGACCACGCTGGAAATGCCCTGGCTCTCAGGCGTGGGATTGCTGATGGTGCTGGTGATACCGGTCTGGTTCGTGGCGTCGCCGATCGTCGCCGAGACATCGGTCGTCGCGCCTGACAGCGCGCCGGCCGATGCCGGCTCGGTGGGCGTCGTCAGTTGGGCGACGGCCTCGACGACCGTCACGACGTCGCCGGGTGAAGCTTGGACCGCCGGCGCCGCTTCAGCGGCTTGCTGCTGCTGCTGCGCCTGCTGGAACGACGGATCGGCGCGCACCGCAGCACTGAAGGCGACGGCGGCGGCGCGATAATCGCCGCGATCCAGCGCCTCGAGTCCCTCACTGTACGCCAGGAACGCCGCGAGATTCTTCGGCCCTTCCCGCATGATCCGCTGCCGCTCCGCTTCGGTCAATTGAATGCCGAGCTCCGTCGCGAGACCAAACACGAGCTGCTTCTCGAGATCGAGCAGCTGCTTGAAGGTGCCGCTCACCTGCGCGCTGGAGCGCACGTTGCCATCGCCGCGCACTACGGTCGCCGACATGCGCACGGGACCATTCTGCGCGATCGACGCGACCCCTTGCACCATCCGCTCGGCGCGCAGCAACCGGCCGACCCGCGCGGCCGTCGCCACATCGGCGCGGTCGCTCTGCCCCAGCTTCAGTTCGTCGAGCAACGCGCCGATCTGCACGCGCTCGAGCAGCCGCAGGCTGCGCACCAGCGCGAGATCGGTCGTCAGCAGCTCGGCGAGGCCGCGCGACAGCGGCTGCACGGTGGAGTCGCCCGCGATCGTGAGCGGCAGCACGGCCACCGAGGACGGCGTGGGCGGCTGCGCCGTGAGCGTCGATTCGCGCGCCAGCGCAAGCTTCGCCGTCTGCGTCGCTTGCGTGCGCAGGGCGAGCTGCGCCAGTGCGCGCACCGCGCCTACACCGCGTGACTGCGGATAACGGCCGGCGAAGTCGGTATAGGTGGCGTACGCGAGGTCATAGCGCCCGTCTTTTTCCTGACAGCCGCCGATGACCATCGGACCCAGCGCTTCACCCGGCGCCAGCATCTGACCGGCGTTGGCGACCACGATGGCCGTATCGCACCGACCCGCGGCCATCAGCGCGGCGGCGAGTCGGAAGCGGATCTGCGCGTTACGGGGTTGTTGGGTTGCTTGAGCTTTGAGGGCGGGGATGTCGGCAGGCGTGACGGGCGATTGCCGCGGCCCGCCCGCGCAAGCCACGACACAACCGCTCATTGCCAGGAGCAGGGACCGGCGACCAGCCAACGTCGGGGACTCCCACCAAGAGAAGGGGGTTTAAGATGCCCGCGCCTCAAGCCTGCGCAAGGGCGGGCTCGGCGACGACTGATTTAACGTCGACTGACCGGGACCGCTATGACGCGCGTCACGCGCAGTGACATTCGGCGTGAAGGTCTAAAAAGGAATGCGATGCGCAACGGACGGCGAGGCCACCATGCCGTGGGCGGGCAGTACTGCGAGCGATGCGGCCGGCTCACTCTGGGTTCTGCAGTATCTGGCGCATCTTCCGCGCCAGGTCCTCGATCTGTTTGAGTCCGGTCAGCGACTCCTCGTCGTAGCGTTCGGGAGAGAGGAGGAGCAGCTGCGCTTCGGCGAGGATGGCGGACAGAGGATTGGAGAGATCATGCCGCAGCTTCGCCATGGCCTTCGGATCGCTCATTAAAGCAGCGAGCGGTACAGGTCGCGCAGGTGATGGTCGCGCAGATCCCGCACCGATTGCCACAGGTCTTGCTCGGAGCCGGCGCAGAAGATTTCCGCGCTGGACCGCTCCGCCTCGGTGCCCTCGGCACCGAACATGATGCGCCCCCGCCAGACGCCGTCTTCGGCGTGACGTAGGGAGAGCCGGATTTCTATGGGTTGTCCGTCAAAACGGATGGGAGGCAGATCGTGAACGACCGTGTCGGTCGCCGCAGCTGGTGTGTATCGGGCAGGTTGTGCCGGCATGCCGATCCAGGGGCTGGTTTGAAACAACATTATAAACCGCTACGACTTACGCAATACCATCAGGGCGAGGGGGCCGGGGCAAAAGTGAGGACGAAGAGGAGCAGGCTCACGCACAGGACCCAAATCCGCGACTTGGGCAGCGGGCGATACGCATCGAGCACCGGCGGATGGCCGAACCGCCCGCGCGACAGCAGCAGCACGATGATGCCCCACAGCAGCCAGGTCTTGGAAAAATATCCCATCAACAGAATGACGACCCAGAAAATCCGCGCCACCCAGCGCTGCACCCGCGGCAACGCCGCGTACAGGATGTGACCGCCATCGAGCTGCGCGATCGGCAGGAGATTCAACAACGTCACATACATGCCGAGCCAGCCGGCGAAGGCCGCCGGATGCAGCACCAGCTCGCCGTTGTTCTTATGGATCAGGACGCGCAGCAGCTTCGTAATCAGCGAATCGCCCAGCGGCAGGATCCCCCAGCCCGACTGCACCGACATGCCGCTGACGCTCGACTCGAGCAGCTGACTATGCGCGAAGCCCCACCAGCGGATCGGCAGCGCCACGAGGAAGCCGGCAATCGGGCCGGCGGCTCCGACGTCGAGCAGCTGCCGCCGGTCGGTGAGCACGGTGCGCAGGCGAATGAACGCGCCGAATGTGCCTATCCCAATGGGCGTGGGCGGGCCGGGCAGGAAAAAAGGCGGTGACACATTCAATTGATAGCGGCGCGCGGTGAGGTAGTGGCCGAGCTCGTGACACAACAGGATTGCGAGCAGCGGCAACGAGAAGCCGAGACCGGTGGTCCATGCCCGCAGGAATGCCCAGTCCCACATGGCGGGGTTGAAGAGCACCAGTAGTCTCGCTGGGAGCGCGCCCGCGATGACCGCGCCCGACATCGTCGTCATGAACAGGGTGGCCGCCAACAGTAGGCCGTGGAGCAGCCACGCTTCGCGCGCCCTGTAGGTCGAGCGGGTGAGCACGAGGTGGTGGCCGTCGGTTTCGCGGGACCAGTAGTACGTGCCCGGCCATTGGCGCAGGGCTTCGGCGAGCTGGGGGGAGGGCTCGCGGTGTGCTGGATCTACAAGTGCGTCAATCACTTCGCGGTCGTGGAGGGGGATCGTCCGCCACGCCACCAGGTACGGGGTGAGGCTCACGGCCGCTCTTGACTCGCCGTGGCGGCGGGCCTACTATGCTTCGTTCGCACACCGCTATAACTCCAAGTTTCCATTATCAACGAGAACACTCCCCCATCCCGGGTTTTCCCCGCCGTAGCGCAAAAACGGAGCTGAAGCACACGTGGATATCGCCGAATTAAAGAGGAAGTCCGTCGCGGAACTACACGCGATGGCCGAGAGCCTGAACATCACCAACTACTCTGGGCTCCGCAAGCAGGATCTCATCTTCCGCATCGAGCAGTCGCTGCTCGACACCGACACGGTGCTGCGCGGCGAGGGCGTGCTCGAAATTCTGCCGGAAGGCTACGGATTTCTGCGCAGCCCCGACTGGAATTATCTGTACGGCCCCGACGACATCTACGTCTCGCCCAGCCAGATCAAGCGATTCGACCTGCGCACCGGCGACACCATCATGGGCCAGGTGCGGCCGCCGAAGGAAGGCGAGCGCTACCTCGCGCTGCTGAAGGTCGAGGTCGTCAACGGCGAAGAGCCCGAGAAGGCCAAGCACCGCGTCGCCTTCGACAACCTTCGCCCGCGCTATCCCGAGCAACAGCTGAAGCTCGAGCGCAAAGACGGCGACCTCTCGATGCGTGTCCTGGACATTCTCAGTCCCATCGGCAAAGGGCAGCGCGGCTTGATCGTGTCGCCGCCCAAGGCCGGCAAGACGATCCTGATGCAGAAGCTCGCCAACTCCATCATCGAGAATCACCCCGAGGTTTATCTCATCGTGCTGCTCATCGACGAGCGGCCCGAAGAGGTGACCGACATGGAAGAGAACGTGAAGGGGCCGCAGGTCGAGGTCGTATCCTCCACGTTCGACGAGCCGGCGGACCGCCACGTGCAGGTCGCCGACATGGTGATCGAGAAGGCGAAGCGCCTGGTAGAGCACGGCAAGGACGTCGTGATTCTGCTCGACTCGATCACCCGCCTGGGGCGCGCCCACAACGTCGTGGTGCCGCACTCGGGCAAGATCCTGTCGGGCGGCGTGGACGCGAACGCGCTGCAGAAGCCGAAGCGCTGCTTCGGCGCCGCGCGCAACATCGAAGGCGGCGGCTCGCTGACGATTCTCGCCACCGCGCTGATCGATACCGGCTCACGCATGGACGAAGTCATCTTCGAGGAGTTCAAGGGCACCGGTAACTCCGAAGTCATTCTCGACCGGCGCATCGCCGAACGGCGGACCTTCCCGGCGATCGACGTGCAGCGTACCAGCACCCGCAAAGAAGAGCTGCTGCTGAGCAAGGAAGAGCTCAATAAGGTTTACCTGCAGCGCAACTTCCTGTCCGACATGCCCCCCGTCGAGGCCATCGAATTCCTGCTCGAGCGACTGAAGCGTACGAAAACCAACAACGAGTTCTTCCAGACGATGTCGCAAGGGTGAAAGGCCGGCTCCTTGCGGTGGACTGGGGCGAGCGCCGCATCGGCCTCGCCCTTTCTGACGAAACACAGGTCCTCGCCCAGCCCCTCATGACGCTGACGCGCCGCGCCGGCAAGCGCTTTCCCATGGCGCAGTTCCTCGAACAGGTCACCACGCACAATGTTGTGGGTATCCTCGTCGGGCTCCCGCTCGATGAGACCGGCGCCGAAGGTGACGCCGCGCACGCCGCGCGAGCACTCGCGGAAGATATCAAGCGTCGAGTGAGCGGAGACCTGGAGGTGCATATGTGGGACGAGCGGATGACAACGGCCCGGGTGCTCGCGGCCGTGAAGGAAATGGGCGGCTCGACGCGCGGTCGCAAAGCGGATCTGGACGCCATGGCCGCGGCCCTGTTGTTGCAACACTTTCTGGATGCGAGGAAGGGGACGGCTCTGTGACAATGCGGAATGCGAAATGTGGAATGCGGAATGGCGACGGGAAGTTCGCTCGTCAATTTCGCATTCCGAATTACGCATTTCGCATTGTGGCGGTGAGCTTGGCAGTCTCATGCTCCAAACCCGAGCCCGCCGGTTACCAGTCCGTCGCCAACAACGTCATCGTCATCATTCCGCGGGGCGCCACCTATTATCAAGCGCTCGACACGCTCGAGTCGCGCGGCGTGATCGAGAACCGCGACTGGTTTAGCCTCTATGCACGTGTGCGCGGCCTGCCGTCAAACCTCAAGAGCGGCGTGTACACCTTCGCCCATGGCGAGCGCTGGAGCACGATCGTCAGCACCCTCAAAACGGGGCGCGGGCTCGAGGCGCGCTTCACGGTGCTCGAGGGGATGATGGGCTTCGAGGTGGGTGAGCGCGCGCGCTCCTGGCTTGGCGTGCCGCGGGATTCCTTCGTCGCCGCCATGCGTGACACCTCGCTCGAGCGCGAGCTGGGCATCCTGCAGTCGCCGGCGGGCGTCGAAGGCTACATGTATCCGACCACCTACGTCGTCCCGATGCGCATGCGCGCGCGCGAGCTCGTGAAAGTGATGACGCACGAGTTCATCGCGCGCTGGCAGCCGGAATGGGACGCGCGCCTCGCCGAGCTGCACATGACCCGCCACGAGATCGTGACGCTCGCGTCGATCATCGAGGCGGAAGTGCGGTACGGTCCGGACCGACCGTACGTCTCCGCCGTCTATCACAACCGGCTGAAGCGTGGCATGGCGTTACAAGCGGACCCGACGGTGGTGTATGCGCACGGGCGGCGGCTGCGGCGGGTGTGGGAAGGCCAGCTGCGGATACGCTCGCCGTACAACACCTACATCAACACCGGCTTGCCGCCCGGCCCGATCAATCAGCCGAGCGATTCGAGCATCATCGCCGCGCTCTACCCGGCGCTGATCAACTACCTCTACTTCGTCGCGCAGCCCGACGGCAAGCACGTCTTCTCGGCGTCATACGCTGATCATCTGCTCGCGATCAAGCGCGTGCGACAGCGGCCACCGCCCGTGCAGCGGTCTCCGGGTCCGCCGCGCGCAGCACCGCGCCGATAACGGCAACCCCGGCGGCGCCGCTGCCGAGGACGAGCGGCGCGTTCGCCGCCGTAATGCCACCGATCCCGATGACCGGCACCCCGTCGGGGGCCAGCCGCGCCAACGCGGCAAACCCCTCCGGACCGAGCGGCGGCCCCGCATCGCTTTTACTCGGAGTCGCAAAGCAGGGACCGATACTCCAATAATCGGCGGCCGCGGCGCCGGGACGCACTGCCTCATCCTCCGTCCCGACGGAGAGACCAAGCAGAAAGCCACCGGGGACGCGCGGGCGCAACGCCGCGAGCGGCGGATCGTCCCAGCCCAGATGGGCGCCTGCCGCATCGGCCGCGAGCGCGATGTCGACGCGGTCATTCACGATGACGGGGACCGAAAGGGCGGCGACCAACGCGCGGGTCAACTCCAAAACTTCGTGCGGCGCGCCATCTTTCCAGCGCACCTGAATCATCGTCGCGCCGCCGCGAGTGGCGGCGCGACATACCACCACCGCGTCCCGGCCACGGAGCAGGAGCGGATCGGTGATCACCATCAAACGCAATTGATCGGCAAGCGCCATGACGAAAATCCTGCGCGGCCTGCGTGGAGCGACCACGGCGTCCGCGAACACGAGTGAGGCGATTCTCGAGGCGACGGCAGAGCTGCTGTCGTCGCTGCAGCAGGCCAACGGCTTCGCGCCTGAGGACGTCGAGAGCGCGATTTTCACATCCTCACCCGACCTGACGGCCGAGTATCCAGCGCGCGCCGCCCGCGGACTCGGCTGGACCGATGTACCGCTGCTCGGCACGGCGGAAGTCGCCGTTCCGTCCGGCCTGAAACGCTGCATCCGCGTCCTGCTGCACTTCTATACGTCGCAGCCCGCGAGGTCCCTCAAACATATCTACTTGCGGGGCGCCGCCGCCCTCCGGCCCGACCGGTGACCGGGACCGCCGTCAAGGTCTCGGCGCGCGGATCTGACCGGTGGAAACAAGGCCACCCGTGGATTTATCGCAGCGACGTCGCCGAAGAGCCGGACAAGAAACCCGGCATCGTTGCGGTCACCGATCGCAAGGGACGCTTCCTGGGACAGGCGCTGTACTCGCCAACTTCCGAGATCCGGCTGCGACTGCTCACACGCATCGATGAGACAATCGATGCGGCGTGGTGGGCCAGGCGCATCGGTCAGGCCGCCGAGCGCCGCAAAGGAATCACGGCGTCCGCATGGCGCGCCGTGCATGGCGAAGGGGACGGTCTCCCCTCGCTCATCGTCGACAAGTACGGTCCGTACGTCGTGACGCAGCTCCTGTCAGCCGGTTTGGAGACGGTCCGCGATCAAGTGCTAGACGGGATAAAGCAGGTCCTGCAACCGGAAGGCATCCTGCTGCGCAACGATACCGCGATCCGGCGGCACGAAGGATTGGCGGCCGAGGTCGTGCTGGCCTGTGGCGAGGTACCCGAGACGGTAGAAATTGTCGAGGATGGCGTGCGCTACCTGGCCGCGCCGTGGACCGGACAGAAGACCGGCGCGTTTCTCGATCAGCGCGAGAACCGAGCGCTCGTCGCCCATCACACCAAACGGGGCGGCCGCGCCCTCGATCTGTTTACCTATCACGGCTCATTCGCTCTGCATCTCGCGCGCAATGCGAAAGAGGTCGTCGCGGTCGATCAGAGCACAGAGGCACTCGCGCGCGGCGCCGAAAATGCCCGGCTCAACGGAATCGCCAATATCGCCTGGCGCGAGGCCAATGCCTTTGATTTGCTGCGCGAGCTGGAGCGGCGCCGCGAGCAGTTCGACACGATCGTGCTCGACCCGCCGGCATTTGCCAAAACGAAAGCGAGTGTCGAACGCGCGGTAGCCGGCTACAAGGAGATCAACCTCCGGGCGATGAAAATCCTGGCTGAAGGCGGTGTGTTGTTCACGTCCTCCTGCTCCTACCACGTGAGCCGGGACGTCTTCAACGCCATGCTCGCCGCCGCGGCCCGCGACTCCGGCCGCCGGATCCAGTTTCTGGGGGCAACCGCCGCCGCGAGCGACCATCCCGAGCTCCTCAACGTCCCGGAGACGGGCTATCTGAAGGGCGTTCTGCTCCAGAAAGTTGACTAAATCGGCCCCTGGCATAAGCTTGCAGGCCATGGCCGCAACCGGTAAAGCCCTGAACCGGTCTCTCGCGGTTCGCCGAGTGCTTGGCGGACTGCTCGTGGCGAACATCGCCGTCTTGGTCGCCAAGACGGTAGTCGGGGTCCTCGCCGGCTCGCTCGCCGTCCTCGGTGACGCCGCGCACTCCTCTGTCGACGCCGTCTACAACATCCTCGGACTCGTCGTGATGCGCGTCGCCGCTCGCGAGCCCGATGAAGAGCACCCCTACGGGCACGGCAAGTTCGAGACGTTGGGTGCGCTCGCCATCGTCGTTTTTCTGTCGGTGGTCTGCTTCGAGCTACTCCGCAGCGCCGTGGGACACCTGCGGTCCGGGGGCCACGCCGTACGGGTCACCGACATCGGTCTCGCCATACTATTGGCAACGCTCGCCACCAACATTCTCGTCGCCTGGTATGAGAACCGCCGCGGCCAGGAGCTGCGGAGCGAGCTCCTAATCGCCGACGCCGCCCACACGCGTACGGACGTCTTCATCACGATCGGCGTTCTCATCGGCGTGCTGTTCTCCCGCCAGGGTTATACCTGGGTCGATCCCGCGGTCGCGATCGCCGTCGCGCTGCTGATCGTACGCGTCGCCTACCAGATTCTCTCGCGCGTGGTCCCGGTGCTGGTCGATGAGCGCGCGATTCCGGCGCCCACCATCCGCCAGTCGGCACAGGCAGTCGAAGGGGTGAAGAGCGCGTATGGCATTCGCTCGCGCGGCGGCAATGCCGGCGTGCGCTACGCCGAGGTGACGATCGCCGTGGACTCGAGCGCCAACGTGGCCGCCGCGCACGCCATCGCGGATGCGGTCGAAGAGCGGCTGAAGCGCGACCTCGAGCTGGAAGAAGTCACTGTGCACGTCGAGCCATGCTGACTTCCGTGCCTTTCGAGCGGCCGAGCAAGGCGGGCATGACACCCGTCCGCCGCGCGCCGCGCTCCCTCAAGCAGGAGTACCAGGAATTCATCCTGCAGCGGCTCGAGGAATACAAGAACACCGTGCCGCGCGAGGAGCTGCTGCAGATTGGCGACGAAGCGGTGCGCGAGCTGCAGGCGAGCGCCCAGGACCAGTACCTGCTCACCGAGGTGCTGCTGCTCGAGCATGTCGACCGCATCATCGCGCAGCGGCTGCGCCTGCCTTCGTTTCCGCGCTGGAAGCAAAAGCACCGGGCACTGCGCGAGGCGCAGCGCGAGCCGACCCACTGGGGCCTCGATCGCGGGCATCCAATCGTGCCGTGGGCCGACCGGCTCGAGCCCGGCGACATCGTCGTCGTCCTCGGCTCGGCCGCGCTGGCCGAAGCGCTGTTTTTGGCCGCGCATGACGCGGAGGTCTTCCTGCTCGATCAGGATCTGGGCGCGGTCGAAGCGGCCGAGGGACGCGCGGTGGCCGAGCAGCTCGCGGGGGCGTTCCAGGCGCTCGTGATCAATTTTGGGAGCTGGTTTCCCGACCTGTCGCCGGCGCTCGTGGCGATTGCCCCGGCAACGCTGGCGCCGCTGCGCGCCAAACATCGCGCCTCGCTGATCGCTGACCTCCAGGTGCGGACGCCCTCTGGAGGCGTGCATGTGTTGCTGCCTGCGGCCGCCGAGCATCGCGGCGTCATCCCGCTGGCGCCCGAGGCGCTCCAGTCCCTGTATCAGGGATGGCAGGTCCAACGGAGCAACGCCCGGCGCGCCAAACGTTCGGGATTTACGGCGATCAAGCCGCCGCGTCAGCAAGACACGCAGCAAAGCGCCTTGAACGTGTCGGAGTAACGCAGCCGCCTTAAGACCTCGATGTAACCTCTTACGAATCCGCATCTTAACGTATGGCAAGCCTTGGCAAGGCGCTTGCATATGCACCCGAGCATGACAAGCCTTCCTCTCGTTCTCGACGATGAACCGATGGGCATTATCCTGCGCGCAGGACGCCAAATCCTCCGGCCCGCCAAGATCTGGGCGTATTGCTGGTTCTTAGATGAAGGCGAGAACGGCGATCATACGCACAACCATCTGCCTATCGATCCCAAGATTATCTAGCCTTGCTAGCTGGACCCGGCGGCCTATTTATCAGGCATGCCGACGCTTACGGTCGATGGTCGTTCCCTAAACGCATCCGATGGGCAAACCATCCTCGATGCCGCCCGCACGGCCGGTATCGAGATTCCCACGCTGTGCTGGTATCCCAAGCTCCCCATCGTTGGTAACTGCCGGATCTGCCTCGTTTCGGTCGAAGGACAGGCAAAACTGGTCCCCGCCTGCGCCATCAAAGTCGCGGACGGCATGGTCGTAACCACGCAGTCGCACGCCGCGGTAGAAAACAGAAGGGGCGTGTTGCGTCTCCTCTCGGAGCGCTATCCCGCCGATCATCTGCGCAATGGCGGCCGCGCCACGCCGCGCAACGAGTTCGAGCGCTACCTCGTGCAGTACGACGTCGTGCCGACGCCCGCCCTGGAGCGCGACCTGCCGTTGCGCTCTGGCGACGAACGACCCGGCGACCCGATGATCCGCCACGACATGTCCACCTGCATCCTGTGCACGCGCTGCGTGCGTGCCTGCGAGGACATCCAGGTGGTCGGCGTACTGGATGTGGGTTGGCGCGGCGAGCATGCCGAAATCATCGTCGGCGCCGACGGCGATCCTGACAAAGCGGGCTGCACCTGGTGCGGCGAGTGCGTTCGCGTGTGCCCCACGGGAGCAATCTTCGAGGTGATGCCGCGGCAGCGCTTCGCGCCCGAGCAGATTCGCCATCCCGATAAAATCGTGCGCTCGGTCTGCCCCTACTGCGGCGTGGGGTGCCAGGTGGATCTGCACGTCGCCGACAACACAGTCGTCCGCGTCACCTCGCCCGACATCGAGCTCGACACGCCCAATCAAGGGTCGACCTGCGTCAAAGGCCGCTTCGGGTACGACTTTCCACAGCACCGCGATCGGCTCACCAAGCCCCTCATACGGAAGGGCTGGATCCGGGAAGCCGGCCGCTGGATTTGGAAGGGCCCGAAAGGTGCCGAGCGGCGCGCCGGTCCGTGGCGCACCATCGAAGGCGAAGGCCGGCGCTCCAAGCCGGGCACGCCGCCGCGTGCCACGGGCAAATCGGTGCGCGAGCTGCCGCTACTCGACCGCGTCGACATGGATATTCGCGACCGCGTCGCGATCCCACCCGAGTGGTACAGCCCGTTTCGCGAAGCGACCTGGGAAGAAGCGATGGAGCTCACCGCGCAGGAGATGCTGCGGATCAAGGCGTCGCGCGGGCCCGACGCGCTTGCCTGCTTTTCATCGGCCAAGTGCTCGAACGAAGAGAACTACGTGATGATGCGGATGTTCCGCGGCGCGGTAGGCACGAACAACATCGATCACTGCACTCGGCTGTGCCATTCGACGTCGGTCGCGGCGATGCAGCGCGCGATCAATACGGCCGCCGCCTCGGGCTCGATGCGCGAGATCGAGGAAGCCTGCGACGTGATCTTCATCGCCGGGGCAAACACCACGGAGTCCCACCCCGTGTTCGGCGCCGCGCTGAAGCGGGCGCACGAAAAGGGCGCGCAGCTCATCGTGGCTGATCCGCGCAAAACAGAGCTCGCCGGCCGCGCCGATGTCCACCTGCAAATGCAGCCCGGCACCGATGTCGCGCTCTATTCCGCGATGTTGAGCCACATCCTGTCGCTTGGCCTCGAAGACAAGCAGTTCATCGCCGCGCGCACGCACGAGTTCGACAAGGTGCGGGCAGCCGTCGCTCCATACACGCCCGAGAAGGCCGCCAAGATCACCGGGATCCCCGCGGAAAAGATTCGTCGCGCCGCCGAGATCTATGGACGCGGCCCCAATACCAGCACGCTTTGGGCGATGGGGCTGACCCAGCACGCCAACGGCACCGACATCGTGACATCGCTGCTCAATTTGATGTTCGCCTGCGGCATGATCGGCCGCTGGGGCGCGGCGATGCTGCCGGTCCGCGGGCAGAACAACGTGCAGGGCGCGTCCGACATGGGCGCCGTCCCGTTTGCCTATACCGATTATGCCCCCGTCACCGATCCGCACGTACGTGACCGCTTCGCGCGCGCGTGGGGCGTGCCGCCAGACGCGTTGTCGCTCAAGGGCGGACTGATGCTTACCGAGGTGGTCAAACCGGAGAGCGGCATTCGCGGCATGTACATCATGGGCGAAAACCCGATCATCTCCGACCCCGTCATCGCGCACGCCGAACATTGGTTCCAGGAGCTCGAGTTCATGGCGGTGCAGGATCTTTTTCTCACGGAGACGGCGCGCTACGCCGACGTGGTGCTGCCGGGCTCGAGCTTCGCCGAGAAGTCGGGCACGTTCGTGAATACCGAACGGCGTATCCAGCTCACGCACCAAGCCATCGATTCGCCCGGCGAGGCACGGGGCGATCTCGCGATCCTCATCGATCTTTCCAACCGGCTGGGGCTGCCGACGACCTACCGTGGCGCCGAGGATGTGATGACCGAGATCGCAAGCGTGACGCCGAGCTGGGCAGGCGTCACCTACGCAAGGCTCGCAGGCGCGGGACTACAATACCCGGTCCCGACGGCCGAGCATCCCGGGACGGCATTCCTGTTCGACGAGGCGTTCCCGACCGACGACGGTCTGGTCAAGTTCGTGGCCGTCGAATACACCGATCCCGTCGAGCTCCCCGATGACGAGTACCCATTCGTGATGAACACCGGGCGCCAGCTCTTCCATTGGCATACCGGCACCATGACGCGGCGCTCCAGCGGGCTCGATGCTCGCGAGCCGACGGCCATCGTCGAGATCCATCCCGACGACGCCCGCCAGCTCGATGTGCGGGAGGGTGAGCTCGTACGACTCACCTCGCGTCGCAACTCGATGGTGAGCGCTGCGCGCGTCAGCGAACGCGTCGCGCGCGGTCAGGTGTTCGTGCCGTTCCATTTCCGCGAGGCGGCGGCGAACCTGCTCACCAACCCGGTGCTCGATCCCTACGCGAAAATGGCCGAGCTGAAGGTGTGCGCGGTGCGCATCGAGCGCGCGTGAAGCTTGGCCTGGAAGGACGCGTCGCATTGGTATGTGGCGGCACGCGTGGCATCGGCCACGCGGTCGCCACGGCGCTGAAGGAAGAAGGTGCGCGGGTGGCGGTCAACGCGCGCAGCAATGCGCCCTTCCCCGCCGACGTGTCCAACCCCACGCAAGCCACCGCGCTCGTGCAGCGCGTCGCTGCCGAGCTTGGCCGTCTCGACATCCTGTTCTGCAATGCCGGTGGTCCGCCCGCCGCGCCCTTCATGGATCAACCGGCAGAGGCCTGGCAACGCGCGATCGAGCTCAACCTGTTGTCGACGGTCCATCTCGCCCGCGCCGCCGTGCCGATCATGCGCAAAGCCGGATGGGGGCGGGTCATCTGTCTGGTATCCGTGGCGGCCAAGCAGCCGCTGCCCGGCCTGATCCTGTCGACCACGGCACGGGCCGGCGTCCTCGGCTTCGCCAAGGCGCTCTCGGATGAAGTCGCCAAGGACGGCATCACCGTGAACAGCGTGAACCCGGGATTCATCGCGACCGAGCGGATCGAGGAACTCACCAGGGCACGACCCGAAATGATCAAGCAGCGCATGGCCGAAACGCCGATGGGACGCATCGGCACGCCCGAGGAGCTGGCCGCGGCGGTCGTGTTTCTGGCATCGGAACGGGCCAGCTATATTACCGGCGCCGTGCTCCAGGTCGATGGCGGCTTTACGCGCTCGATCTTTTAACCCGTCCCCGTCCCCCCCCCCCCTCCCCCTTCCCC
>JBHEMG010000062.1:0-4861 GCA_046262715.1 Gemmatimonadales bacterium
CGAGGGCGGCGTGCTGCACGGCGACCTGCTCGTCGTCGGCAGCGGCGACCCCGCCATCGGCGGGCGCGGCGGCGACGACCTGAGCGCGTGGATCGATGCGCTCCAGGCGGCCGGCATCCATCGCATCGACAGCCGCGTCATTGCCGTCGACGACTCGTACGAAGAGCCGCGGCCCGGATTTGCGTGGTCGTGGGACGACCTCGGCTACTCGACCGGGGCGATCTTCGGCGCGCTCAATCTCGCCGAGAACCGGCTGACCGTCACCGTCAACCCCGGCGCGCGAGCAGGTGCGTCGACGAGTCTCGTCTTCAATCCAGATGCGCAGGACATGGCCATCACGAACCGCAGCGTCACGGGTGAATCGGGCAGCATGACGCTGGTGTGGCCGGAAATGCGCCCGGGTGAAATGGCGCTCACCATCGCGGGCTCCGTTCCTGTCGGCGGCATGCCGGCGACACTCACCGTCAGCGCGGGCAATCCGACCGCGTGGTTCGCGCGCGTGCTCCGGCGCCGCCTCATCGCATCTGGCATCGAAGTGGCCGGGCCGGCTGTCGACGCGGATGACGTGAGCATCAGCTCGCCGGATTCCGCGGCGATTCTCTACACCTATCGATCGCATCCGCTGTCGGAGATCGCGCAGCCGCTGCTGAAGGAGAGCATCAACCTGTACGGCGAGGCGGTGCAGCGCCTCAACGCGTCCGGCTCGCTGCCGCATACCAACGACCAGGCGCTCGACGGCATCAAGCAGCGGCTCACGTCGTGGGGAATCCCGGCGGATGCGTTTCAGCTCGTGGACGGCTCGGGCCTGTCGCGCCGCGACGTCCTCGCGCCCGAGGCGCTGCTCCAGCTGCTGGTCCGCATGTTCGATCCGTCGGGCACCTCGCCCTGGATGACGGCGCTGCCGATCGCCGGCGTCGACGGCACGCTCGCCGCGCGCATGAAGGGAACTCCGGGGGAGAACAACGTCCACGCCAAGACCGGGACGATGTCCAATGTCCACTCGCTCGCGGGTTATGCGAGGACGCGCGACGGCGAACCGATCGCCTTTGTCGCCATCGTCAACAATTTCGAGGGGACCGGCGCGCAGGCCAACGCCGCGCTCGATGCGATTGCCGTCCGCCTTGCGTCCTTCAGCCGCTAGGAATACCCTTACGCCCGTCTCGTAGAGGCGGCCCTGCAGGAGCCCGTCGCGTAGAGGCGGACCTCACGTCCGCCTTCTGGAGGTTGTGATGCGCAAAGCCGCAAGCGTCCTTGGACTCGTCGCTTTGGTGGTCGTCCTTTCCAGCCTGGGGCTGCACTCGCAGGCCCGGCAAACACCTGCCCTGGACGAGGGCGGCGCGCCCATCTTCAAGGTCGATCCGTTCTGGCCGAAGTGGCTCCCGAACAAGTGGGGCATGCAGCAGGTCACGGGCATCGGCATCGATCCGAGCAACGATCACGTCTGGTTCCTGAACCGCGCAGCGGCGGCGAATCCGGATGAGACCGGCGGCGCCAACGGACGACTCGATTGCTGCATCCAGGGCCCGGAGCTGATCGAGCTCGATGCGGAGGGCAACGTCGTCCACGCGTGGGGCGAAAAGGGCAAGACCGAGAAGTGGCCGACCGCGCTGCAGACGGTCATCGTCGATTCGAAGGGTTTCGTCTGGGTTGCCGGCACCGGCGCGCAGGACAGCATCGAGAAGTACACGAAGGACGGCAAGCTGGTGTGGGACTTCGGTCATCGCCCGGCGGCGGACGACAAGAATTTCAAAGAGAACAATCAGAACACCGACGCCTTCGTGAGCAAGGGACGCTTCCAGCTCGACGAATCCACCAACGAGATCTACATCATCAACCAGCGCCGCGTGATCATCTACGACATGACGAGCGGCGCGTTCAAGCGCGGGTGGGGCGGCCATGGGATGCCGCTGAGCGAGATCACCAACGATCCGCTGCCGAAGTACAAGTGGACCGGCGGTCCGCCGACCGAGGAGAAGAATCTCGTCCCCGACCTGCACTTCGTCGAGATCTCGAAGGACCGCAAGGTCTACGTCGGCGAGCGCGGACAGAACCGCGTCGAGGTGTTCACGACCGACGGCAAGTTCCTGCAGGAGTTCTACGTGTCGCCGAACACGCCCTCGCAGCGCGCCGAGGATTGCGGCGGCCTCTACAGCAAGGACTTCCCGCCGTGCGGCACCACCTACAAGCTGGCGATCTCGCGCGACGCGCAGCAGAAGTATCTCTACATCGCTGACGGCACCAACGACAAGGTGTGGATCCTCGACCGCGCCAGCGGCAAGACGATCGGCAGCTTCGGCAGGAACGGCACCTACGCCGGCCAGTTCCACTGGATCAACGCGATCGTGATGGACTCGAAGGGGAATATCTACACCGGCGAGGTCGAGGAGAACAAGCGCATCCAGAAGTTCGTGCCGGCGGCCAACGGCCGTCGCTAGTCCGACCGCGTCTATAGACGCATCATGAAGCTTTGCACTTCCCTGCTGGCAGCGGTGCTCGTCATCGCTGCCAGTGCCGCGCACGGCCAGCAACAAATCATTCAGGGCGGCGGCGCGCCGTTGGGCGCGCCGGGACCGGGACGTCAGGGCGGGCCGCCACCGCGCGATCCGCGAGCGCCGGTCGTCACGGGCACGGCCGCGATTCGTGGCCGCATCTTCGCCTCCGATACCGGACGGCCGCTTCGACGCGCGCGCATCCAGGTGACGGCTCCCGAGCTCGCCGGCGACGAGCGGATGACGAGCACCAACGCAGAAGGCCGCTACGAGATCAAGGATCTCCCGGCCGGCCGCTACACCATCTCCGTGACGCGCAGCGGGTACCTCCGATTGAGCTACGGCCAGCGCCGGCCGTACGAGCAAGGCAAGCCGCTGCAGGTTGCCAACGGGCAGGTGGTGGAGAACGTCGACTTCACGCTGCCGCACATGAGCCTCATCACGGGGCGCGTCCTCGACGAGGCGAATGAGCCGATCTCGGGCGTCCGGGTCATGGCCATGCGCTCCGCGTTCTTCGAGGGGCAGCGCAAACTCGTTCCCGCGCTTGCCCCGTTCGCGGTCACCGACGATGCGGGACAGTACCGGCTGCTCGGACTGACGCCGGGAACCTATTACGTCGAGGCGGAGACGCGCGAGACATGGACCGTGACGGAACAGGGGCTCGAACGCGTCATGGGCTATGCACGGACCTACTTTCCTGGAACGACCGGCATCGCCGACGCGCGGCGCGTCGAGGTCGGCGTCGGCCAGGAGATGAGCAATATCGATTTCTCGCTGATCCCGGGACGCGCCGCCAACGTCGCCGGCATGGTGCTCGACTCGCAGGGGCGTCCGCTCGCGGGACGGCAGGTGCAGGTCGTGCAGGATTTCCGCGGTCCCGGCGGCATGCGGATGGTGAACCTGCAGCAGGGAGTGCCGATTGGCGGTGACGGCACGTTCACGATCCGCAACCTGCCGCCGGGCGATTACAAGGTGCAGGTGCAGAACACCACGGACATCGGCGGCGTGAGCGTGCAGGAAGCTGCCGCGGAACCGATCACGATCGACGGCGTCAACATCGACAACATCACGCTGGTCACGTCCGTCGGCTGGTCCATCAACGGACGCATCGTGACTGACGCCGGGGATGCCCCGTCGATTCCGCCGGCACGGATGCGGGTGCTGGTCCGCGCGCTCAGCGAGGAAGGTGCGCCGGTCGGGCCGCCGAACGGTCTCAACGCGACGTCCGGACGTCCGCGCGAGGACTGGACGTTCTCGATTCAGGCGCTGCACGGGCCGGCGCGCCTGCGGCTGGATGCGCCTGACGACTGGGCCCTGAAGGCGATTCTGCAGAACGGTGTGGACGTCACCGATCGCGTGTTCGATCTTCAGGGCGGCGAGGCGCTCAACGACATCCAGGTCGTCGTCACGAATAAGGTCAACGCCGTTGCGGGGGTGCTGACCGACGACAAGGGCGCACCGACGACCGACGGGACCATTGTGGTCTTCGCAAACGAAGCCGAGAAATGGACGGAGGACTCGCGGTTCGTGCGTTCCACGCGTCCCGATCAACAGGGGAAATTCCAGATCACAGGTCTCCCCGCGGGTGAGTACCTGGCGGTCGCCATCGACTACATCGAGGACGGCCTGTGGAATGACCCCGAGTATCTCGAGTCGATCCGCCGCTATGGACAGCGCGTGCGGCTGGGCGAAGCTGACTCACAGACGATTGCGTTGAAGCTGCTCTCCCCGCAGTGAGCGCCGCGGTTGTCGTTCGCGAACTCAAGGAAGCGGACCTTCCGTCGGCGGTGGGTATAGCGGCGCGCGGCATGCGCGACAACCCGCTTCACATCGCGGCGCTCGGAGAAGACGCGGAGGTCCGCGGACAGCGCCTGATCGGCATGTTCACCGTCGCGCTGCCGCTGATCTTCTCGAAGGGCGTCGTCCTCGGCGCGTTTGACGAAGACACGCTGGTCGGCATCGCCGGGATGATCGCGCCCGGTCAATGCCAGCCGTCATTCACCGAGAAGCTGTCGTTGATGCCGCGGCTCGTGCCCGCGGTTGGCGGCGGCGCCTTCACGCGCGTCGGGCGGTGGATGGGCATCTGGGCGCAGCACGATCTGCGTCAGCCGCACTGGCATCTCGGCCCTGTCGCCGTCGATGCGCATCTGCATGGCACGGGCATCGGGTCGACGTTGATGAAGGAGTACTGCGCGCGCCTCGATCGCGCGCGCGTGGCGGGCTATCTCGAGACGGACAAGGAATCGAACGTCAGGTTCTACGAGCGGTTCGGATTCCAGACGATCGCGTCGGCGCCCGTGCTGAACACGCCGAACTGGTTCATGAGACGCGGCGCCCGGTAAATTCCCGACTAATCACGTTCTATTGTTCCG
>JBHEMG010000063.1:0-23884 GCA_046262715.1 Gemmatimonadales bacterium
GCACCGACCGTCCGCGGCCCGCTGGAGTATTAGGTGGGGAGTTGAACCACGACGCGCGACCTTACGATTTCCGACACGACCTGGAGCGACATATGCGATTCACCACCACCCTCATGACTACCGCCGCCGCTCTCGCCCTTGCGACGGCACCTATGGCTCGGCCGGTTTACGCCGCACCGGTGCGTACCGCGGCTATCACGACCTCCGTTCTCACCGTTCCGTTCACGACGCATGCCTTCGTGGCAGCGGTGCAGGATGCCAAGATTGAAGTCAACACCGACACGCACTCGAGACGGGCCTGGTATACGAACCCCGTCTGGATCGCGATCGGTATCATCGCGCTCGTGCTCGTCATCGCCTTGATTGCGATGGCCGGCCGCGGACGCGACACGACCGTCATCAAGTAGCTGCAGTACTCCGGCGGCAGCACACCGAGCTGCCGCCGGACCCTCAGGGGTGTCTCACGACCCGTAGCTCCATCCATGCCACCTCGCGCGCTTCGATGACATCGCGGACCTGCCGCTCCCGCGTCGTCAGGGGCGCGCCGCCCGTTTTCACTTCGACAAAGACGACACGCGTCACTGCCCCGGCAGCCAGGCCGTCGAACACGACGAGATCCACGGGGCTGCCGAGAAACCGCGCGTCCTTGGGGTTGAATCCGAATTCCGGCAGGTAGGGCACCAATTGCTCGTGCACTTTGCCGGCCGTCACGGCAAGGCTGCGTTGCACCGCGTTGTCCCGAATCGCGGCGGTGTAACGCAGCCGCCAGACGAGAAAGTACAGAGAGGCAATCACGACGCCGACGACGACACCGATGAGCAGGTCGAGGCGATTGGTCATTGGTCTCTCATGACGATGGAGTGGACGATGCGCGGACCTGCTCGACCCATGTGAGCAGCTCGCTCCGGGGCATGAAGTTCAGGATGCGCTCAGGTTTGACGCCCCCCAACAGCGCGGACGCGAGGCCGAGCTCGATGAAGTCGAGCTGCGTCGGCCCATGCGCATCCGTGCCGATCGAAATCCGGCACTCGGCGCGGGCCGCCAACCGCACGAGATCGGGGCTGAGATCCTGGCGGTCGGGATAGGAATCGATCTCGACCGCTTTATCGAGCTCTGCCGCGACGTCGAACACGCGCGCCCAGTCGGCAGTCAGGCCGTCGCGGAAATTGTAGATCCGGCCTCGCGGATGGCCAAGTATCTGGATGTCGGGATTTCTGAGCGCGGCGACGTAGCGCTCGGTCTGATCGTCTTTCCTGCGCAGCGCCGAATGGAAGCAGCCGAGGACAATGTCGAGCGTGGCGAGTGCTTGTGCGGGCATGTCGCCTTCCCCTTTCGGGTTCAGATTGAGCTCGATCGACCGCAGCACGCGCAGCGGCGCGCCTGCCGCGTCCAGCGTCTCATTCACCTGTTCGATCTCCGCAGCCTGGCGCCGCAGCTGCCGGGGATCGATGCCGCCCGCGATCTTGAGACCCTGGGCATGATCGGTGATCGCGATGTAGGCATAGCCGCGCTGCACCGCCGCGTCGGCCATCTCCGCGATCGACCCCGACCCGTCGCTCCACTCCGAATGCATCTGCAAATCGCCGCGCAGTCTCTTGGCCCACGCCGGCTTGCGGGCGAGCGCGGCGCGCGCCGCGGGAATTGTGAGAAACCCCATGCGCACAGGCGGCTGGTCAGGAAGCGCGAGGGGACCGTCCAGCCATGCGCGGATCACCTGTTCGAGATGCGGGCCGACGCCCGCCAGCTCGGTCAGCGAGCGGCCGCGCGCGTGGATCTCGGCAGCTTCCTCGGGCCACATGAATGCGCGGCGGGAGGCGCGGCGCAACGCTTTCTGAAGTATGGGATACGGGGCCTGCTTGGAAGCGACGGCAAGCAGCTCGGCGATGACGGCGTTATCGAGTGGTGTGGGGAGGGGTGACGAGCGGCGCATGCCTACTCGTACCCGGCAGACGTCACACGGAGCAGATCTCGACCGCTTCGCGCAGGGAGCGCAGCGGCTCGCGGGTCGGCACGAACTCGTGAGCGACGAAGCCCAGGAAGCCGGTATCAGCGATCGCGCGCGCGACGGCGCGATAGTTGAGCTCCTGCGTGTCATCGATCTCGTGGCGGCCGGGCACGCCGCCCGTATGGAAGTGGCCGATGTGGCTCGCGTGCTGGCGGATGGTGCGAATCACGTCGCCTTCCATGATCTGCATGTGGTAGATGTCGTAGAGCAGCCTTACGCGCGGCGATCCCACGCCATCGATGATCGCCGCGCCGAACGCTGTGCGGTCGCCCTGATAATCGGCGTGATCCACCTTGCTATTGAGCAGCTCCACACAGATTGTCACGCCGTGGCGCTCGGCCAGCGGCGCGATGCGACGCAGCCCGGCGACGCACGCCTCCGTCGCCTGCGCGTCGCTGCGTCCCTGCCGGTTGCCGAACATCGCGATCAGGTTGGGCACGCCGTGCTGCGCCGCGAGTGGCAGCGCCCGCTCCAGCTCGCCGACGAGTAAGTCATGGTTCGCGGGATCGTTGAAGCCCCGGGGGATGAAATCGTCCCGCGCGGCCGCGTACCCCATGGAGCATACCAGCCCGTGCTGGCGCACCACCGGCCAATCCTCCGACGTCAACAGATCGATGCCGGAAAGCCCCATGCCCTTGCCCGCCTTGCAGAGATCGGGAAGCGGGATAGAGCGGTAGCACCAGCGGGAGGCGGACTGCTTGAGGCGGCCGCTAGGCAGATGGGCGGACGGGCGGATGGGCGATGCCATCGCCGCAATTCCAGCCGCCGCGACCGTTGAAAGAATCGCATCGCGCCTCGTTATCGACCGCCTATCCGCCCGTCTGCCCATCCGCCCCTCCATCAGAACTCCAGCCCATGCAAGTACCGATAGCTCACGGCGATATCCTCGAACGGCTGCGGCGGCTGATCGTGCTCGACGAAGAAGTGCTTGATGCCCGCCTGATCCTTCTTGGCGAAGATGCGCTTCCAGTCAATCGTGCCCCGGCCGACGTCCACCATCTTGTGCTCCGGAGCGCCCATCGAGTCCTTCACGTGCACCAGGGGAATGCGCCCGGGCCAGCGCGCGAAATAGGTGAGCGGATCCTGCCCCGCCTTCGTGATCCAATACAGATCGATCTCGAGCTGCACGAGTCTTGGATCCGTACTCTGCAGCAGCACGTCGTAGGGGACCTGCCCCTCGATCCTGGGGAATTCGAAATCGTGGTTGTGGTAGGCGAACTGGATCCCGGCGTCGCGCGCCATCTGCCCGGCATGGTTGAAGGTCTGCGCGAAGTTCTTCCAATCGTCGAGCGTCTTGCGCCGTTCCTCGGGGATCCACGGCATGACGATGTACTCATGGCCGACTGTCCTGGCCGTGTCGAGCGCCGCCTTCCATTGGTCGTCGCTTTCGAACGCGACGTGGGTCGAGGGTGCCGACAGTCCGTGTCGGTCGAGGATGGCCCGCACCTCGGCGGCCGGGTGATCGAAATAGCCCGCGAACTCGACTTCCTTGTATCCGATCTCAGCGATTTTTGCGAGCGTTCCCTCGAAGTCCGCTTTCATTTGATCGCGGACCGTGTAGAGCTGGATGCCGACGCGGTCGAGACGCCGCGGGCCGCTCGTCGTGGCCTTGACTCGATTGCCGGAGCAGGCGACGGCAATGCCCGCCCCCGCCAGCACTCGGACAAACTCGCGCCGCTCGATGCCTCGTTTCACAGCTCTCTCCTTTTCACGGCGTCGACGGCATACGCGGCTGCGCGTGCCGTGAGCGCCATGTAGGTAAGGGTAGGTGCCCTAACTTGCCCCGCGGTGCAGGACCTCGCCAGGCTAACGCCGTTGCTGCGCGAACAACCAGCGCGCGAACTCGTCCGAGCCGTATACCGCGTCCCACACGTTGTGGTTCATGCCGAGGAACTCGGTGTAGCGCACATTCGCCGAGGCTGCTTTCAATGCGGCCGCGGGCTCGCGCGAGGCAGTCACCGGAACGGCCTGATCGATCTCGCCATGAAAGATCCAAATTGGAACCTGGCCGAGCCGCTGCACGACACTCTGCAGCACTGCGGCACTGTCGCCGGGCGCCACGGGGACTGAGCCGCGAAACCGATCGAAGTCCCGCACCCAGCCGCACAGCGGCACGACCGCGGCGAATAACTCCGGGTGCCGGTAGGCGATATACCACGTGCCGTGGCCGCCCATCGAGAGTCCCGTGAGGTACACGCGGCTTGGATCGACGTGGAATTCGCGCATCGTCTGCTGCAACGCGGCCACCGCCATGTCGGCCGGCGTACCGACCCACTGCGAGTCGGGCGACAGCTGCGGGAAGACGACGATTGCGGGATAGCGCGACGGATTCTGCCGGATCGCCGGGGCGAGCCCGACGTTCGTTTGCAGCAGCCCGTCAGTGCCGCGCTCCCCCGCGCCATGCAGAAAGAGGATCGCCGGCCAGCTGCTCTTGGAGGCGTAGTCGACGGGGACATAGACCTGATAGTGATACGCTTTGTTGGCGATGGTGACGCTGCGGTCGAGAAATCCGGTTTGCACCTGCTGCAGCGAAGCCGCTACACCGAGAATCAAGAAGAGCATCTCGCCTCCGAAATCAGGAAAGGGTGGCCCCGGCGTCGACGAGCAACTGCCTAAGCAGCGATCGATGGCAGTGCGACTCGTCTTCACAGTAACACCCGACGGAAAAGTTCGTGCGCGCCGAAAGTGCCGCCAATAGCTCGATCAATCGCCGCGCCTCGGGACGCTTCATCTCGGCGCGATAGCGCCGCGCATAGATTCGCCAGTTCGGCTCGGTCATTGGGCGCGACTTGATCCAGGAAAAAAGCTGGGCACTGGGGGCGAGATCGGGGACCCAGATGTCGTAGAAGTCGCGGCGGGCGTAGTCGGTCTTGCGCACGCCGCGCGGCGGCCGTCGCACGGTGCCGAGGCGCAGGCCTTCATCCGGGGCGCGCCTGGTGCCAAGTCGAACAACGCGAATCATGCCAGGAAGTTAAGCGCGGGGAACTTGCCGATAGTCCCATCGACCACTACATCAAGGCGCATGAGACTTCATGGATGGATGCTGGTCACGGCACTCGCGGCGGTATCCGGCGCGTGCAGCGACGACAACACGTGTCACGTGAGCGGCACGCTGACCTACCTCGGCGGTGGGCGTTACAATCTGTCCGGCAAGACCTACGTGTTCCGGCTGGACGACGACGCCAACGAAAACACCGCGCCCGTGGTCGAATTCACGAGCACTTGGTTGGGCGGCAACGTCCAACCGTATTCCTTTGATGTGACGGGATTCGCGCCGGGGTCGTACTACCTGTACGCGAGTATCACGGAACCGTCCGTATTTCAGGTCTACGGCTGGTATAACACCGACCCCATCCAGCCGTTTAACCCGCGCGACCTCGTGAATGTGCAGTGTGGTTCCTCGTATAGCTTCGACGTCGACGCCACATAGCATGCTTGCAGGGACGACTAGGGAGAAGGCAGAGCGAAATCGACTCGCAGACTGTCGACTGGGTGCTCGAAGCGGAAAGACAATTTGAACGGCCCCAGCTGCGAATAGCGCGCGGTAGCGCCGCCCGCGGGGAAGCGGGCGGCCAAAAAGACACACGCCGAATCCATCACCAAACCTGTGAACACGGACAGCCGGTAGCGCCCGTCTGCATCCGTGGTGCCGAGCTGCTCCTCCATACCCACGGTACACGGCGCGGTGTCAGGCCGTACCGTCATGATGATCGCCGCTCCCGGGAGCGGTACCCCGCTATCTGTCGTGACCCTCCCCCACACTGTGGCGATGGCCGGAGAAGGCGGACACGCGCAAATCCCAGTGCATGACTGCGCTGCGATCAATCCCACGAGTGCAACCATCAAACAGGGTATCGGTTTCACGACGGCCTCTGCTAGTGAATACCCTCGCCGCGCATCCTTGCGTCACCGTCGAGCGGATGAAGGGCGGATTGCTGCTCATGTAGGTCACCAAGGCGGCGGGGTGCCCGGCTGCGTCGAGTCGTTGCGGCGACGATCCAGCGCCACCAACGCCCTGTCCACCGCGACGGCCAGCAGCTCGTAGATCCCGAACAACACCACCAGCATGAGGATGAGCGTGACGATGGCCACCCACATCGGGACCTGGCCATTGATCAAATGCTGCTTGTGACTCTCGAAGTCGGCGACGTACTCCTTCAGGGTGAGGCTCTTACCCCGGGCCGCATCCTTTGCCACGCTCCAGCCGAAGGCGTATCCCAACGCGCCACCCAGTAGCACGGCGACCATCACGCGCGCGACGATCCGCCGAGTCAGTGAAGCGTTCAATATCCGTATCCTTCGACGCCCGCCACGCGCCAATCCGCAGTGTAAAACACGGACACGGCGGTGCCGCCGCCGGACGGACGCGCCGAGCGCGCGTAACAGACATAGGCGATCGGGGAGCCCAGATAGGCGAACCCCAGTGACGTGGTCGCGTCACATCCCCCGGACGTCCACTGCCGGGTCTCGCCGGTCAGGGCGCCATACCACTCGGTGAGATCCGGGCTCAAAAACCGCCGGAAGCGGGGCGTGATGGGCGCGCTGTCCGGATGTGCCGCCAGCGTCCGCAACAGCGCGGCAATCGGCAGCGGTGGCTGCCGTCCCGACGCCGATGTCATGAGATGGGGTGCCTGAAGACTGGGTTCGATGAGTCCGGCGATCCCATACGCGATAGCGCCGACCTGCGCCTCGGCGAGATTCGCGAGCACGATGACGGTCAGGCGTGATTGGGGATAGCGGGCAATCACCGTCTTGAATCCCTGCCAGCTTCCGGTGTGCGCGATGCGCTGTTGGCGGCGCTGCGGCAGGAGAAACCAGCCGAAGCCGTACGGGTAGGTTGCGCCGTCGCGCAGCCGCACGGCCGTCCACGCCGTGTCGAGGGCACCGCGGCTCGGCACCCGTCCCTGATTGAGCGCCACCGCCCAGTGGGTGAGATCGCGCACCGTGAAGTACAACGCGCCATCGGCCGTGGTATTGAGCGAGGGCGACACCCATTCCTGGTTCTTGAGCGCGCCGTCGTCCAGACGATACCCGGCGGCGCGATTGGGGACAATATCGGCCTCCGAAATGACGCGCGAATCGTTCATCCCGAGCGGGCGGAACACCGAATCGCGCAGCAGGTCGCCGTAGAAGCGGCCGCTCACGCGGTGAATGAGTGCGCCGAGCAACAGATAGCCGGTGTTGCTGTAGCTCCAGCGTTCCCCCGGTGGAAAATCGAGCGGCCGCGACGCCGCGAACTTCACCAGCTCGTCTTCCGTGTAGTCCTTGCGATAGTCGAATGTGGAATCGGTGTATTCCGGGATGCCGGCGGTGTGCGTGAGCAGACGCCGCACGCTGACGCCTTGCCACACCGCCGCCCCTTCGGGGAACCAGCGCACGATTGAATCGTCCAGCCGCAACCGGCCGCGGTCCACCAGCATTTCGACGAGCGCCGCGGTGAACTGCTTGCCCATCGATCCGGACTGATACACGGTGCTGTCGGAGGCGGGGACGCGCAGCTCCACGTTTGCAAAACCGTAGCCCCGCGACAGGATCACGCTGTCGCCCCGCAGTACCGCCAGCGACAGGCCGGGAATGCGCTGCCGCGCCAGCTCCGCGTCGACGTAGCGGTTGATGGCGGCGGTGTCACCCTGGGCGCGGAGCACACCCGGGGCCAGGAGTCCCACGCACAGCCACGAACGGATGTAGGCAATCATGCACTGATTTCCCCGTCGATATTCGAGATGTTGATCTGCAACCGCCAGTCGCCGGCGAAGAAGACCCAGACCCCGACGAACTTCCCCACTTCGCAGTCGTCGGGCTTCTCCTCATCGAAGGTGAATCGATACGAGCCCCGTACAACGGCCAGATCCGCCGATTCGGCAATGGTCACTTCGTCCATCGAGAATGCGTGGTGAAAGCGCGGCAGATCGACGAGCAGCTGCCGGTAGAACTCCCTGATCGCATCGCGGCCAATCATTGCAGCCATTCCCGGCAACAGCTCGTAGGCTTCGGGCGCGTAAATCGCCATCATCGCATCGAGGTCGCGGCGGCGCGCAGCCGCCATCCACGACTCGTCCAGTGTCCGAATCCGGTCGGCGTGGCGAGTGGCGGTGAGTTGATCCATGGTTAGCGCGGGTCGTGCACGCCCCACGCCTCCCGCAGCACGTCACTGATTTCGCCCAGTGTGGCACGCACCCGCACGGCATCGAGGATCGGCTCCATGAGTGGGCCGTCGGGGCTACGGGCGGCGGCTTCCAATGCGGCGAGCGCGCGTTTTACAGTCCCCGAGTCACGTTTGCCACGCAGGGCCGCCACCCGCTGGCGCTGCGCACTCGCAAGCTGCGAGTAGTCCGGCGCGGCAATTGACGGCGCTTGCTCGCCGGTCACGTATTCGTTCACGCCGACCACGATCTGCTGTCGCGCTTCAACCTCGCGCTGTTGCGTGTAGGCGCTGCGGGCAATCGCTTCCTGAAAAAAGCCGCGCTGGATAGCCGCAACGGCGCCTCCACCGCGCTCGATTTCCTCGACGAGCGTCTCGGCGGCGCTCTCGAGCTTGTTGGTCAGTTCCTCGACGTACCAGCTGCCGCCGAGCGGGTCGACGACGTCAGGAACACCGGTTTCGTGCGCCAGCAGCTGCTGTGTCCTGAGGGCCAGCGTCGCGCTGCGCTCGGTGGGAAGCGCCAGTGCCTCATCGTAGGAGTTGGTGTGTAGTGATTGCGTCCCCCCCAGCACGGCGCCCATCGCCTGAATGGCGACCCGGACGACGTTATTGAGCGGTTGCTGCGCGGTGAGCGTCGCCCCGCCCGTCTGCGTGTGAAAACGGAGCCGGGCCGCGGCGGGGCCTGCATTGAACCTGTCCTTCATGAGCCGCGCCCACAGGCGCCGCGCCGCGCGGAACTTGGCGATCTCTTCGAACAGGTCGGTGTACGCGGCAAAAAAGAACGATAGACGCGGAGCGAAGTCGTCCACCGCCAGCCCCGCCGCGCGCGCGCGACGCACATACTCCAGTCCATTCGCAAATGTGAACGCGATCTCCTGGACCGCCGTGGCGCCCGCCTCGCGCATGTGATAGCCCGAGATCGAGATCGGATTGAAACGCATCTGAACGGTCGAGGTAAACCGGACAATGTCGGCCACGAGCCGCAATGAGGGCTCGGGCGGGTAGATGTACGTGCCGCGGGCGATGTACTCCTTGAGGATATCGTTTTGCAGGGTGCCTTGGAGCTGTGCGAGCGGCACGCCCTGATCTTCTCCGACGACTACGTACATCGCCAGCAGAATCGCCGCGGTGGCATTGATGGTCATCGACGTCGAGACCTGATCGAGCGGTATGCCGTGGAACAGTCGCGCGAGGTCTTCGACGCTGTCGATGGCCACGCCCGCGCGGCCCACTTCGCCCTCGGCCATGGGGTGATCGGAGTCGTAGCCCATTTGCGTCGCCAAATCGAATGCGACGGAGAGTCCCGTTTGGCCGGCCGCGAGGAGATGACGAAAGCGCGCGTTCGTCTCCTCCGCGGTGCCGAACCCGGCGTACTGCCGCATCGTCCAGAGCTTGCCGCGATACATCGTGGGGTAGATGCCGCGCGTGTAGGGGGGCTCGCCCGGTGCGCTGTGATCGCCCACGGGATGCGGCAGCCAGTCCGGCGTCATGCTTTGGCGAGCACCGATTGCGCGTACGCGACGTCCGACTTGGAGCCGATGATCAGCGGCGTGCGTTGATGCAGCTCCATGGGCGTGATGTCGAGAATATCCCGCACGCCGTCAGTCGCCGCGCCACCGGCCTGCTCGACCACGTAGGCGAGCGGCGCCGCTTCATACAAGAGCCGAAGCTTCCCTTGCGGCGCCGACGTGTCGGCGGGATACAGAAAGACGCCGCCCGACACCAGGTTGCGGTGAATGTCGGCGACCAATGAGCCGATGTAGCGCGCATTCTTGGCCTGCACCCGGCCCGCGTCGCCGTCGCCGTTCTTGAACGCCGCGACGACATGCTGAATGCCCGGCGTCCACTTGGGCCAGTGGCTCTCGTTCACGCTGTAATACTGGCCGACGTCGGGCGAGCGGATGTCGGGATGCGAGAGTAGGAACTCGCCGATCGTCGGATCGAGCGTGAAGCCGTGCACGCCCTGCCCCGTCGTGTACACGAGCATCGTACACGAGCCGTACAGGATGTACCCCGCGGCGACCTGGGCGCGACCTTTCTGCAGACAGTCGGCGAGTGTGCCGGGCCCTCGTTTGGTCGCGGTGCGGCGATGAATCGAAAAGATCGTGCCGATCGAGACGTTGACGCCGATGTTGCTCGAACCGTCTAGCGGATCGTAGAGCAGCACGTATTTGCCGCTGCGGCGATCGTCACGCACTTCCAATGGAATCGGGTGCTCTTCCTCTTCGGATGCCACGATGCACACGCGCCCGGTGTGCTCCACGCTCTGGCGTACGGTGTCGTGCGCGAACACGTCGAGCTTCTGCTGCACTTCGCCCTGCACGTTGATCGCACCGAATTCACCCAGGATGTCGGTCAGTCCGGCGCGGCGCACCTGGCGGGAGATGATTTTCGCGGCGAGGCAAAGATCGTAAAGCAGGTTCGAGAGCTCCCCCGTCGCTTCGGGGTGGAGCCGCTCCTGCTCCATGATGAAGCGCTCAATCGTGATGACGGACGTCGGTGACTGTGCGCGTGCCATGGCTCGAGATGGTGAAGGTGATCGTGCCCCGCTCATCCGTGCGGAGTACGGTAACGCCATGTGCCCGCAGCCGCGCGAGCGTTTCCGGCGCTGGATGTCCGTAACGATTCTTCGCCCCGACGCTGATCACGGCCTCGTCCGGCTGCAGCTCGTCGAGCCATCGGTCGGACGTCGCGCCGCGCGAGCCGTGGTGCCCCACTTTCAGCAGCGTCACCCGGCCGACCTGGCCGGCGAGATGCGCCTCCGTCGGCATTCCGGCGTCACCGGCCAGCAGCAGTCGGGTCGTCCCGTACGTCACCAGGAGCACCACGGACTCTTCATTGATGTCCGTCTGCCCCGCCGCCCAGGCCGAGTCGGGGCTCAGGACTTCCATCGTTACACCATCCAGCTCGAGCCGGTCGCCGCGGCGTGCCGGCCGCCACTCCGCGCCGTCGCCCTCGACGTCCGCCAGGAACCCCAGATACCCCGGATCGGGCACCGGCTCACCCGGCTCAAGGACCATCACCGGGTCGAAAGCATCGAGCACCGCACTCAAGCCGCCGAAATGATCGAGATGCGCGTGGGTGGCCACGACCGCCGCAATCTGGCTGGAGCCGTGACTGCGCAAGAACGGCACCACCACGCGTTTGCCCGCATCTCCCTGCGGCCCGCGCGGGCCGCCGTCCACCAGCACCCAATGACCCGCCGGGGTGCGCAACGCGATGGCGTCGCCTTGGCCCACGTCCAGGAAAGTTACGGTAAGGCAATCGCAAACAGAAAGGCGGGAAAAGCTGGAAAACAGCGCGGTGAGGGAAAGGACTGCGCCGATGAAGCCGGCGCGTGCGGCGGTCGTCCAGGGGCGGCGAGGTGAGTTCCAGAGCCACCACGCCATTCCGAGGATCACGAGCCAAAGCAGAGCGGCTCGCGGGCCCGCAATCATGATGAAGTGGCCGCCCGGTAGCTCGGCCGCCCACTTCGCAACGAGGTCGAGGAGCGCCAGACACAGTCCCGATCCCGCAGCCAGCCAGCTCGACGAGAGCAGGAGCGCCGCCATGAGACCCGGCACGGCGACGCCCGCGAGCGGAATCGCAGCGAGATTGGCAATGATTCCGATCGGCGCGACGGTCCCGAACGCGTACGCGGTAATGGGCGCGGTGAGCAGCGTCGCCGCCGCCGCCGGTGCGAGCACTCGTACCGGCTTGGGGAACCGCTCGGTCGCGCGAGCCGCCCAGATCACGGCGGCGACGGCGGCGACGGAGAGCCAGGCACCAAGTGACAGCATTGCCCAGGGATCGGCGATGAGGACGCAGAGCGCCGCCAAGGCGACTATGCCGCGCGGTGCCACGACGCGCTGGCGCAGCTTCGCGATGTCCAACAGCGTGAGCATCGCCGCCGAGCGGGTCGCCGGCGCGGGAAACCCCAGGAGCCAGACGTAGGCGAGCACGGCGGCAGTGCCCGCGAGGAAGCGTGCGCGCGGGCTGAGACGCAGTCGCACGAGGAGCACGTTGAGCCACGCTGCGAAAAAGGCCACGTGCAATCCAGAAATCGAGAGCAGATGCGCGAGTCCCGAGCGGGCGTACCGCTCGCGCAGTTCCGCATCCAAATCCGAGCGCCGGGCGATCACGAGCGCATCCACGAGCGGCGCGCGGGCGCCAAACAGCCGCCGGCTCCGCTCGGCGATGCGGTCGCGCAGAGCACCGCGACCACGCGCCACGGGGTCGATCTGACGGACGCGCCGCGCGACGAGCACGCCACGCTGCGCCGTACCGAGAAAGCGCCCCGCGACGACCCACGTTGTCCCGCCGCGCGCGGGGTGCCCGGCGGGCCAGCGAATCACGAGCGCGCCGCTGCAGAACCCGTATCGCGCGTTCGCCTCGGTGACGCCGCCGGCGGCGGACACGGGATCGGTGAGCTGCACCGTCGCCGCGCGCACGTGCCGGCCCGCGCACGACGCGCGCTGCTCACGCGCCGCCGCTCCGCCCCAGAGGATGCCGGCGACGAGCATGGCCCCGAGCGCAGCGCCAAGTGGTGCTCGGCGAAGGACCAGCATGGCGCCAAGCAGCACGCACCACGCGGTGAGACGCAGGTCCGCGCCGGTTAACGCCGAGCCGAGGCCTGCGGCGAATGTGATTGTGAGGTACAGGATCGGCGGGCGCACCGCCGATCAGGCTACAACTGGGTAGGCCTGGCGCCGCACCGCGGCGCGACCGCGACTTTCCGAATGCCTTCGACCAGCGCGACGTCCAGCCTCGCCTTTGCTTGATCGCTGGCGAGCGCGAGCTCGGTGAGGATCTCTCCCTGGCGTGTGGAGACGTAATGCGGCGCGAGGCGATTGAGCGCGTGGACGACAACGTCGCTGTGGCAAATGTCGCAGCCGCAGAACTTCGGGAATGCGTCGCGCAGGCTTTGATACTCGCGCTGCACGACTTCCAGCGTCACGTTCGTTACCGCCACGCCGTGACCAGCTCCCCCGTGTCCTGCTCCAGCGGCCACGCGGTGAACGTGGACCCCGTCGTGCCGGTGAACCGCACGCGGCGGTACGTGCCAATCCATACGGCGGGACCATCGAGCAGCGCAATCTTGTTGGTACGCGTGCGCGCCTGAAGCAGGCCGCCGCGTTTCGCCGGACCTTCCACCAGTACCTCGTGCGTGGTCCCGATGAGTCCGATGTTTTTTTGCTTGGCGAGGTGCCGCACTGCCGCGATGAGCCGGCCGATACGATCGGACTTGACCTCTTCCGGCACGTGATCCTTGATGCGGACCGCCGGCGTGCCATCGCGCAGTGAGTACTTGAATGTGTACGCATCGTCGAATTGCACGTGCTCGACGAGCGACAGCGTTTCCTGGAAGTCGTCTTCGGTCTCTCCAGGGAAACCGACAATGATGTCGGTGGACAGCGCGATGCCGGGCACGGCCGCGCGCAACGCGTCGACCACCTCGACATAGCGCGCGCGATCGTACCGGCGCAACATGCGCTTGAGCGTGCGCGAGCTACCGCTCTGCACGGGGAGATGGACGTGCTCGCACACCGCCGCCGTCTCCGCCATTGCCGCGAGCACGCCGGGCGTGAAGTCGGTGGGATAGGGAGACGTGAACCGCAGCCGCCGAATACCGTCCACACCGCCCACGGCGCGGAGCAGATCGGCGAAGTCCCGCTCGCCGTCGTGATAACTGTTGACGGTCTGGCCAAGCAGCGTGACCTCTGTGGTTCCCGCCTGCGCAAGGCGCGCAACTTCTTCCACCACATCGGCCAACTTACGGCTGCGCTCCGGGCCGCGCGTCATCGGAACAATGCAGAACGTGCACCGATAATCGCAGCCGCGCTGCACCGTCACGAACGCCGAGATCGGGTTCGCCCGCACCGCCGGCACGTCGTCGTAGTGCTCCCATCCCTTGAACGTCACGTCGGCCGCCCGCTCGCCGTCGTGCGCGCGCGCAATGAGCTCGGGCAGTCCCCGATAACCGTCCGGGCCGATGACCAAATCCACCTGCGGGACCCGCTCGAGCAGCTTGGGTCCCAGCCGTTGCGCCATGCATCCCACGACTCCCAACACGTCCCCAGGCCGCTTATAGCGCTTCAACTCGCCCATGCGGCCGAGCACGCGCTGTTCGGCGTGATCGCGCACGGCGCACGTATTCACGAGCAGCACATCGGCCTCGAGCGGATCCTCGGTGCGCACGTAGCCCGCCCGCCCCAGGACGCCGAACATCAGCTCGGAATCCGCTACGTTCATCTGGCAGCCGTAGGTCTCGATGTAGATGCGCGGCATGTTAGTTGACAGTCACCTCGAAGCGGGGACGCCCGTCCCATTGGTCGCTAGCAAGATAGACGGTGAGGTAATCCTGCGTTACGACCTCGACTTCACCTTTCCGGTGCCCCGACACGACGCCATCGGCGACCTGGCCCCTGCGTGCCCCGCGGTATGCGGCCGCTTTCGTGTCGCTCAGCGTGCGAAACTCGCGGGCCCGCGCACGGATGACGGATGGCGGCACCTGCGCGGGTAGTTTCGCCGCCGCGGCATCGGGGCGCACGGAAAAAGGAAACACGTGCAGGTAGGTGAACGGCAAGGCACGTAGCAGCGTGCATGAGGCGTCGTGGTCCGCGTCCGATTCTCCGGGGAAGCCCGCGATGATGTCGGCCCCCAAACCGAACACCGGCAGGCGCGCGGCGAGCCACTCGATGCGCGCGCGATAGGTGTCGGCGCTATACCAGTGGCGGCCCATGCGCTTCAACACGCGGTTCGAGCCCGATTGCAGCGGCGCGTGCAGGTGCGCGGCGAGATGGCGTGGCGCCTCGACCAGCAGATGCACGAGCGTGTCGTCCACCTCGGTGGCTTCAACACTCGAGAGTCGAAATCGCACGCTAGGAACGGCGGTGATGAGCGCTTCGATCAACGTCCCCAGCGTCACACCGCAAGCATCACGCGGCACGTCTTGTCCATACGTCCCGATGTGCACACCGGTCAGCACGATCTCCGCATGGTGCGCGGCAAGCGTCCGAGCCTCGTCTATCAGCTCGTCGACGGCGCGCGACCGGTTGGCGCCCCGTGCGAGCGTCGTCGCGCAGAACGTGCAGTGCTCGTCGCAGCCATCCTGAATCTTCAGGAGTGCGCGGGATTTCACCGGCTGTTGCAGCGTGACACGAGGCTGCATCCCTGCGCTGGAGCCAAACCCCGCGGCGCGCAGCACCGTCTGCGGATCGGCGTTGGGCACGACCGCGCGCACCGACGGCAGCGCCGCGATCGCGCCATCGTCGAGTGCCGCGGCGCATCCTATCACGATCGTTTGGGCCCGACCCTGCTTCGCCACATGGCGGACGAAACGGCGCAGCTTGACTTCGCTTTCGCTGGTGACGGTACAGGAGTTGATGACGGCGAGGTCGGCGAGCGCGGGATCGTCCACCACAACGGCGCCGCCCGCGTCGAACGCCGCGCGCACGCGGTCGGTGTCGTACTGATTCGCCCGACACCCGAACGTGTGGAAGTAAACGTTCACGGCCGCACGGTGAGCCCGAGCAGCAATGTCCACACCCGCTCGGTGAGGCCGGTGCCCTTGCGCTCGAGCCGCTCTACCCCGAGGTCGAGACGACCGCGGCCCGCCGAGAACTGCCTGCCGAGTCCCGCGGAGAATCCGACTTCGGTCGGCGTCTTGCCGACACCGAACGCCAGCTGTCCGCCGCGGACGCCAAAGCGGAACGGCGACGACGGCGTTCCCAGCTCCGTCCCCAGCGACCAGTTGAAGGTATTGTGCGCGTTCGGCCCCGGGGTCGCGCCGCCGGCCCAGTTGCGCCACGCCACGGTGGCGGCCACTGCGGCTTGGCCGCCCGGACGCCAGGCGACACCCGCGCCATACGACAGCGGCAGCGAGTTGTCCGCCGCGGTACGACCGTTGACGTCGGCCCGCAGCTTCGAATCGGCGCGCAGCCATCCCGCGATCCGCAGGTCCGAGTTGACGTCGAACAGCGCGCTCACCGAGCCGCCCCTTCCTTCATACGCGACCTCCTGGCGGGCGGAGGAGGCGCGAAAGTTGGCTGTGTCCGCGAAGTGCCGCGTGGCGACGACGCGCGAGGAGCCGGTGAGGACGTGCAGGCCGACTCCGATCGCGAGGCGCCGGTGCAGACGCGCCGCGCCGGCCAGGCGCAGGTCGGTGACGGCGCCGTCGCTGGTGACGACGTCGGTGAACGGTTGCGGTGTGCCGCGTAGATCGATCGTGTCCTGCGTCACGATGCCGAAGGAACGGTCGAGATATGTGGTGAAGCCCCCACCCAGGACGACGCGACTCGTCAGCGGTCCTGCGATCACGAGCGCCGGGAAGCGCGTGCCCCGCAGCGAGGCGTTGGGGCCGCCGTTCTCCAGCGTGCGCCACGAAGTCCCACTGGTGACGCTCGCACTCATGCGCCGGACATCGGCGAGCGAGGCGTCGAGCAGCGGTGAAAAGCCGTCGAACGGCGCGAACGCACCACCGGCCGACCGCGCCCGCACGCTTTCCCATTTCCCGGGCGTCCCCAGACCGCTGATGCCGAACTGGGAATCCTGGGCGGCCACGCGATTGGGCTGGGCGGCGAGCAACAACGCCGCGCCAAGGAGTCCCTTCGCCGCGGCGTTCATGGTGTCCCGAACGGGAATCGCTTCACGTACGTGACCTGCAGCGCGGGGCGGAACGCGGGTGTACGGGAGGAATAAAAACGGATTTCGGAAAAGGACGATGCCTCCGGCGATTGCCCCAGGAAGAACGCGGCGGCCTGGGAGGTGTCGACCGCCCACGAGCGCACCAGGTCCGTGACCTCGATGCGCACCGTGTCGGTGACACCGGGATGAATGATGACGTGGCCGAACACATTCGTGGCATCGCTGAGCGGCGACTTCGCGCCCACGTCGGTTAGCACCGGACGCGCGAGTATGATGATCGAATCGCTCGACGTCCCGACCAACGGCGCTACCGGGACGAGAATCACGGTCGCTCGCACCACGTCGAAGCTGTCGTGCAGGAAGGCTGGCATGGCGACCCGCAACAGGCTCCGTGCCGAGGGCACGCCGCCGACCGCAAGATTCGCGTCCAGCGGCGCGGTCGGGGGATCGAACACGAAGCTGTCGAACTTCGGGGCGCGGATGCTGGTGGTATTCACGATGCTGTCCGGCGTCGCGGTCGCCGTGTCCGGGATCGTATAGTGATAGTACCACACCATGTTGCCGGAGCCGCCGCCAGACTCGACCGTGCCGATGGCGAGGCTCGCCACGGAGTCGGCCGTCACGCGAATCCCCAGCGCGAGCTGACCGGAGTCGGCCGGGGTGAGCGGCGCCTGCAGCGTGTCGAAATCGAAAAACAGTGTCCAGACGCGGCCGCTGTCCGCCTGGATCAGGACGTGACCGGCGGAATCGGTCTGAATCGTATCGCCCCACTGCCGGATGGTCGCCGTGTCCGAGATCAGGGGACGCGCAAGCAGATCGCTGATGCTCACGCTGTCCACGGGCGTGGAATTAAAGTAGGTATCGAGCGAGGCGAAGCTCGCCGACGAGTCGGTCGTCCGGGGAATCGCATACAGCTTGAGCCACAGATTCGTCGCCAGCGTATCGTGGCGCAGCACCGTCAAGCGTAGCCGCGAGGAGTCGGGAACCAGCGGCACGGTTGTTGTATCGCCGTTCGTCGGGGCGAGCCGCGTGAACATCGGATTCAGCACAAAGACCGCCCGGCTTTCGAGTGTGCCGGGAATGATCGCCGCCGCCATGGCGATTCCCTGAGACGCCGGGAGATAGCCGTTGAACGCGGTGTCCCGGCCGATGACGTCGGTAAAGATGGTGTCCCGCACGTCGATTGCGCCGCCCGGACAGAAGTTGGGGCAGTTCGCGGGTGCGGTCGCCTCCTCCGTACAGGCGGCCATGCCAAGTAGAACGAGCAGAGTCAGTCGCCGCATCACCGGTCCAGCGTCTCCTTCGTAAAAGCATCTGGCAGCAGGGCGGCCAGTGTCCAGCGCCGCTCCGTGGACGGTCCGACCGCCACGACTTCCAGTCCCAATCCGAATTCCGCGAGCAGCTGGCGGCACGCACCGCACGGCGCTGCTGGCGGATCCACGTCGGTGGTGACGACCACGCGCGTAAGCTTGCGCGCGCCGGCGGCAACCGCCGCACCCAACGCCATCCGCTCGGCGCAGATGGTCAAGCCGTACGACGCGCTTTCGACATTGCAGCCGACGTACACCGTGCCGTCCGCCGCTTCGATCGCCGCCCCCACATGAAAGCTGCTATAGGGTGCCCAGGCGTTGCGCATGGCCCCGCGCGCTTGTGCGACCAGATCCTTCACGCCAGCACGTCCCGCAGAAACGACGTCCCGGCGGCAAGCGGCGGCAATCCAAAGTACTCCGCCACCGTCTGTCCCATGTCCGCAAAGGTACGCCGCGTCCCCAACGGGACCGGCCTCACCTTTGGTCCGAGGACGAGCAGCGGCACGATCTCGCGCGAATGATCGGTGGACGGGGTCGTCGGATCGTTGCCATGATCGGCCGTGAGCATCACGACATCGTCCGGCGCGAGCCGAGCGAGCAGCCGCGGCAGCCAGGCATCCAGCTCCTTGAGGCCTTCGTGAAACCCCGGCACGTCATTGCGGTGCCCCCACGTCTGGTCGAACTCAATCACGTTCACGAACACAAACCCCGTCTCGAGCCGCTCGAGCGCCTGCTCGATCAACCGGTAGGCGTGGGCATTGGTGGGCGTGTGCTCGCTGCTGATGTTTCGACCCGCGAACAAATCATCCACCTTGCCAATCCCCACCCGCGCGACCCCGGCGTCAGCCATGCGGTCGAGCAGCGTCGACCCGGTCGGCGGAATCGAAAAATCCTTGCGGTGTGCCGTCCGGCGGTAGTCCCCCGCCCGCCCTTCGAACGGGCGGGCGATCACCCGGCTCACGGCAGCATCGCCGGTCAGCAGCTCCCGCGCGAGCGCGCACGCCGCGTACAACTCGACCAAGGGCACCGTCGCCTCGTGCGCTGCGACCTGAAACACCGAATCGGCGGACGTATACACGATCCACTTGCCCGTGCGCTGATGCTCCGCGCCGAGCTCGTCAATAATCGCCGTGCCCGAGGCCGCTTTGTTGCCGAGCCAGCCGCGACCGGTGCGCGTGGCAAACTCGTCCAGCAATGAAACGGGGAATCCCGTGGGATAGGTGCGGAACGCCTTTTCCAGCACGACACCGCACATCTCCCAATGACCCGTGGTACTGTCTTTCCCTGCCGACGCCGGCTGCGCGACGCCGTACGCGGCCGTCGGCCGCACGTCGGTCGACAACCCCGGCATCACGAAACCTGCGCGACATTTGCCCAGGCCGATCCGTTCAAGATTTGGCAGTCTCAGTCCCCCGACCGCGCGGGCGACATTGCCGAGTGTGTCCGAACCGGCATCACCATAGGCAGCGGTATCGGGCGCCGGACCGATGCCGAGTCCATCCAGCACGATGATCGCCGCCCGTTTACTCACGCCGTCACCCGGGGCAGTCGCGGTCCGAGCCCCGTGAGGACCTCGTGCGGAAGCTGCCCACTCCAGGTCGCGAATTCGGCGATGGTGATCTGCTGCTTCGCCTCTTCGCCAATCAAGGTAGCAATATCGCCGACCTGCACCTCCACCGTGCCGGTGTCTACCAACGCCATGTCCATCTGTACCACGCCGACGATCGGGCAGCGCTTGCCCCGCAACAGCACCTGCGCCTTCCCCGTGAGGCCGATGTCCCGGCGCACGCCGTCCGCGTACCCAATACCCAGCGTCGCGATTACGGTGTCGCGTGGGGCGGTCCAGCTGCCGTGATAACTGACGCTCTCGCCTTTCCGGATCCCCCGCACACTCAACACCCGCGCGCGAATGCTCACCACGGGTCGGGGCTGCTCGAGCCCTTCGGCGGCCGACCCGCCATACAGAAAAATTCCCGGCCGCACCATATCGAAGGCGAACTGTGCGCCGCGCAGCGCCGCAGCGCTGTTGGCGGCGTGCAGCAGCGCCGGTTTGCGCGGCAACCGTCGCACCCCTTCGAGAAATCGCTCGACCTGTGCCTCGGCCGATCCGTCGTTCCGCTCCGCTGAGTGAAAATGCGTGTAACACCCCTCAAAGGACGGTGTGTCTAGCGCCTCCCCCAGCTCGTCGACTTCATCCCAGCGCGCGCCGGCGCGCCCCATGCCCGTATCGATCTCGACATGAAAGGGGCGCTCGCCACGCGTCGTCCATTCGAGGATACTGCCGGCGTCGCCGAGCGCCGGCGTTAATTGATGGTGGTCGTAATCGTTGAACGACTGGGCGCGTGCCGGCATGAAGACGAGAATGGGGCGCGTGATCCCGGCGGCACGCAGTTCGGCGCCTTCCGCGACTGTAGCGACGCCGTAGCCCCAGGGATCGACCTGCTCGAGAGCCTTGGATATGCTGACGGCTCCAACCCCGTACGCGTTAGCTTTGACGACCGGGAGGAGCCGCGTGCCCGCGATGCGCGCCACGGTGCGAGCGTTGTCCACCAGGGCGCCTAGATTCACTTCGACCCACGCACGCCCTTTGCCGCTCGTTGACATGCTCACAGGCGCGGGTATGATACCCCGCCCGGAGGCTAAATGCAAGGCGATTCAGCGCTTGGACGTGCTCTGGGACTCGTACGCGAGCTGCGGCAGCGTTGCCCGTGGGACCGCGCGCAGAGTCCGCAGACACTCCGTCCCTATCTGGTCGAAGAGGCGCTCGAGCTCGATCACGCGATTCAGACCGACGATCCCGAAGCGCTGCGCGACGAGCTGGGCGACCTGCTGCTGCACCTCGCGTTTCAAATCGTCATCGCCGAAGAGCGCTCGCAGTTCAATGCCGAGGTAGTGACGCGCACGCTCGAAGAAAAAATGTGGCGGCGCCATCCGAATCTTTTCGGCGAATCGCGTCCCAGCCAGGGCGATCATGCCGGGTGGGAGCTCGTGAAGCGGCGCGAGCCGCGCAGCGGCGGGAAGCGCGGCACGCTCGCCGGCCTGCCGCCGACGCTGCCCCCGCTCTTGATGGCGTTTCGTTTGCAGGAGCGCGCCGCCGGCATCGGCTTCGATTGGCCGGATGCGGCTGGTCCGATGGCAAAAGTGAAGGAAGAGACCGCGGAGCTGGAGAAGGAGCAGGGAGCGGGGCGACGGGAGCAGGTGGAAGAAGAGCTCGGCGATCTGCTGTTTGCGACCGTGAATCTCGCGCGTAAGCTCGGCGTGGACGCAGGCCAGTCGCTCGAGCGCGCGAATCTCAAGTTCATGGACCGCTTCCAACGGGTCGAGAAGCTGGCGGAGGAGCGCGGGCTCGAGATGGGACGCGCGACGCTGGAACAGCTCGACACGTTGTGGGACGAGGTGAAGCAGAAGCGCGGATAGCCTCCGCCCGCGGGATCAGGGCAGTGTCGAATTACTCACGAACGCAAAGCGCTTCCCATCCGGCGACCAGGACGGAACGTTGATCGTTCCCTGCCCCCCGTAGACGTACGCAACGACGCGCGCCGGACCACCACCAATCGGCATCAGGCGCAGCAGCACGTGCTTGTAGAACGGATGATCGTCGGACGCAACCTCGGCCGGAAAGGCGAGATACACGATCCATTTGCCGTCGGGCGAAATGTGCGGGAACCAGTTGTTGAGGTGATCGTGCGTCACTTGCTCCTGTCCGCTGCCGTCGGGCCGCATGCGCCAGATCTGCATCAGCCCGCTGCGCGCGGAGTTGAAGTAGATGTAGCGGCCGTTCGGCGTGTACTCCGGTCCGTCGTCCAGGCCGCGCGCGGTCGTGAGGCGGATCTCGTCGCCATGCCCGCCCGCCGCGGGGATCTTGTAGATGTCGAACTCGTCGTTGCGCTCGCCGACGTAGACGAGCCAGCGGCCATCGGGCGACCAGCCGTGCAGGTACGACGGTCCCTGCGCCGTAATGCGTTTTGGCGTCCCACCCGCGGCCGGGACCGTGTACACGATAGAAGCGCCGCTGTCTTCGACCGCGTGGTGACTGATCGCCAACATCCGGCCGTCGAACGACAGGACGTGGTCGTTGTTGTTGCGCGTCGCAAAGCCGGTGTTGATGGCTGCGGCCGAGCGGGAAGCAAGATCGAAGCGATAGAGACGTCCCTCCTGCGCGTAGATCAGCGCCTTCCCATCGTGCGTCCAATTGGGCGCCTGAAACGATCCCGCGTACTGGTGGACGATCGTTGCATTGCCGGTCGCGACGTCCAGGATCTCCAGGTTCGACCCGATGTAATCACGGTAGGCGACGAAGTCCGGCGTGGGCGGTATCGTGATGCGGACATTGCTGAACGTGGCGCGCTCGGTGACGGTGTCGTTATGCGCGCAGACGAACAGGCCGGCGTAGACCGTATCGGGGAGGGAGACGCCTGACAGCTTCGTCGTGACCAGCGTGTCGCCGAATCGCGCCACCGACATGATGTACTCACCATCGCGCCGCTCGAGCTGGATGACCGCATCGGCGTCGGGTAGGCTGTCGGCCGACTGTTCCTCCTCCGTGATCGCGCCGGGTTGGCCGCGGAACTGGAGCGATACCAGGCCGTCGCCATGCAACGCCGCCGTCACATGGGCGCTGCTGGGATCGAGCGAAGGACGGACGGTCCAGCCGATCTTGCGATGTTCTTCCACACCCGCGGCGATGAAGCGCGCGCGCGTCGAAAGAATGAAGTTGCCCGTGAGCCGCTTCCAGACGACATGAAAGTCGTCGCGCGCGTCCCACATGTTCTGACCCGAGCCGGCGATCACGTAGGTCTGCCGGATCGAATCGTACGAAACGGAGCCGGTCGCGTGGCCCACGTCGCCCTGCGCGGTAAAGACGCCGACGGGCGTCTGCACGCTGAGGCTCAGCAGCAACGAGAGGGTGGCTAGGGCCACAACCGGTATAGTGTTCGAGGAAACGCAATCGCTTCGCGAATGTGCGGGATACCACAGATCCAAGCCACCGTGCGTTCTACCCCCAAGCCAAATCCGGAATGCACGAACGTTCCGTACTTCCGCAAATCGAGATACCACGAATACACCTCTTCGGGCAACCCCTCGGCCTGGATGCGCGCGCGCAGCTTGTCGTAATCGTCTTCGCGCTGGCTGCCGCCGATGATCTCGCCATAGCCCTCGGGCGCGAGGCAGTCGTTGTTCAGCACCGTGCGCGGATCGTCCGGGTTCTCCTTCATATAGAAGGCCTTCACGGACTTCGGATAGTTGAAGACGAACACCGGCCGGTCGAACTGCTTGGCGAGCAGCGTCTCGTCGTCCCCGCCGAGGTCGCGGCCCCACTCGATGTCGGCGCCGAGGGCTTTGAGCTTCTCCACGGCATCGGTATAGGAGATCCGGTGGAACGGGGTCGTCACGCGTGAAAGCGGCGCGAGGTCGCGGCCCAGCTCGGTGAGGTCCTGCACGCGCCGCTCCAGGCACCGACCCACGACGTACGAGACGAATTCCTCCTGCAGTCGCATGTTTGCCGCGGAGTCGTTCCACGCCACTTCCGGTTCCACCATCCAGAACTCGGTGAGGTGGCGCCGCGTCTTCGACTTCTCGGCGCGAAACGTGGGACCGAAGCAGTACACCTTGCCGAGCGCCGCGGCGGCCGCCTCGACGTACAACTGCCCCGTCTGCGCGAGGTAGGCCTTCCCGAGATCGAAATACTCGGTCGCAAAGAGCGTACCGGCATGCTCGCCGATCGAGCCCGTGAGGATTGGCGTGTCGACCAGGGTGAAATTCCGCTCGTGGAAGAAATCGCGAATCGCCTGGATGACCTCG
>JBHEMG010000064.1:0-11212 GCA_046262715.1 Gemmatimonadales bacterium
CCATTGCGGCGCGTCCGGCGGTATGCCGCCCCGCACGCGTACGGTCAGCTCCGCGCGCTCACCGGCGCGCCGCCACGCGGGCAGCGTCGGCCGCCACAACTCGATCGCAATCACGCCTTGGACGCTTCGCTCCGCGCGGGCGACAAGCTGCATGACCAGGTTCGCCACGGCTCGACTGCCCGCGACTTCCTTCGTGACTGGCTCGCCGGGACGGGAAAAACCGCGCAGCTGCCGGCCCAACTGATCGAGCGCCTCGCCTTGTGCCGTCGCCAACTGCGCGATGAGTGCCTGTGGATCGATTGGTCGATAGCGAGCGGGACGTTCCGCCGCAGGTGTCCGCGTGGCCGCCCCGCGCGAAACGAGACCCTCGAGGGCGCTGTAGCCGTTGGCGCGCGCCAGATGTGCCGCGCGTGCGACCGCGTAGCCGGTGGAAGGCCCGATGCGCAGCAAGGTCGTATAAACGAGAGACTCGGTTGGCGTAAAGCCAAACGGTGTGAGGTCGATGGGCATGTAGTAGCATATACTACTACGTCTGAGACCACCGGGCCACCTTAAACGACGTTGAGCGGAATCCCCAACAACCGAGCGATCAACGCCAAGCGGAAGGTGACGTCTGTCTGGCGCTGCGCGGGACTTTTTCCCGGTCCCTCGAGCGGGAAGTAGTGCGATACCACGGGGTTATCAGACTTTGGCATTGCGCGCAGACCGGCCGGACTCCAGATGCCCTGGTCGTCGCATTCGCTATACAATCGCGCCAACACCCGTACAGCGGGCACCACTTGGCGAAGGATGCCGAGGCGCGCGAGCAGTTCGAGCCAGTAGACGGCGAAGGGAACGTCATCCACTCGGCCCTGCGCGTCGGCATGCATCGGCTCTCCCAAAACCTCAAACATCGGTCGCAGCAGTTTTTTTCCGGCCAGCACGTAAAACTCGCGCCGCGGTGTTGGGACCGAGAAGTACGCCGCCATGCGCTCAAGGAAACCGGCACGCTCCCGTTGCACCGCGGGCATGAAGGCCAGCACCTCCACGGAGAACATCGTGGGTGGATAGCTCAGGGGATCGAGTATGGTTTTCCCTTGCGTCTTCCTGAACGGCTTTTGTGCGAGCTCGCTGCGGAGGTAGGTCGATATGTCGCTGGCGAGGCGATGCGCCGCGCCCCTGAGCCGCGGATCGTCCTGATGCGCCCCGCGCGCCAAGGCGGCGGCGGCACCCTGCGCTCCCATGCTGCGGGCCCACAATCCAAGGCCGGGATCGGTCTTGGCAGGTCGCTGAAATTCTACGAGCAGTGCGGGATCGTCATCGCGAGAGAGCAGCCGGAATAGAAACCGGTCCGCCAGGCGGAAGGGGCGTCCATCGGGCGGCCACCCCAGCTCGAGGAGTCGCCGATACTGAAAAATCGTTCCGACTTCCTTCCAGCCAATCGCCTTGGACGGAGCGGGAGCGAGCAGATTACCGCCCCACAGTCCCGTATCCTTCTGTTTACGAATGATGGCCAGCGATTCTTTGTAGTGCTGGATCTGCTCGCGCAGCGCGGCGACTCGTTCGGGGTCGCGTGACGCCTCGGGAATGACTTCCGTGAGAGCCCGATACTGTATCGGAAGACTGGCGGCCTCGTGTAACCAGGCGAGAGGCACCGTATGTGTGGAGGGAATCTCCAACCGCCACTCCGATGGTAGGAGTTCGGACAAGCCGACTGCGAGGCGAAAAAGCGGGCGCAACTTATCCGTCCCTCGCTCAATAGGCAATTGCCTATTGCTAACTTATTCAGCCACACCGCCTTCCATTAGCGTTCAAACGTGCAAAAGTCTGCAGTCCCGGTTCAGTGCTGTGCTCGCTGGAATTCCGAGGACGCTAGCCAAGTGGGCATACTGGCAGCATTGGCAATTGCGCGCACGATGCGAACCGTGACGCGGACCTCCTGCGCCATTCCGTCATACCGGAACGTGGCTCGATACTCGTCGCTCGGTTGATGATAGCGTTGCTCGTTATAGGCGTTTTCTTGCTCCTCGCCCCACCCCTTCGCCCGTCCGATAAAGTCATCTCCTGGGGAAATCGAAATCGCAGGCACGCCGGCGCGCGCGAACGGGAAGTGATCGGATCTGAAGAACGACCCCCGCACATCCGGCTTCGCCTCCACCCTCAGCAATTCAGCGCGGGCGGCTGTTTCCAACACCGGGCCGAGCGTCGACCGATCCCTGCCAAGCGCGCCAATTGTCCGTGTGGCGCCCCGAACGTTCGTGACGTCCAAGTTCACCACCGCAGCGGTTTGTGCGAGCGGGAGGAGCGGATGCTGTACGTATGCCTCGCTGCCCAGCAGTCCACTCTCTTCCGCTGTCGTCGCGACGAAGACTACTGACCGTGCCAACCGCGGCAATTGTGTCAGCGACTTTGCGGTCCCAAGCATTGCGGCCACGCCTGACGCGTTGTCCTCAGCGCCGTTATAGATCGAGTCGCCGCGTACTACCGGGCCGATCCCCTTGTGGTCCCAATGCGCGGTGATCAGGACCGCCTGCGTGGCGCGTCGCGGGTCGCTACCAGGCAAGCGCCCCACGACATTCTCCGACTCCACACGACGCAATGCACTGTGCACGCGAACAGATGCGCGTAGACCCGTGGTCACGGGCTTGAAATCACGCCGGGCAGCGGCACGAGTCAGCTCGTCCAGATTTAATCCCAGCTTCGCCAGCGCGGCCGCGGTAACTCCTTGGGTCACCCATCCGGCTACCGCGATGCTCGGTGTGTGGGGCTGATCGAGCTTGAACTGCTCGACTGACCACGAGCTGCGCACGACATCCCAGGGATACGTCGCACTCTCGGTGGTATGAATGAGGATCGCGCCCGCGGCCCCCTGGCGTGCGGCCTCTTCCAGCTTGTAGGTCCACCGGCCGTAATACGTAAGGGTTTTTCCCAGAAAGACCGTGGAGTCTACCAGTCCCGGATCGTTGACCAGCATCAACAGGATCTTCCCCTTCAGGTCGGTCGCCTTGTAATCATCCCAGTTCCATTCAGGCGCGCGGATGCCATAACCGACGAAAACCACTTCAGCATCCGCCGAAATGTCGGCTTCCGGCCGTTCCGCCCATGCAACGAAGTCGTCGCGATAGACGAGCGTATCCGCCGAGCCGCCCGCCGTGCCCCAGGAAAACGTCGGTTGCGAAGTCATGCCCACGAGGCTGACAGGCTGGAAGTAGGTCCCGTTGGTACCTGCAGGTTGAATCCCCAAGGCCTGGAATTGTGCGGCAATGTATTCCGCGGCCAACCGGCCTCCGCGCGTCGCCGGAGCGCGGCCCTCCAGCAAGTCGCTGGAGAGAAAGCGCAGATGCGCGTCGATTGCCAGCGTATCCACCGGAATCGTCGCGGCTCGTCGATCTTGTTGGCCGGCCGCAGCCGTCGCTATGAACGCCAGCATTGTGACAGTATTCCTACATCTGTTCGCCATGTATGCCTCTCGGTTCAGGGGCTGCAGGTGACGGTGTGAATGGTGCCCGGCCGCCGGCCCGCCGCTTCGCTTGTCAGCACAAATGTCGAATCGTTGAGAAAGTCGATCGCTTCGCCGCCCACATCGACGCCACTGATGTTGCACGGGCGCTGGCGCGCGGGCAGCAGACGCCCCCCCACGCCAGGATAAAACAGATAGATCTCGCTATAGGTCCGGAGCGCGACCATGCGGCCGTCCTCTCGAACAGTGCCCCCCGTTACGACGCGTCCTGCCTCGGCGTTGGGCCGGATATCCAGTGTCTGGACCAACGTCGCCACGACGTCACCGCCCGTATCCGGCACGCTCCAGGCGTTGCGGTCCACGCGGTACAACCGAATCGCGCTGCCGCGCCGCCACCCCTTACTGACGAGAAACAGGGCGGTGTCACGCGGGGAGACGTAGATCGCCTCGACATCGTGTGAGCCGTCGGGATATCGCACGCGCAAGATTGCCGGCGCTCGGGTCGTTCCCAGCGTGTCTCCAGAACTCTCTGGTGGAGGCGGCTCCGCAATCGCGTACACCGTGACGAATGTGCGGGAGGCCAGGTTGTCGCCCGTATCGCCGAGAAAGAGACACGTCGATGCGGTGACACGCGGGCGCGGTTGCAGAACGAATGCGACGGGACAAGGACCGAGCGCCATGTCTTCCCAGTCGATCGCCTGCGCGCCGGGCACGAGGAGCGCGCCGCGATCGGCACCACGCAGGTCGGTCGCATACACGTACGGCCCATCGCCAGAGTCGTTGTGCGTCCACAGCACGCCCGCATAGGCGTGACTCGCGGCGACCCCGGAGCTCTCGATCACGCGGGGGCTCTGGAAGGTTGCCTGCAGCAGGAACATCGCGGCGAACAGCACGAGCGTTCAACAAATCCGCTTGCTCGGCTACAAGCAAGGGGTGATACTTCGCCCATGCGCGACGCAACCGTCCGCCTGCAGGGCCGGATTCTTTATCTCGCTGAAGACCCGGGGTTCGTGCGCGCGCAGCTGGCCGGGCGGGATACCCCCTGGACGCCGGCCATCACGCTGCGGGACGACATCTCCACCGACGAAATTACGCCGGCCTACATCTGTTATTACTACGATGAAACGTTGGGCGAATTCCCCTACCTCGGGCTGAAATGCCGTGACGAGTTTCCGATCACGCGCGGCGCAGTCAAAGGGGGCGGCTTCGTCGCGGCGGTGAGCGGCAAACGCCGAGGCAAAGGCTCCTCGCGTGAGCAGTCGCCCTACGCCGAGATGTGTGCCGGCATCAAGCTCGTCGTGGCCGAGAGTATCGAGCGGATATACCGCGAGAACTGCCAGAACCTGGGCGTGCTCACGACGACCGACTTCTCCATCCTCGACAAGGTCCGACGCGGCGAAGACATCCCGCTGTCGGTGTTCACCGCCGGAGAGGGCGAGATCACGCGCGGCATCATCGAGCACGGCGGCCTCTTCAATTACAACATGGCGCGGCTCAAGGGCCAGGTCGTGCTTCATCCGCCGGCGACGCCACCCCGGCCCATGACGCTCGGTGAAAAGATTCTCGCGCGCAGGTGGGTCGTCGATCCCGCCAAAGGCAAGATCGGCGTTCCCGCCGTAAAGCCGGGCGATGAAGGATTCGTCCTGACCGACATTCGCTTCAGCCACGAGTACGTCACGCCGATGGCGGCGATCTTTTTCGAGCAGCTCGTTGGGAAGGACGCGAAGGTCAACGATCCCGGCTCGATTCTCATGTTCCGCGACCATCTCACTTTCCTGCCTGAGGCGATGACACCGGAGCGGGTGAAAGAAGGCCTGCTCGACGTGGCGCTGCAGCTCGAGAAGAAGCAGCGGGAGTTCGCGACCGCGCAGGGCGTCAAGCTGTATGGCGAGTTGCGTCTCGGCCATCACGGCTCCGAAGCGATTTGCCACTCCAAGATTCTCGAGTCACACGCATTGCCCGGACACGTCATTATCGGCTCCGATTCGCACACGCCGCACGCCGGCGCGGTGGGATGCATCGCGTTCGGCGTCGGCACCACCGCGATTTTCAATTCCTGGATAACCAAGGACGTGCGTCTGCAGGTGCCTGAGACGGTCAAGTTCGTGATTACCGGGCAGAAGCCGGCGAACGTCACCGCCAAGGATTTCATGCTCGAGGTGCTGCGCCATCCGTACGTCAAAACGGGTAAGGCAATCGGCAAACTGGTGGAGTATTGCGGCGATGCCGTCGAGTCGCTGTCGGTAGACGAGCGCGCCACCATGACCAACATGACCGCCGAAGTCGGTGGATTTACGGGCTACGTCGCGCCCGACACCAAGACGGTCGACTACCTCATGGATTATCGCACGCTGTCCCGTCGGGATGCCGAGCAACTCTGCGCCGGCCTCGCGAGCGACCGCGATGCCGAGTACTGCGAGGTGATCGAGATCGATGCCGGCGCGATTCGGCCCATGATTGCGTTGCCCGGAGATCCCGGGAACGGTCAGTACATCGAGGATGCCGCGGAGCGCATCAAGGTCGACATCGCCTATGCCGGGTCCTGCACCGCGGGCAAAAAGGAAGACATGGACATGTACGCCCGCGTGCTCGCCGAGGCGGCGAGTCGCGGCGAGCGGGTCGCCCCCTGGGTGCGGTTCTTCATTCAGTGCGGCTCGCAGGACGTGAAGCGCTACTGCGAAGCGCGCGGTTACCTCGATGTCTTTCGACAGGTGGGAGCAACGTTTCTCGAGCCCTCCTGCGGTGCGTGCATCAATGCGGGGCCGGGCGTATCGAAAACGCGGGAGGAAGTCACGATCAGCGCGATCAACCGCAACTTCCCCGGGCGCTCCGGGCCTGGTCAGCTCTATTTGGCGAATCCCTACACGGTGGCGGCGTCGGCAATCAGCGGATACATCACGGCGTGGGAGCCGGGGATGGTGCTGGAGAACTCCAAATCAGGGTAGAGTGCCGCGGATCTTCACCTTGATTGCGCGCGCGCCGCTTCCAAAGTCGAGCACGGCGGTCACGATGGAGGTGGAATCGGGAACGAGCTTCGCGACCACGCCGAACTCGCCGTTCAACGAGCCGCGCGCCACAGAAAAGGTCGACGTACCCTGCGTCGAGCCGTACTGACTGCTCGTCGTGCGTAGGTGCCCGCCACGCGACAACCACGTCGTGACCGTCGAATCCGCTGCCTGATGGACCACGAATCCCGTTCCCGTTCCTGCGGTGTCGAGCGTAAAGCGGGACCAGAGCGAGTCGGTCACCGGCGCGCGACCCGAACCCAGCAAAAACACGACTGAATCGACGGTACCGGACGTCGAGTCAAATCCTTCCCACGCGAGGACCGCCGTCAGATTGCTCGTGACGTGCGAGCCGCCTTGTGTTGCGTCGATATCGAATTCGATTCCCACCACGCGCGTGGTATCGCCACCCTGGCCGATGCGCGATGCGCGATCGATGAACGGAAATACCAGCGCCGACATGAGTGCGTACAGACCGGAATCGCCCGCGAAGGCCGGATCCAGAGTGGTGTCGTGCACGAATGCCGAGTCGAGCGCCAGGCGCACGGCGACGAGCTCTGCGGCGGGAATCGCGTCGGAATCGACGCCGCCGGCATCAGAGCACGCGCCGAGCAGCCCGGCGAGCGCCAGGGGGAACAGCAGCCTTCTCATGTGGGGGGGGAATATGCTGCTACTGTGCGCCGCCCGTAACTGTCACAGCCGGATCCCGATAGGGTCGGAGTGAATCGCGCTGATACACACTGCGAGGATTCCACAGCACCCACGTCTCGATGCCGAGCTCTTCGGCCGCGCGGATCTGCTCGCGGATCTCGTACGGCGTGTACCGTGGCTTGCGGCGGCCGAGCGTGAACGCCTGCAGATACGGGCGGATCGTGGCGGATTTGAGCAGCGGCTGTGAACGGGCGATCGCTTCGCGCAGCGCGTTCCGGACCACGCGATACGGCTCCGCGTTTGGCACCGGGAGTCCGTAGCTGCCGCGATAGTAGTGGCTCGGATAGACCATCGGAAGCACGACGTCCGCCACCGTGACGAAATCCTCCCAGACTTGACCAATGCCGAGGTCGCCGGTCGCCGAGGAGGTCAAGCCGAAAATATCGAACGTCACGGGTATGCCGAGCGGCTGCAGCCGGTTGGTGAGGATCGCGATGCCTGCCTGCACGCCTTCGCGCTGCGTCTCGCCAGGACGGCGCGAGGCGAAGATCGCCTGCGCCATCGCTTCCTTCGGCTCGTCGGGGAAACGGACGTAGTCGAACTGCACTTCGTTGAACCCGAGATGAACCGCTTCCTCGGCGAGCTGCGCGGCGTAGATCCACACTGAATCGTTGAACGCGTCCACCCACGCGATGTTGATGCGGTCGCGCCACAACCCCCCACCCGTATGTTGCACCGACCACCCGGGCCGGCGCTCGGCGAGCAGCGGATCCTTCGCGACGACGATGCGCGCGATGGTATAGATCTCGTGCGCGCGCAGCGTATCCAGCCGCGACTGCACGTCGCGCGTGCGCACGCAGCGCGTCGCGCCAATTTCTTGCGCGACCTGCACGTCCGAGGGATAGAGCAAACACCCCGTGTCGTCTTTGACGTCTACCACGAAGGCGTTGATTTCGGTGGAATCGGCGAGGCGCACTAGCTCGCCAAGTTTGGCCGAGCCGAAGGCCCACGCATTCACGTACAGCGCTTTCACCGGCGGCGCCGCGGGCATGTTGCCGAACAGGGGCTCGGGGAGGATGTACCGGAGCTCGACGCCACGCAGCCGCAAACTGTCAGGAGAGTCCGGAATTTGTTGGGCAAAAAGGCCGCGACTTGTCATCGCGGCCCAGAGCAAGAAGGCACCGACCAATCGAGCCAACCTCATAGGGGCCACCAACATAGGAAACTCACCCCCGGGCGTGCAAGGATTAACCCATCACTGCCGGCGTAAGCTGTTGAATAACAAGGGGTAAGTGGCAATGCTCTGTCCACGATACTGCGGCCGCAGGCCGAACAAGATGACCCGTCCCGCGCCCTGATGCACCTCCAGAATCGCCGCTTTTCCCGCGATGCGATCGGGGTGTAACACCCAACCCGACAGCAGCAGTCGCGCCGGATCCTCAGGCCAGCGGCCGATGACGCGCGTTACGGTCGAGTCGAGAACCTCGAAGGCCGGGCCCTGCTGAAACCACCCAATTGTTTCGCGCGGCATCCCGCGTGCGAGCGCCTGTGTGGTGTCGAGCTCGAGCCGGAAAATGGAGCCGGGCGCATAGAAGTCTTCGTCCGTGACCGCTTCGAGCACGTTGCGCACCGGCAGCAGCAGCGCCTGGATGGCAAACCGGCTGGCCTCGTTCAGCGCAACGAGCGTTCCACCATCGACCACAAATTGGCGCAGCGCCTCACTGCCGTCGGAACCGACGCCGCCCGCAAACGGCGCGGGATAACGCGGCGGCAATCCCTGTAAGATTTCCGCCGGCGATTGATCGGGGAGTACGATGACATCGAATTGATCGTGCAGTTTGCCGCCGCGCACAACGGAGTCGACGAGCGAGACGTACGGAACTCTCCAATTATCGAAGACCCAGCGCGTCCATCCTTCGTCTATCGCCGCGTCGTACGATTTGTACAGACCGATGCGCACCGAATCCGTGCGCGGGGGAACTGGACGGACCGACTTCGGCGCGAGCGGCGCCGAAAGGGCCACGCGCAACGAATCGGGTGCCACCACCGCGGTCACACCCATGAGCATTGGCAGGGTGTGCGCCGTGACGTCGTAGGGCTTCTCCGGCGGACCGCCGGGATACAGGCGTCGGTCGGGATAGTGTTGTGGTTCGAGCAGCGTCTTTGCAAACGCGGCATACGGCTGACGGAGTACGATGACGTATGTGCCTGCGGGATGCCGCTGTCCCTGCAGGGTGAACGACTGCACCGCAGTCCGGATCTCGACTCCGCCGCGCCGCAGGATGCTGAGCAGCGCGCTCAGGGCGACCGAGTCCTGGCGCGCGGGGATGACATACGCGTATGGCCATTCCCGCCACCCCCGTGCGGCGCGCGTTTCAATCGTGAAAAAATTGCCGAGCCAGCGCTCGCGCTCGCGCGCGGCATGTGCGAGCAGCGCGTAGGCGCCTTCGGTCTGATAGGACACGATGTCGCGCAGTGTCCAACGGCCCCCGCGCCAGGGATTTGTGAAATTCCAGGACCGCTCGCGCGGATTGTAGCCACGCTCGAGCGCCTGCAGGCGATCGAACGGCACATCGACCGGTGACGCGAGATCAGCGCTCGCGGTTTCGGAAAGAATCCGCACGCCGCCGTGGTAATGCTGATAGGCGCGCGCCGGCGTCCACGCGTCATAGGTCGAGTTGATCGAGATGCCCGTCTTGCCCTGGCCACCCAGCTCCCACGCCATCGCGGCACCAAGCGCGTTGACGCCATCGATGAGGAGTGGGTCGACGTTGGGCTCGACGGGATCGAGGTAGGGCGGCAGGAACAGTCGTGCGCCGGTAGCATCCATTTGATGGATGTCGTGCACGATCTGCGGATGCCAGACATTGTAGAGCGAATCCACCGTGAGCTGTGTCTCGACCTGGGTGAACGCGTACCAATCGCGGTTGTTGTCGTGCCCTGCGTAGTGGTGATACAGCTCGGGCGGCGCGGTCCCCTCGGCGCTCGTCCCGAGGGTGCGATTGTACCATTTCGCTACGATCGTAACGCCGTCAGGATTGACCGATGGCACCAGCCAGAGAATGACGTTGTCCAAAATCGCGCGCGTCGTCGCGCCGGTATCGGTCGCCAGGCGATACGCCAGCGCGACGGGCGAGAGATGGCCGCCCACCTCGGTGGAATGGATGCTCGAGGTAATCAGCACGATGGTCCGGCCTGCCTGCAATGCATCGCGCGCCGCGCGCGCAGTGCGGAACGTGCGTGGATCGGCGAGTTCCGCGTTGATCAGCCGGTATGAATCGAGCCGCCGCAGGTTCTGTGGGCTGGAGATCGCCAGCGCGATGAAGGGGGCGCCGAGCGTCGTCTTGCCGAGCTCGCGGTAGTCGACGCGATCGCTCGCCGCGGCGAGCGCCTGGAAATAGCGCACCAGGACCGGCCATTCCACGAGCTTGCGATCGTCTCCGGGCTCGAATCCCAGCACCGAGCGCGGCGTCGGAATCGCCGTAGTCGCCATTGGGCGACGGGAGACGGCGCTGGGGGGGGGCGGTGCGGGGCGACGCGTGCGGCGCTGCTGTGCGGGCGCGGGCTCGGTCAGCAACACTGCGAGCCCCACGAAGACGACCCACCCCCACCCCTGCTTCACCGCTGGCTCGATGTTGGCGCTGCCGCCACGTCGCCCGTCCCGATCCAATGCGCAAACCAGGTGCGGATTCGCTCCAGCCGGTCGACCAGCAGCCACGGCGGGCCGGTGCGGGACAGTCCGTGGAAGGAGCGTGGGTAGCGCACAAATTCCGCGGGAACACCGCGCTTGCGCAGCGCGACAAACAGCTGCTCGCCATCGGTTATGGGTGTGCGCCTGTCATCTTCCGAATGCACGATCAGCATCGGGGTCCGCATGTTGGTGACGTACGTCATCGGGGAGAGTGCGCGATACAGCGAGTCGTTGTCCCATGGCGCACCCACGAACAGATGCACGTTGCCGTCGATCTCCGCGTTGAAATGGGGGTCGCGTGGACGCCGGGGATCTGGAACGCCTCGCCGCCGGGCGCCGAGGTTCGCAGAAACCAGACGTCGTCATCCGCCCCTTCGCGTTTGCTGGAGAAAGTCAGCAGCGCGCCGTCCGGCGACCATGCAGGAT
>JBHEMG010000065.1:0-20532 GCA_046262715.1 Gemmatimonadales bacterium
GTCCAGCCCGGTCACGTGCGCGCGCAGCGTCGCGTCGTTGCGTGGGAATGGGTTGCCGATGCGGAATTCGCGCTCCATCGGCGGGTTGCGCTTCGACATGTGGGTGTGCACGCCAAGTCCGCGCGCGGTGCGGTAGCGGCCGAGGCCGTCCTTCATCTGAACTCGCGCAGGTCGGCGACGCTGCGCGCTTCGTGAGGTGTTCAGAATACTTCGGGCATGCACTAACGCACAGCATTACAGCTTGAATGTGTAGACACAAAAAACGCAAACAGACTGCAAGATAGTTGCGCTTTTTGTGCCTGCAAGGCTACACTTCAAGGACATGCGCGAGACGTTCACGAAGACTTTGACCCAGTCTGAGGCGGAAGACCTCCTGACAACGGGGGAAGCCGCTCAACTGCTCGGGACATCTCGACAGCACGTCGTAGACTTGTGCAACGCGGGATATCTTCCCTTCGTGACCGTCGGTCGCCATCGCCGCGTCTCGCGCCGCGACGTCGAGGCGTTACGGGCAGGCACCCGCAGGTGGACGCGAGACCAGTTGAGAAGCTTGTGGCTTTCCCATGCTGTCGCAGGCCGGTTGGTCGAGGATCCGCAGGGCGTCCTGGCTCGCGCCCGTAACAACCTTGCGCACATGTTCGCCGGATCCGCTCGCGGCTCGGCGAAGATCTGGTTGCAGAAATGGCAGCAGTTGCTCGATGGCCCGGTCGAGGGAGTTCTCGAGGCGCTCACGTCGCGTTCACCGATGTCGCGCGAGCTCCGCCAAAACAGTCCTTTCGCTGGGGTGCTGACCGAGGCGCAACGGCGAACGGCCTTGAGTGAATTTTCTCGCGCGCACCACGAGCGCATACTGCGATGACCCGCGATCAACTGGCGCACGTCCTGCGTGCCGCAGCAACCATCGCGAATGACCCGGAAATCCTCGTCGTCGGTAGTCAAGCGATCCTCGGCTCCTATTCGGAGAACGAGCTTCCTGAAATCGCGTGGCTATCGGTGGAGGCGGACCTGGCTTTTTTCGACGCGGAACGTGGAACGGAAAAAGCCGACGCGGTGGACGGAGCGATCGGTGAGCTGTCCCAGTTTCATGAAACGTACAAGTATTACGCTCAAGGCGTGGATCTCGAGACGGCCAAGCTGCCCGACGGCTGGGAACAGCGACTGGTTTCATTCGAGCCGACGTCCGCGGCGCCTGCCCATGCGAAGTGCGTGGATAAGCACGATTTGGTGATTTCGAAATTGGTCGCGATGCGCGAAAAGGACCGCGAGTTTGCTGAGGCGCTGCTGCGAGCAGGCCTTGTCGACATTGAGGTCTTGAAGGAGAGGGCGGCTGCGCTGTCCTGTGTTTCGCCCGCTGTGCGCAAACGCGTGCTGAGTTGGCTGAAAGGGCGGAAATAATCCTAGTCTTATCGCTCGCGGATCACCTTCCAGATGAATCGAAATCGCCGTGGCGTCACGCGAGCTCCCGGGCGATGCGGCCGAGAGAAGCGATGGCGGCGTCGATCTCCGTCGACCAGAGTACGCCGCAGCTCAGGCGGATGAATTTCTCGAAGCCGCCGCGGGAGGAAAAGATCGCGCCGGGGGCGACGGCTATGCCGGACTCGAGGGCGCGCTTCCAGAACTCGAGGCCGGTGGCGTGGCCGGGGAGCTCGAGCCAGAGCGCCGCTCCGCCCTCGGGGCGGGAGATGCGGGTGCCTTCGGGGAACCAGCGGGAGACGGCGTCGGACATGCTGCGCACCGTCGCGGCGACTGACTTGCGCAGCGAGCGCAGGTGACGGTCGTAGTGGCCGTGGGCGAGAAAGTCGGCCAGCGCGAGCTGCTGAAGCTGCGCGGTGGCGATCGAGTGCGAGAACTTGAGCTGGCCCACCCGATCCCGGAAGCGGCCGGCGGCGACCCAGCCGACGCGCCAGCCCGGCGCGAGCGTCTTCGAGAAGCTGCCGCAATGCATGACCAGGCCCTTCCTGTCCCAGCTCTTCGCCGCGCGCGGGCGGCGCGGCGCGAACGACAGGTCGCCGTAGATGTCGTCCTCGACGAGCGGCACCCCGCGCGACTCGAGCATGCGCACCAGTCGCTCCTTGTTCTCGTCCGGCATCACGCTGCCGGCGGGGTTGGTGAAGTTGGTCACCGCCACCACCGCCGAGATGCGGCGCGTCCGCAGGGCGCGGTCGAGCGCCTCGAGGTCGATCCCGGTTCCCGGCATGGTCGGAATCTCCACCGCGCGCAGCCCCATCGACTCGATGAGCTGGAGCGTGCCGAAGAACGCCGGCGCCTCGACCGCCACCGCGTCGCCGGCCCGCGACACCGCCAGCAGCGAAAGCTGGACCGCCTCCATCGCTCCGCTGGTGATGACGAAGTCGTCGGCGCCGAGCGTGCAGCCCCACTCCAGCGAGCGCCGCGCCAGTTGACGCCGCAGCGCGAGCGAGCCGGGCGGCAGCTCGTAGCTGAAGCCCTCGCCGGCTCGAGCGAACCCGGCCGCGATCCGTCCCAGCCGCTTCCAGGGGAAGAGGCGGGGGTCGGGCTGGTTGCAGCCGAGCGGGACGAGCTGCGGGTCTCGCGCGGACTCGACCACACGCGCGACCAGCGCGCTGACCGATACCGGGACGGCCGACAAAAAGGGCCGCGGCGGCGAAGGTTCGGGGGGCAACGGCCGCTGACGGCGCACGTAGTGACCCGATTGCGGCCGTGTCTCGACCAGGCCGCGCGACTCGAGCGTGACGTACGCCTGCAGAACGGTGGAGATGCTGACGCGCTCGCGCTCGGAGAGCCGGCGCACCGAGGGAAGGCGATCGCCGGGACGGAGCGCGCCGACGCGCATCGCTTCTTCGAGCCGGCCGCTCACGCGTTCGTACAGAGGAACCATGGCCGCACCATAGGCACAATTTCTAACAAGCGCCAACTGTACTCATCACAGTGGAACAATTCTGAATCTGTTCTGCCCGCCCGCCGTGCGTTAGGACTCAGGCCATGAAAATCGAGACGCTGCTCGTTCATGCCGGGGAACTGCGCCCCAACGGCGCGGTCGCGATGCCCATCTACCAGTCCAGTACGTTCGAGGAGACGGAAGGTCGTGGCTACCACGACATCCGCTACGCGCGGCTCTCCAACACGCCCTCGCACGACTCGCTCCACGCGAAGCTCGCCGCGCTCGAAGGCGCCGAGGCCGCTCTCGCCACCGCCAGCGGCATGGCCGCGGTCAGCGCCGCGCTCCTCTCCACGCTGCGCGCGGGCGATCACCTGCTCGCCCAGGAGGGCCTGGACGGCGGAACGCACGATTTCATCACTCACGACCTGATGCGCCTCGGCATCGAGCACACCTTCGTGCCGGGCGACGATCCGGCGGCGTGGGAGCGCGCGCTCACTCGCACAACGCGCGCGTTCTACCTCGAGTCGATGACCAACCCGCTGGTGCGCGTGGCGGACCTGCCGAGTGCCGCGGCATTCGCGCGCGCTCACGGCCTCACGGCCATCATCGACAACACGTTCGCGACGCCGCTCGGGTTCCTGCCGCTCTGCAGAGGATTTGACCTCGTGCTGCACAGCGCCACCAAGTACCTGAACGGCCACAGCGACCTCATCGCCGGCGCGCTGCTCGGCGATAAAGAGCGAATTCGGGACGCCAAGAAGACTCTCGACCACCTCGGCGGATCGCTCGACCCGCACGCCTGTTTCCTCTTGCAGCGCGGCCTCAAGACGCTGGCGGTGCGTTTCCGCCAGCAGTGCGCCACGGCGCTCGAGGTGGCCCAGTTTCTCGAAAAGCATCCCGCGGTTGCGCGCGTCAACCACCTCGGGCTCGCCTCGCATCCGCACCACGCGCGGGCCCGCGAGTGGTTCGCGTACTTCGGCGCGATGATGAGCTTCGAGCTGCGCGGCGGCGCTCCGGCGGCCGAGCGGATGTTCACGCGGCTGAAGCTGCCGCTGCATGCGCCGAGCCTGGGCGGGCCGGAGACGCTGGTCACGCGGCCGGCCGCGAGCTCGCACGCGGGTCTTTCGCCGGAAGAGCGGGCGCGCATCGGGATCGGAGAAGGACTGGTTCGGGTGTCGATCGGCCTCGAGGACGCGGGCGACCTGATCGAGGACTTCGGCCGCGCACTGACATGACCAAAGCTCCGGCAATCGTCCTGGAGCGCCCGACGCGCTGGGCGCTCGCGACCGCGTTCGGCGTCGTATATCTCGTGTGGGGCTCGACGTTTCTCGGCATCCGCGTCGCGGTGGAGACGCTCCCACCGCTCTCGATGGCGGCTGTGCGCTTTCTGCTCGCCGGACCGATCCTGCTGCTCGTGTCGAGCCGGACGCGCCCGCGTCCGAGCCTCCGCGAGTGGGGCAACGCGGCCATCGTTGGCGCGTTCTTTTTCCTTGGAAATCACGGACTTGTGAGCAACGCCGCGCGGTTCATGCCGTCCGGGCTGGTCGCGATGATCATCGCGACTGAGGTGCCGATCATCGCGGTCCTCTCCGGACGGCTCACCGCGCGCACCATGGCGGGAGCGGCGCTGGGGCTCCTCGGCGTCGTGGTCCTCTTCGCGGGCAAGGGCGGCGGCGAGACGCACCTGCTCGCGTGCGCGGCAGTGGTCGGCGCGGCGACCTGCTGGTCGGCGGGCGCGGTGCTCTCGCAGCGGCTCACATTTCCGTCCGACGCGATCCTGCGCGCCGGCATGCAGATGACCTGCGGCGGGGCGATGCTCGCGCTCGCGAGCGTGCTCCGCGGCGAGCCCGCACACCTCGCGTGGTCCAGCCGATCGCTCCTCGCGCTCGCCTATCTGATCGTCGTCGGCTCCGTCCTCGCCTTCGCCTGCTATTGCTGGCTGCTCAAGCACGTGCGCGCCGAAGCGGTGGCCACTCACGTCTTCATCAACCCGCTGGTGGCCGTCGCGCTCGGCGCGTGGCTCGCGGGCGAGCAGCTCCGGCCGGCGCACCTGGTCTCCGGCCTGCTCATCCTCGCCTCGGTGTTCGTCATCATCTTCCGGCGGGACTGAAGACTACGACCGCCGAAGCGACGCGCGATCACGCAGGGTGATGTACCGCCAGGGCATGGAAACCGGTCCTGCTTCGGCGCTGGGACGCAGACGTGAATCCCGCGGCAATGTTACGAGCGGACGTCGGGATTGACCGTGTCGGCGAAAGTGTCATGGTGCCGCGAGATTTGAAGGGGGGATCGCCATGAAGAACGCGTTTGCCTTGCTCGTCCCGGTCGCATTGCTCGTCGGCTCGCCGGCCTCGAAGGAAGCCGTTTCCACGAAGGAGGCGCCTCCTGCGGCAGGTCCGTACTCGCAGGCTGTCAAGGCCGGCGGGTTCGTCTTCGCGGCGGGGCAGATCGCGCGAGATCCCACGACGAACAAGGTGGAAGGCGACGTGAAAGCGCAGACCGAGCGGACGCTCAAGAACCTGTCTGCCGTGCTCACCGCCGCGGGCACGAGCCTCGATCGCGCCGTGAAGACGTATTCCTCAGGAACATCTCGGACTTTCAGGCGATGAACGAGGTCTACGCGAAGTTCTTTCCCGGTGTTCCACCGGCTCGCTCGACGGTGCAGGCGGTTCTGCCGAACGATGCCGCGCTCGTGGAGATCGATGTCGTGGCTCTCCAGTAACGGGAGCAGAGCCGCGAGGAGAACCCAACCCGGGCAGGGTTGGCGTGGGGCGCGTCGTGCTCGCGCTCGACCGCAAGCTCGGGGGCCAATCCGCGATCAGATCTTCACACCCCGCGCGTGCAGCGCGTCCTCGAGCGCGGCGATGCGCAGCGCGCCCTTGCGCAGCCTGCGGCACAGCTCGCGGTTGATGTTCTGCAGGACCAGGGTGTACGACTTCGGGTCCGTTTTGTAGAGCTTGTATAAATCGAGATTGGTCAGCTCGTAGAGCAGCGAATCCCGCTCCGCCCTGCAGGAGAAGGGACGCGGCTCCATCTCGAACAGCGTCGTCACCCCGAAATGGTCGCCGGGGCGCATCATGAGGAGGCGCGCCTGCGTTCCGTCGGCGCAGTGGCGTTGCACGATGAGCGCCCCCTCGCGCACGATGTACATCGACTTGCCGTCGTCGCCCTCGGAGAAGAGCGTCTCGCCCGCCGCGATGCGGCGCTCCTTCAGCATCGCGGCGATGAGCGCCACCACCTTGGGTTCCAGCGCGCCGAAGAAGGAGGTCGTGGAGAGGAAAGAATTCAGCTCCTCTTCGCCGGCCATGGAACCAGAGCATACGTCATTGCGCGGGATGCTAGAATCCCGACGCAAAAGGGGGCTCCGATGAACCGCCGAGGCCTGTTGGCCGCCACCGGAGTGTTGTCGCCAGGCACCCGGCTGCAGCCCGTGAGCGGCACTCAGAGGGTCCCTTCGATCGACGTTCTGCGTGGCGCGATCATGGTCTTGATGGCCATCGACCACGTTCGCGTCTACAGCGGCGTGCCCGCCGGCGGCCCGATGCCGGGCGTGTTCTTCACCCGCTGGATCACCCACTTCTGTGCGCCGGGGTTCGTCTTTTTCGCCGGGACGTCCGCGTTCCTCTACGCTCGCAAGCACGGCGGCGGGGTCTCGCGGTGGCTCGCCGTCCGCGGGCTGTTCCTCGTGCTCCTCGAGCTGACGGTGTTGCGCCTCTCCTGGACGTTCAACTTCGATTACCAGAACTACGTGATGGCCGGCGTGCTCTGGGCCATCGGGTGGTCGATGGTCGCGCTCGCCGGACTAGTGCTCCTGCCGCAGCGGGTGGTCCTCGCCGCGGGCCTGGCGATCGTCTTCCTGCACAACCTGCTCGACGCGCGCGCCATCGGCGCGTCGTTGCACGGGCCCGCCCTCGCGCTGTGGCAGATCTTCTACGGCCTCGGCGCCATCGGACCCCTCAAGATCCTGTACACGCTGGTCCCGTGGATCGGCGTGACGGCGCTGGGGTGGTCGTTCGGCGCGATCCTCGATCGCCGCCGCGCCTGCCTCCTCATCGGCGCCGGCGCGATCGTGCTCTTCGTCGTGCTGCGGGCGACGTCGCTGTACGGCGACCCGCGCCCGTGGGCGGCCGCCGGACCGCCGGCGATGGCGCCGCTGCTCCGCTTTCTCAACACCGCCAAGTATCCCGCGTCGCTCCAGTTTCTCTTGATGACGCTGGGGCCGCTCGTCGCGCTGGTGCCGATCGTGCGGCGCGCGCCGGTCCTCGAGACGTTCGGGCGCGTGCCGCTCTTCTTCTACCTGCTGCACATCCCGCTCATCCACGCGCTGGCGCTGATCGTCTCGAAGCTCCGCGAGGGAACGGTCGACCCGTGGCTGTTCGGCAACCACCCGCTCATGCCGCCGGACCTGCCGCCCGGGTACACGTGGGAACTGCCGCTGCTCTACCTCGTGACCGCGATCGCGGTGGCGCTGCTCTATCCGCTCTGCGCCTGGTACGCGGACGTCAAGGCCAGAAGCAGGAACGTCGTTCTCGGACTTGTGTGACTCTCACTCTTTCACTTTCGCTGCGAGCACGTCGACCTGCTCGATGCGCGGCGGTTCGGCGAGCAGCTCGGACGCGCGCTTCATCAGCGCTGCGGCGATCGGACCCGTGAGGTGTGCTTGACGACCCGCGTCATTCGGGAAGGCGTCGAAGATGCCGAACTCGGCGTTCCCCAGGCGGATCGCGAACCAGACCTGGGTCTGCGGTTCCGCCTGCGCCGCGGGGAGGGCGCCCTCGAGAAACTTGGCTACTTCCGCTTCCTTGCCGGCTTTCGCGCGCAGCCGGACCAGCAGACCGACCTTGACCATGGCTTCCTCCGCGTTCTCGAGGCTTGCCTGTCAATGACGCCGTGAGCGGAGTTTCGATTCACGTCAGCGGCAGATCCCGACGACCTCGCGCAGGTGGCGGTTCCCCTCGGCGGCGTCGAGCAGGAAGGCCGCCACCGCGCGCCAGGAGAGGACCGAGCTCACCAGATTCGCGCCGGCGGGCAAGGCGCCGGGCTCGGCGCGATAGCGCTCGTCGGTCGCAGCGACCAGGCGCGGAGGGCGCGCGATCGTCCAGTCGATCGCCGCCGCGCGGACCCGGTTTTCCATCGCCTTCAGGTCACGAAAGTGGGGCCGGAGCATCAGCCGAAGGAGCGCCGCGACCGGTCCTCCCCCGGGGAACAGCAGGGCGGACGAAACGATCAGGAACCGGCGCACGCCGGCGCGGGGCAGGGCGGTCATCGCGCTCGATGCGCTCTCCTCGAGAAGCGTGGTGCGCGTCATCGCCTGTCTCGGCAGCGGGCCCAGCGCGGAGATGACGGCGTCGTGACCCGGGAGTGCGCTGCTCAGCTCCTCGACCCCCAAGGGATCGCCCTCGACCAGCGCGAGCCGCGGGTCGCGGCGGGTGATCTTCGCCGGCGATCGGACGAACGCGGTGACCTGGTGGCCGCGTGCGAGCGCGATGTCGACGAGCTCCCTGCCGGTCCTTCCGGTGGCGCCGAGAATGAACAATCTCATGCAACAAAGACCGGGTAGGCGGCGGCGGTGTGACGTCACGTTCGGCCGTGCTGTACGGTCTTCAGCCAGTGACCACGGGAGCTGAAACGTTCGAATCGCTGAGGCCCGATCTGCTGGCGTTGGCCTATCGGATGCTGGGCGAGATGGGCCGGGCCGAGGAGGTGGTGCAGGAAGCGTGGATCCGCTGGCAGAAGAGGGCCGCCGAGGTGCAATCCCCGCGCGCATTCCTCGTCAAGGTCGTCACGCGGCTGTGCCTCAACGAGCTCGAATCCGCACGCGCCCGTCGCGAAGAGAGCCGGCCCGATCGATTGCCCGAGCCGATCGCGATCGAGGATCGGGGAGTGGGACGAGTGGAGGTGCTCGATCAGATCTCGATGGCATTCCTGGTCGTCCTGCAGCGGCTCACTCCGGGCGAGCGCGCGGTCCTCCTGCTGCACGAGGTATTCGACTTCGCCCACGCCGAGATCGCCGAGCTTCTCGGAAAGACCGAGGCCGCGTGTCGCCAGCTCCTGGCGCGCGCGCGGCAGAACGTCGCCGCCGAACGGCGCGCTCTCGCGGCATCGAGCGACGAGCATCGGCGGCTGCTGCGCGCGTTTCTCAAAGCGGCGAGCGTCGGGGACGTCGAGGAGCTCAAGACGCTGCTCGCGGGCGACGCGGTGATGATCGCGGACGGCGGGCCGCGCGGCGTCCGTGTCAAGGGTGTGCGCAATCTGCCGCGGCCGCTGGTCGGGGGCGACAAGATCGCCGCGTTCGTCGCCACTTTTGCGAGGCGGCGTGATGGCCCGCTCGAACAGCACGAGTGCGAGCTGAACGGGCGGCCTGCGATCGTCGCGATGCAAGGGGGCCGGCCGGTCGTCGCGATCCTCCTGTCGGTGGCGGACGGCCGGATTCGGCGCTTGTTCCTGCAGGCCGATCCGGCGCGCCTGAAGCACGTCGGTTTAATCCAGTAGAACGGGTTGTGCGCGCCGCCGCTCGAGGAGCAGCGCTCCGCTCGCGAGAGCGACGAGCACGATCTCGGGTGTGAGTACGCGAAGCGTGAACGGCCCGGGACCGTCGAGCGCCAGGCCAAGCAGCCGCACGGCGAGGATCGCCACCGTCACGGCCGCGAGGAGTCCGAGGCCGGCGAGGAGACGGCGATTGGAGAACAGGCAGTAGACGAGCACGGCCGCGATGGCGAGCATGATGCCGCCCGAGACGCGCATGGCTGTGAGCGCATCAGGAGTCGAGAACGAGAAGCCGCGTCGCCCGAGGGTGCCGACGGGATCGACCACGATGCCGAGCGCGATCCGCGTCAACAGGAGCGCCGCGAGCGCAAGGACGGCGCGGCTGAACCAGATCGAGCCGCGCACGGCGTGGTGCGGGATCGCCGGACTCCGCAGGAGAAACGACGACGCGAGGAGCGCCAGCGAAATCGCCGCCGGCGCGGCATGCGCCAGCGTCCCCGTCGCGGCATGCGAGACCAGCGCGCCGATCAGGTCGAAGGCGAAGCCCGCGTACGCCCACTCGCGCAGCCTCGGCATCCGCGGCGCAACCAGCGCGGCGGCGCCGAGCAGCTTGGCCAACCCGAGGAAACGCATGAAATAGTCGGGGTAGCCGAGCGCGTGGATTCCCTCCTGCACTGGCCGAATCCCGACGATGTAGAGCACGCCGGAGATCGTCATCATCGCCGCGAAGAGACCGGTCGTGACCGTGGCGGCGACTCGTCGCCGCTTGCTCTGAACGATGGGGTTCGGTGTCATGCGAGAAAGACCGGGAACCGTGCCCTCGCGTGACGCGGTTTCTGGAGGCCGCCTCCTCCGCGATTGCCGCTTGTTTCCCGTTCTCCGTAGCGCGGCCTATTTCGTCAGGACGACGTGGGCGGCGTGATCGCTGGCGGCGTGCTCCGTGCACTTGTAGCCGAGGCTCACCGTATCGATGCCGGCGAGGAGCTGCTCGCCCCGGCCGAGGAGCACGGGGGAGATCACGAGGTGGATCTCGTCGATCAGCCCGGCGGTGAGGTACTGGCGAATGGTGGCAACGCCACCGCCGAGTCGGACATCCTTGCCCTTGGCCACGTCCTTCGCGCGCTCCAGCGCAACATCGATGCCATCGGTCACGAAGTAGAAGGTCGTTCCGCCCTCCATCGTGATGGGCGCGCGAGCATGGTGCGTGAGGACGAAGACCGGTACGTGGTAGGGCGGGTTCTTGCCCCACCATCCCCTCCAACTGTCGTCGGACCAGCGGCCCCGCAGCGGCCCGAACATGTTGCGGCCCATGATCCATGCGCCGAGGTTCTCGAAGCCGCGCGCGGCGAAGTCGTCGTCGACGCCGTCTCGGCCGACCTGCCCAGCGATCAGCGATTCAGCGAAGTCGGCGGCCATTTTCTGGAACGTCCTGGTGCCGAGGACCCACTGGTGCAGCGCCATTCCTCCGACGCCCATGGGATTGGCCAGATCCTGGTCGGGACCGGCGCCGTAACCATCGATGGAGATTCCAAATGCGTTGACCCGGAGCCTCGACATGAGAGCGTAACTCCTTTCGGCACCGCATCGCGGCGCCCGACGACGTTGCATGGATCGACAGAACGCTAGAGACCGCCTCCCACGCGAGTGGCGCCTGGCTCCTGGGGCAATGTCACGGCGGGCAGGTCCAGACGGCGCGCGTCCACGTTGATGGCGGAGAGCTCGCTGGTGCGCAGGTCGCGCCATTTGCCGAGCTGCGTCTGCAGCGCCGAGTCGTACTCGGCGAAGACTTCGCTCACCGCCGGTACCGGGGCGGCATCGGCGAATTCGAGCAGCTCGCGGAGGCTTTCGAATTGCTCGTTGAGCTGAACCGGGAAGCGCAGGGTGCCCTCGGTGCTCTTGACGTCGACGGCGACGAGCTTGCGCTCGATCTCGGTCAGCTGCCCGATCGCGTTGCCCGCGCGGGTGACGAGCGGCGCGAACCGCGAGTCCTTGCCGGCCCGCTTCTGCAGCGCGGCGAGCTGGTCTCGGGCGTCGCGGATCGAGAGCACGCCCTCGTGCAGCGTGGACATACGGTCGCGTACTTGAAGTTGCAGCGCGAGCAGTTGCGCGAATGCGGCCGGGGTCGTTTTGACGCGCGGGTCGGGCTTCACTTCCATCGTCGTCGTCGCCGACCTGCCGTCTACCTCGAGGCGCAATGTGTACACCCCCGGCGCGACCACCGGACCGCGCGGAGGCAGCCCCGGATAGAACGCGCCGGGCAGCTCGGATGGAGCGTCGTACCGCAGGTCCCACGGGAAGCGATTCATCCCCGCGCCATCCGGCAGCAGCTCGGGCGGTTTCTGGATATCGGGCCACTCCTGCGGCTGCTCCGCGCCGACCTTGTGCACGCGCGAAGACAGCGTGCGCACGACCTTGCCGTCCGCGGCCAATACTTGAATCCGTACTTCGCCCTTCGGCTTCGACTTCAAAAAATAATCGATGAGCGCGCCCGGCGGCGGGTTCTCGCCGGCCGGGAGACGCTTGTCGAACGCCTCGGGGTACTGCAGCCGCAATGCCGTCTGCGGCTGGAACAAGTGCACATCTTGCGACGCGATCGCTGCCGACGCCTGCCGCAGCGGCGTCACGTCGTCGAGGATCCAGAACGATCGGCCGTGCGTCGCGATCACCAGATCGTCGCCTTTCACCAACAGATCGTGCACCGGCACCACCGGCAGGTTGAGCTTCAGCGGCTGCCAGTGCACGCCGGTGTCGAACGAGACGTACACGCCCGCTTCGGTGCCGGCATACAAGAGCCCCTGCTTCCGCGGATCCTCGCGCACCGCGCGCACGAACGCGCCGTCGGGAATGCCGCCGTCGATCCGCTTCCAGCTGCCGCCGAAGTCGGTGGTGCGGAAGACGTACGCGTGGAGATCGTCCATGCGGTGGCGATCGACCGCGACGGTGGCCGTGCCGGCCGCGAACGGTGACGCGTCGATCAAGGAGACCGTTCCCCACTCGGGCAGCGCTTTGGGCGTGACGTTGTGCCACTTGCCGGCGCGCAGGACGTGGACGAGCCCGTCGTCGGTGCCGGCCCACAGGACGCCCTTCTGCACCGGAGACTCGGCGAGCGCGAAGATGGTGTCGAAATACTCGACGCTGGTGATGTCGAGCGTGAGCGGCCCGCCGGACGGCTTCTGCCGCGACTTGTCGTTGCGGGTCAGGTCGGGGCTGATCGCGCTCCACGTGATCCCGCCGTCCGCGCTCTTGAAGACGACCTCGGCGCCCGCGTAGATCACGTTCGGATCGTGCGGCGAAAGGGTCAGGGGAGTCAGCCACTGGAAACGATGCTTGAGCTCGTCGGCGCCGCGGCCCGACGTCTCCACCGGCCAGGGGCCGAGGATCTGCGTCTGCTCGGTGTGATGATCGTACTTCAGCATCGCGCCCGCGCTCGACGAGCCGTACGCAATGTTCGGGTCGCGCGGATCGGGCGCGATGTACGCGGCCTCGCCGATGCCGATCGGGTACCACTCGTGATCGCCGATCACGCCGCTGTCCGATCGACTCTGCACCGCGACGCTCGAGTTGTCCTGCTGCGCGCCGTAAAGCCTGTAAGGAAAATCATTGTCGACGGCCACGTGGTAGAACTGCGCGGTCGGCTGGCTGTTGGTGCGCGACCAGGTCTGGCCGCCGTCCAGGCTGATCGACGCGCCGCCGTCGCTGCTCTCGATGATCCGGCGCGGTTCGTCCGGGTCGATCCACATCCCGTGATGATCGCCGTGGCGCGCGGGCAAAAGCGTCAGCGTCTTGCCGGCGTCGGTCGATCGGTAGACGCCTGTATTCGAGAGGTAGACCGTGTCGCGCGACCGAGGGTCCGCCCAGACGTGCGAGAAGTACCAGGCGCGCTGGCGGACGCGCTCGTCGTCGTTGGCGCGGGTCCAGCTCTCGCCCGCGTCGTCGGAGACGAACAATCCTCCCTCTTTCGCCTCGATCACGGCGTAGACGCGCCTGCCGTCGGCGGGCGAGACGGCGATTCCGATGCGGCCGTAGTCGCCGCTCGGAAGCCCGTGTCCTGTGAGCCGCGTCCAGGTGCTGCCGCCATCGCGCGATCGGTACAGGCCGCTGCCGGGGCCGCCGCTGACGAGCGACCACGGATACCGGCGCACTTGCCATAAAGACGCGAACACGACTTGCGGGTCCTGCGGGTCGAGCGCGACGTCGATGGCGCCGGTGTCGGCGTCCCTGAAGAGCACTTTCTCCCAGGTGCGGCCGCCGTTGAGCGTGCGGAAGACGCCGCGCTCGGCGTTGGGGCCGAAGGCGTGGCCCAGCGCGGCGACGAACGCGATGTCCGCGTTGCGCGGGTGCACCGCGATGCGGCCGATCTGGCGGGTGTCTTGCAAGCCGAGGGAGCGCCAGGAGCGGCCGGCGTCGTCGGAGCGGTAGACGCCCTTGCCGTAGGTGACGTTGCCGCGGATGCAGGCCTCGCCGGTGCCGACGTAGATGACGTTCGGATCCGAGTCGGCGACGGCGAGCGCGCCGATCGAGAGGTTCGGCTGGTCGTCGAACAACGGCGTCCAGGTCGCGCCGCCGTCGTCGGTGCGGAAGACGCCGCCGGCGACGGCGCCGAAGTAGAACGTGAGTGGCCTGCCGCGGACTCCGCTGACGGCGAGCGCGCGTCCGCCGCGGAACGGGCCGATCGGGCGGTATCGCATCGCGCCGAAAACCTGTTCGGGAACCTGGGCGGCGGCGGCCGTGGAGACGAAGATCGCAGCGAGGGCGGCGAAACGCATGGAGGCTCCTTGGAGGGCGGAGTCTCGCGCAGTTGGCTTGACGCGTCGAGTGCTGGGGCCGCGAGTCGGACTGTAGGCGGGCTTGACGCTACCCGGCTCCGTTCACATACGGTTCGACCGCAGAGAGTCCGCCCCGCGCCGAAGAGGTGACATCATGCGAAGGTGGTTCAGCGGCACCGGCATCTTGTTCTCATTCCTGCTCGGATGCGGGGGAGGCGCGCCAGCGGCACCCTCGTGCAGGGCGGCGGGCGCGACGTGCCTGAGCACGACCGATTGCTGCGGGAATGCAATCTGCTCACAGGGAATCTGTAAGAGCATTCCCGCTACCCCGACCGAGGGTTCGCGTGCGACCGCACGGGCAGTCTGCTGTGCGGGACGTCGTCGGCGGGCGCCACCAATGCTGCCCTGTACTGCGACAACGGTGCTTACTCGAAGGTGTTCGAATGCCCCGGTTTGCAATCCTGTTTCGTTTTCCAGGGCAATGATGAGATCGGTTGCGGGACGACGACGAACTATACGCCTTACGCGAAGGCCAATGCCCCGTGCGGCGCCGAGAACGCTGCCGGGTGCTCGTTCGCCAAGGACATCGTGCTGATCTGCATATCGGGACGATGGGTCGAGGCCATTCACTGTCCGCCTTCGAATTGCGACCTCCTGACCAATTCGGTCGGCCAACCGAGCGTGCAGTGCGCCAACGGCGGCTACTCTGTCGGCGACATTTGTTCGTTTTCGGGGGGAGGGGTCGTCTGCTCCACCGACCTCACCAAAATCCTGAGCTGCTCGAACGGGCGGACGGTCGTGCTGCGGGATTGTGGAAGCCTCCATTGCGCGAGGGTGAACCAGAACGGGCAGACCGTTCTGGCCTGCCAATGACATGAAGGCGCGGTCGGTCGGTGGCGTCGGGTTGATTTGCTGCGCCGTGATGAGCGCGTGCGCAGGCGGAGGCCAGCCGACGAGTGTCGAGGCCGATGTCACGTCCGCGGGTGGGACGCTCCGTCTGGGTGACCGTGCCACGGTCACTTTTCCCTCGGGCGCCTTCGCGGAAACGACGCACGTCTACGTCGACCTGTCGAGCGTACCGTTGCAGACGTTCGGGCCCGACAGCGTCTTCTTCAGCGACGAATTGCGTGCTCCGCTCGCATTGCGCGTGAGCTACAAGGGCGGATCGCAGCCGCTGCTCAACACGCGCGTCGAGCTCGCGGTCCCCAAAGAGTTCGCCTCGCGGCTGGCGGCGTCGGATGGCATCGCTGGATATATTCGGCTGTTCTCGGAGGCGATGGAAACGTCGGCTGATGAATACGCGGTTCCCACCGCTGTCGCGACCGACCGCAGCAGCGTTCTGTTCGACGTCGCTCCATTCGCTTTTACCGATCGGACGGCCGCTGACGGTCGAACCGAGGCGTTGATTATGCTCGGAAGCCTCTCAATGCGGGCCACCACGCAGCGGTCGCGGAACGCGATGACCGCCGACGCGACATGCGATGGTGCACCGATCCTCTCTCCGCTGGTGGGCTATCGGCCCTTTACGAATACACCAGACCAACGTTTCGGAATCCGGCAGGACCCGAGCCACCCCGAGCGCGTGGAAATGCATACCGGAATGGACGTTCCGGTCAAAGTGGGGACCGGAATCCAGGCCGTGGCGGACGGCACGGCCGAGCTTCGGTACAATCCCGGCGGTTACGGTTTGTACATGGTCCTTCAGATGAGCGGCGGCAGAGCCGCAATCTACGGCGAGCTCAGCGGTGTTCTCTCCAAACATTTTTCCGACGATCAGATCAATGCCGTGAAGGCGTGCTGGCCCGCCCGGATCTGCCCCGATTCGCTCCAGCGAAAGGTCGAGGTTGGTGCCGGAGACTTCCTCGGCTTCACCGGCGGCGTACCTGGTGACGGTACGAACTCGACAGGTCCTCATATCCATTTCGCATACTATGCCGGCCCAAAAGTGCATGGCGCGCCGACGGACAAGTCCGGACTCATCGGCGCCGTCGATCCGACGGCCTGCGCGACGCTGGGCGTGGATCCTGTCGACTGCAACGATCTGTCGGAGGCAGGAGGCGACGCTCCCGATCAACACGACGTGAAACTGAATCAGAGCGCGGGCACGTTCACGTTCGAGTGGACCATGTTCACGATCCCGGATCGGATGACGATCATGTACGAGGGGAATCAGCTGCTCGATACCGGATGCATCGGTGGCTCCGGCTCGCAGGCGGTGTCGTTCAACGGTCGATCCGAAGTGGTGACGGTCAAAGTCACTCCGAACTGCAGCGGGACGACCGGGACGGCGTGGAACTTCACGATCCATTGTCCGCAGTAGTCGAGCTCGGACGAGGTGCCGTTTTACACGCCACGCTTGACACTACCTCCACCCACCCCGGAGCATCGGCGCGCATCCTGGGAGATTCTTCATGCGTCGTGTCCATCTTGCAGCGTTGTGCGTAGCAGTGGCCGGGTGTGGAGGTGGAGGAGGGCGAGGCGGCGGCGGAGGCGGGGCGATATCGATCACAATCTCGCCAGCGACGGCGACGGTCGCTGCCGGTGCGACCCAGCAGTTCGCGGCCGCCGTCACTGGCTCGAGCAATACCGCAGTGACCTGGGCGGTGGCGGAGAGTGCCGGGGGGTCGATCACTTCGTCCGGTCTATACATCGCGCCAGCGGTGGCTGGCACTTACCACGTCAGCGCGACGAGCGTCGCGGATGTCTCGAAGAGCGCTGTCGCGACCGTGACCGTGACGGCGCCGGCAGCGGTCTCCATCTCCATCGATCCGACCAGTGTCTCGCTGCATCCCGGCGGCACGCAGCAGTTCACGGCGACGGTGAGCAATGCGGCGGACACCAGCGCGACATGGTCGGTCTCCGAAGGGACGGCGGGCGGGTCGGTATCGTCGGCGGGACTCTACACCGCTCCTGCCATTGCCGGCGCGTATCATGTTGTCGCGACGAGCAGGGCAGATGCGACGAAGACCGCGACGGCGGCGATCACCGTGACTCCCGCCGCGTCGACTGTTTCGATTTCCATCGACCCGACCAGCGCGAACGTGGCCCCCGGAGCAACGCGGCAATTCACCGCGACCGTCACCGGTTCGTCGAACATCAGCGTCAACTGGACGGTCTCCGAAAGCGGCGGTGGATCGGTTTCGACGACTGGACTCTACACGGCGCCGGCCACGGCCGGCACCTACCACGTGCTGGCGACCAGTGCGGCCGACACGAGCCGGAGCGCCACGGCGACCGTCACCGTCGGCTGCCCCGCGTGCACCATCACCGTTACCTCGGGAGACGCGCAGATCGCGATGATCGAGCAGGCCTTGGCCGCGCCCGTCATTCTGACGGTGAAGAACGGCGGTTCGCCCGCGGCCGGCGTCCCGATCACCGTCACGGCGCCGGAAGGAATCGCCCTCAATCCGGCCTCCGGCGTGTCCGATGGAACCGGCCGCTTCGCCACCAACATCACGCTCGGAAGAATCGCCGGCCCGGTGAATTTCAGCGCGTCCACCGGCGGGACCGGCGTTTCGTTTTCGGCGAGCGCAACCGCTCCCACCGCGGGAACGGTGGTGCCTATCGTCAATGCCGCCCATGCGTCCGGCACCGGCGCTCCGGGTCCGAGCACCGTTGTCAACGAAGACGGGATCACCGGGATCGCGGTGAAATCCGACGGCACCATCTACTACACGGACTTCATGTACGTCCGTTCGGTGTCACCGGCGGGCGCCGTCGCAAACGTCGCCGGGAACGGGACGTCGATCGGCATCGGCGGCGAAGGCGTTTCGGCAACGTCGACGCCGCTCGTGCAGCCGTGCTGCCTCGCGCTCGACGAAGCGCATCACGTCCTGTACGTGAGCGAGGTCGGAAACAACCGCGTGCGCCGGATCGATCTCATCGCCGGCACCATCAGCACCTACGCGGGCGGCGGTTCCGCCGGCGGGCCTGGGTTCGGCGACGGAGGGCTGGCGAGCTCGGCCGTCTTCGATTATCCCGGGGCGCTCTCGGTCGCAGCCGATGGCACGCTTTACGTCTCCGATCGTGGGTTGTCGTCGAGCTTTGGCCACGCCCGCATCCGCCGAATCGATCCCGACGGCCTCATCCACGCCTACATGGGGGCGCCGAACTGCACTACGGGCAACATCGGGAGCCTGATCGGATTCGGCATTCCGCTCTCCGACGCACCCGGCACCGTCTTCGCCATGGGCTACGTCTGTGACGGGGTGGACAACGTCGGAACCGGGACGTCCTCCAGCGGAATCGTGCGAATCGATTCGGCGGTCACGCGCGTCGCAGGAGGTGCCGCACTCGCCGACAACAACGGCAGCGAGGCGATCGAGAGCGACCTCGGTCCCTGGGCCGAGATGACCGCCGATCAAGCCGGCGATCTCTTCGTCGTCAACAGCGACCATCGCGTCCGGCGCATCGATGCAACCAGCGGTCAGATCACGACGATCGCCGGGACCAGGACGCAGGGATCCTCAGGCGACTTCGGACCGGCCACCGGCGCAACCTTCGACTTCACGGGCGATACCGGTATCGCAGTCGACGCCGCGCAGAACGTCTACGTGGTCGATTCCGGCAACCGCAGCATCCGCATGATCGCGAAAGCCGGCAGTGCGACGCGCTCGTCCGTGATGCTGACGGCCCACGGCGCGACCACGCAGTCGGTCTACCGGGACCAGACGTTCACCACGCCACTCGGCGTGACGCTGGCGGGGACGGGGCCGCTGGTCGGGTTCGACGTGAACTGGGAGGCAATCAATGCGGCGTCGGCGGTGGACTCGCCGACGACGAAGACCGGGGCAAGCGGGATCGCGCTGCAGCTCGGCAGGCCCGGCTATGCTACCGGGACGTACACCTTCAAGGCGTACTTCCTCGATATCCGCGGCAACGTCGTCGCTGGTCCGGTGTCGTTCTCGGTGACGGCCGTCGATCCTCCCGCGGGCACGTTCTTTCGGCTCACGAACGCACATTCAGTCTGGCAGCAAGGCAGCGTGAGCACGACGCCCTTCTCCGGGCCGGCGATCGAGGCTCATCCCGAACTGGGCATCAAGCAGCTGGCGCCCGACACGAGTGGGGGGTTCTTCTTTCACGATCCGTCGAACGACTTCGTCTACCACGTCGGCACCGACGGAATGCTCACGTGGGTCGCGGGAGCCGGCGGCGGGGGAGATCAGAACAGCGGCGACGGTCAGGCGCCGAAGACCGCCACGTTCCCCTCCACGGGTGGTTATGCGTACCATGCGGCGTCGAACACTCTGTACACGACGGCTTTTCCGAACTCCGCGGGCCCGAGTCTGGTGCGCGCGATCGACTTTACAAACCAGGTCGTGAACACGATCGCGGGGGGCGGATCCTCGCACGACGATGGCGTCCCGGCGACGACCGCCGACATTTCCACCATGACTCCATGGTCGATCGCGGTCACGTCCGACAAGTCCGTCTGGCTTGCGGGCAATCCCGGCAGTGGTGAGACCGCGATCCTGCGAAAGATCGACGGATCGACTGGAAAGATCTCCACAGTGGTCGGGCCGTGCTCGACCAGCATCTCGACTTCGCAGCCGCTCTTCCCCGCGGAGTACACGAAAGCCGTCTGGGCGGACGCCTCGAACAACATTTATTTCTTCGCGCAGTATGGCGACTGCAGCGACATCCTCCACACCGAGTACGAGGCGCTGCTGAAGCGGACGCCCGCCGGCGTGATCAGCCTCGTGGCGGGCTCGCTTTCCGGATCCTCCGCCGACGGAGTGGCGGCGACCGGCGCCCGATTCATGGTTCCTGCGAGCGGCGGGGCGACGGCCGCAAACGGAGACATCTACTACGCGGAAACCGGTTGCGATGGAATCGGCGGAAACTGCCTGCGCATCCGCAAGATCGATCATGCAAACGGGACCGTTTCCACCGTGGCGGGAACCATCACCGCCAACGATTCGGTCGTCGACGATTATTCAGCGGCAAAGGGCAACGTCATATCCGCGTTTCCGTACATCGGCGGCGTGGCGCTGCTGTCCACTGGTCATCTACTCTTCCGGGATACGCTGCAGCCCGGAAATGCACCGGTGTTGCGCATAGTCTGGTAGGCGCGTCGAGCCTGCACGGCCTGGCGGGGCTGGCGGTCGCTGCACAGGTTACGGCGGCGCCGCCCGTCGCGGGCGTGGAGGTCTGCCATGCGCCTGCGCCTGCCGCTTCGCTCCCTCTTCGTCGCCGCGTTCGTGATCGCGGCGTGCAACTCAAGTCCGTCGAATCCGGGCGCAGGCGGTACCGGTCCGACCGGAAACCCGCCACCTCCTCCCGAGGCAGGACCAGCCGCCGCAAGCCCGGATGCCGGCTCGACAGGCGGCGGCTCGGGCGGCAGCCTGGACGCCGGCTCTACAGGCGGTGGCTCGGGCGGCGGGACGCCTGACGCGGGAGGAGGCGGGGGCGGCGGCGGGG
>JBHEMG010000066.1:0-3301 GCA_046262715.1 Gemmatimonadales bacterium
TGCCGTCGAGATCGAGAAGGAGAGCGGGTCGGTCGGTCATGGTTGGAGGTACATCCCGTTCAGCGGCCCGATCAGTCACCGCCACTTTTACTTAGGGTACTACTCGGGCTCCATCTGCTCGAGGGTGTAGCGCAGCCGCAACATCGCCGTATCGAGGAGCCGCCGAGCGTCGTCGCGCAGCCCACCCTCGTCGGCGACCTGGGTGAGCAGCTCGAGGACGGCGTGGATCTGCGCCGACGTCGATTCCATCATCAGCCGGCGATCAAGGCCGCTGCGGCGCTCGATGTCGACCGCAACATCCTTGACCCTTCGATCCGCACCCCGCCTGCGATTGGCAACGGTCATGGGGCCACCTCCCAGGTGCGTTCGCTGTTGAGCAGTGCGTGCAAGCTGCCACCGCGCTCGACCACAATTTCCCGTTCGTACGACGTCGTTGGACTACAATAGAGCACGCCCATCGCGGTAGGGAAGGGCGGCTCGAGGGCGGCCAGAAGTTGAGCCAGCGCGCGGTTTGTCTCGTCGTGGACGAGCGCATTGGCGCCGGCGGGGACGATCTCGAGCTCCAGCGTCCCCGGCTTGAGCCGCAGCGCCTTTTCCTTGTCCTTGCCGAAGAGCAACGGCTTCCCATGCTCGACCACGACCTGTGCGTCCGGCGCGACCTCTTTGCCGGTGATGTGCTCGAACACAGCATCGTTGAACACGACGCAGTTCTGAAGAATCTCGACGAACGACGCGCCCTTGTGCGCATGCGCCCGCTTCAGCGTGGCGATGAGATGCGCCTGCAGCGTGTCGATGGAGCGGGCGACAAAGCGCGCGCCGGCGCCGAGCGCGAAGGCGCACGCCGAGACGGGGTATTCGATCGAGCCCTGCGGCGTCGATGGCGAGCGCGTGCCACGCCGCGACGTGGGTGAGTACTGCCCCTTGGTCAGCCCGTAGATCTCGTTGTTGAACAGGATGATGTTGAGGTCCACGTTGCGGCGCAGCACGTGAAGCATGTGATTGCCGCCGATCGACAGTCCGTCGCCGTCGCCCGTCATCACCCAGACGTCGAGCTCCGGATTGGCGAGCTTGATGCCGGTCGCGATGGCGGGCGCGCGCCCATGCACGGTATGGAAGCCGTACGTCGACATGTAATACGGAAAGCGCGCGGCGCAGCCGATGCCGCTCACGAACACCGTTTGCTCGCGCTTCACACCGAGGTCGGCGCACGCCTTCTGGACTGCCTTGAGGATGGCGTAGTCGCCGCAGCCCGGGCACCAGCGGACTTCCTGGTCGGAGGCGTAGTCCTTGGGCGCGAGCTGCGCGTCGCCGATCGTGGTGACGGTCATACGCCCTCGCTTCCCGGAACGAGCGTCCGGATCTTCTGCGCGATCTCCGTGACCCGGAACGGTTTGCCGGTCACTTTCCCAAACGGCTCCGCCGGGATCAGATACTTGGCGCGCAGCAGCTTCACCAGCTGCCCGTTGTTCATCTCCGCGACCAACACCCGGTCGTAACGCTTGAGCAGATCGCCGAGATTGCGCGGAAACGGACAGAGGTAGCGCACGTGGATGTGCGAGACATCGCGTCCTTCATCCCGCGTAATCTTCACCGCCCGATGCAGCGCGCCGAAGGTCGAGCCCCATCCGACGACCGCGAGCTTCCCGTGGTCCTCGCCCAGCGCGACATCTTGCAGCGGGATGTCGCGCGCGATGCCGGCGATCTTGTCGGCGCGCGCCTTGGTCATGCGCGCGTGGTTGTCGGGATCGTACGAGATGTGCCCGGTGTCGTAGTCCTTCTCGAGCCCGCCGATGCGGTGCTCCAGCGCGGGCGTGCCGGGCTTCACCCACGGGCGGGCCAGCGTTTCGGGGTCGCGCAGGAACGGCTGGAAGCCTTCCGGGTCGGTGCGGTACGTCACCGGGAAGCGCGGCAGGTCGTTCTCGCTGGGCAAGAGCCACGGCTCGGCGGCATGCGCCAGATAGCCGTCGCTCAGCACGATCACCGGAGTCATGTACTTCGTGGCTATGCGCACGGCTTCGATGGCGATGTCGAAATAGTCGGCCGTCATCGTCGGCGCCAGTACCGCCAGGGGAGCGTCGGCGTTGCGGCCGTGCACCGCCTGGAACAGGTCCGACTGCTCGGCCTTCGTGGGCATGCCGGTGGAGGGGCCCGCGCGCTGCGAGTCGATCACGACGAGCGGCAGCTCCGTCGCGATGGCGAGGCCCAGCATCTCCGTCTTCAGAGCGATGCCCGGTCCGGAGCTCGAGGTCACGCCGAGCGCCCCGGCGTAGGAGGCGCCGAGGGCGGCGCCGCTCGCGGCGATTTCATCTTCGGCCTGAAACGTGACGACACCGTAGGCGCGCAGATTCGCGAGCGTGTGCAGTAGCGCCGAGGCGGGCGTGATCGGGTAGCCCGCAAATACCATCTTCTCGATGCCCGCGGCGCGCAGTCCGGCAACCAGTCCCCACGCCAGGCCCTCCGTCCCGCTGACGGTGCGATAACGGCCGGGCCGGACGTCGGCCTTCGGCACGACGTACCCCACCATGTGCTCGGCCATCTCGGCGGTCTCGCCGAACGCGTGGCCGGCGTTGAGCGCGGCGATGTTCGCTTCGGCGATCGTCGGCTTCTTCGCGAATTTGCGCTTGAGCCAGTCGACGGTGGCGACGCGCTCATGGCCGTACATCCACAGCAGTAAGCCCAACGACCACATGTTGCGGCAGAGATGCGCTTCGCGGGACGACAGCCCCTGCGGCTTCACGGCTTCGGCGGTGAGCTTGGTGATGTCGAACTTGAGGACTTGATAGCGCGCCAGCGAATCGTCATCGAGCGGGTTCTTCGCGTATCCCGCCTTGTTCAGATTGCGATCGTTGAATGCCGCCGTATCGACGATGACCGTGCCGCCCACCTTCAGGTCGCGCAGCTCGACGGTGAGTGCAGCGGGATTCATCGCGACGAGCACGTCCACGGCGTCCCCGGGCGTCATCACGTCGGTGCCACCGAAATGAATCTGGAAGGCCGACACACCGAAGGTCGTGCCCGTTGGGGCGCGGATCTCCGCGGGAAAATCGGGGAACGTGGAGAAGTCGCTGCCGGCGAGTGCCGTCTCGAGCGTGAACTGGCTGCCCGTCACCTGCATGCCATCGCCCGAATCGCCCGCGAATCGAATAACGACCGAATCGCGCGTTTCGCGTTGGCGACGGGACACGGCAGCAGTGGTCACAGCTCTAATCTATACCACGTTCTTGAGGACGAACCACACGTTGGCCGGACGCTCCGCGAGGCGGCGCATGTACCACGCGAACCAGTATTCGCCGTAGGCGAT
>JBHEMG010000067.1:0-11246 GCA_046262715.1 Gemmatimonadales bacterium
ACGTAGCAGTGCTCGAGCCGCACGTCGGGATAGTCGCGCGCCACGCGCGTCACCGTTTCCCGCCACAGCTGCGAGACCTCGAGCACGTTCGCCTTATCGACCGAGGTGACCAGCTTGCGGCGCGCGCACGCCGCGACGAACGCCACGCGCGCGACGCGCTCGATCTCGGCGGTCGTGTAGGTCAGCGTGTTGACGGCGCTCGATCCGTTGCGGCCGCGCGGCTCGCCATAGTACAGCCCACCGGTGAGCTCGCGAACTACGAGCACATCCACGCCGCGCAGCCGCTCCGGCTTGAGCGGCGAGCAAAGGATGAGCGCGGGATGAATCGCGACGGGCCGCAGATTCGCGTATACGCCGAGCAGCTTGCGCAGCGCGAGCAGCCCAGTCTCAGGGCGCAGCTCGCGGGGCGCGCTGTCGAGCGACGGATCGCCGACCGCGCCCAGCAGCACCGCGTCGCTCTTCACCACCGCCGCGCGCGTTTCCGGCGGCAGGGGGCTCTTGGCAGCAGCGACGCCCGCCGCTCCCACGGGGAACGTCTCGAGCGCAAAGCGCAGCTCGAAGCGCTCGCCCACGGCCTCGAGCACCCGCACCGCCTGGGCGATCACCTCGGGCCCGATGCCGTCTCCCGGCAACACGGCGATGGAGTGTGTCTTCAAGCGTGACCCTGCTCGTAGGCCGCGATGCTCGCTTCCTCGAGCAGCGTGCGGCCGATTTCGTCGAGGCCGCGCAGCAGCATCTCGCGGCCGTACGGCTCGGTCGTGAAGGAGGCGGAGAATCCCCGGTCGTCGGATACGCGCTGCTCGAACAGGTCCACGGTCAGCTCGTAGGCGCCGCTCTGCGCGTTGCGGATGAGAATCTCGACGTCGCCGGCGGGGAGCTGCACGGGCAGCAGGCCGTTGCGGAAGCAATTTGCCGAGAAGATGTCGGCGAACGAGGGGGCAATGATGGCGCGGAAACCGTACTGGCCCAGCGCCCACACCGCATGCTCGCGCGAGGAGCCGCAGCCGAAATTCGGGCCGGTCACCAGAATCGTCGCGCCCTGCGCGGCCGGACGATTCAGCTCGAAGCCCGGGTCGGCGCGCCAGTCGTAAAACAGGCTCGGCCCGAACCCGGTGCGATCGACCGACTTGAGGAACTGCTTCGGGATGATCTGATCGGTGTCCACATCGGCGCGCGGCAAGGCGACCGTCTTGCCGCGGTGGCGCACGAAGGGGTTCACGGCGTCACCATGCGCGGACGTCCACCAGGCGACCTTCGATCGCGGCGGCCGCCGCCATCACGGGGCTCATCAGATGCGTGCGCCCGCCCCTGCCCTGACGGCCCTCGAAGTTGCGGTTCGACGTGGCGGCACAGCGCTCGCCGGCGCCCAGCACGTCGGCGTTCATGCCGAGGCACATGGAGCAGCCCGCGTTGCGCCATTCGAACCCGGCGTCGCGGAACACGCGGTCGAGCCCCTCCTGCTCCGCCTGCGCTTTGACGCGCTGCGATCCGGGCACCGCCATGGCGCGCACACGCGACGCCACGCGCTTTCCCCGCACCACATTGGCCGCAGCACGCAGGTCCTCGATCCGGGCGTTGGTGCAGGAGCCAAGAAACACGCGGTCGATCGGAATCCCTTCGAGGCGTGTGCCCGGCGTGAGCCCCATGTACTCGAGCGCGCGCGTCGCCGCTTGGCGCTCGTTTTCCGTGGGGAGTGCCGCGGGATCGGGCACGCGTCCCGCGATGTCCGCCACCATCCCGGGCGTCGTGCCCCACGTCACCTGCGGGCCGACCTTCGACGCATCGAGCGTCACCTGCGCGTCGTAGCTCGCGCCGGAATCGGACTTGAGCTCGCGCCAGCGCTCGACCGCGGTCTTCCACGCTTTCCCCGCCGGCGCCTTGGGGCGTCCCTCGAGGTAGGCAAACGTCACGGCGTCGGGGGCGATCATGCCGGCGCGCGCGCCCGCCTCGTTGGACATGTTGCAGACCGTCATGCGCTCTTCCATAGAAAGGGCGCGGATGGCGTCGCCCGTGTACTCGATGACATGTCCCGCCGCGCCGGCCGTGCCGATCTTGCCGATGAGCGCCAGGATCAAGTCTTTGGCCGACACGCCGGGCGCACGGCTCCCGGTGATGCGCGCTTCCATATTGTGCGGCTTGGCCAGCACTAGGCATTGCGTCGCCAGCACGTGCTCGACTTCGCTGGTCCCGATGCCAAGCGCGAACGCGCCGAACGCGCCGTGCGTCGCGGTGTGGGAGTCGCCGCACACGATCAGCATGCCGGGCTGCGTCGCGCCGAGCTCCGGCCCGATCACGTGCACGATGCCCTGGCCCGGCGAGGTGAGGTCGAACAGCTCGATGCCGTGTTCGCGCGCGTTGGTCTCGAGCGCATCGACCTACAGCGCGGCAACGGGATCCTCGATGGAAGCGGAGCGCTCGCCGGTCGGCACGTTATGATCGACGGTCGCCAGGGTGCGCTCGGGGCGGCGCACGGTGCGTGCTTCGCGCCGCAGGCCGGCGAACGCCTGCGGCGACGTCACTTCATGGACGAGGTGCAGATCCACGTAGAGCAACGCCACGCCGCCCGCCAGCTCCTTCACGACGTGGGCATCCCAGACGCGATCGAACAGCGTGCGAGTCACGCGCGCGCCGGCTCCCGCGACTCCGGTTGGCGCGGCGTCTTAGACTTGGCGCGCTTTCCCTCTTCGGTCCACGGCATCATCGCCCGCAGCTTCGCGCCGACCTGCTCGATCTGGCTGTTCGCCGCGGTCTTGCGCAGCTCGTTGAACCGCGGCGCGCCGGCGCGAGACTCGGCGATCCATTCCTTGGCAAACGCACCGCTGCGAATGTCGGCGAGCAGCTGCTGCATCGCCGCGCGCACCGCGGGGGTGATGACGCGATCGCCGCGCGTGAGATCACCATACTCCGCCGTGTCGCTGATCGAGTGGCGCATGAAGCCGAGCCCGCCGCGATAGATCAGATCCACGATCAGCTTCAGCTCGTGCAGGCACTCGAAGTACGCCATCTCCGGCGCGTAGCCGGCGGCGGTCAGCGTCTCGAATCCCGCCTGGATCAGCGCCGTCACGCCGCCGCACAGCACGGCCTGCTCGCCGAACAGATCGGTCTCGGTCTCCTCCGCAAACGACGTCGCGAGCACACCGGCGCGCGAGCAGCCGATGCCCGTCGCATACGCGAGCGCATTGGCGAGCGCCTGGCCGCTCGCATCCTGATGAATGGCGACGAGCCCGGGCACGCCGCGTCCCGCTTGATATTCGCTGCGCACCAGGTGACCCGGTGATTTCGGCGCGATCAGCGACACATCGACGCCGGCGGGTGGCTTGATCTCGCCGAAGTGCACGTTGAACCCGTGGGCGAACATCAGCGTCTTGCCCTTGGTCAACGCGGGCGCGATCGCGCTCTCGTACACGGCGCGCTGCTCCTGGTCGGGCACCAGCATCATGATCACGTCGCCCGCCTTGGCCGCTTCGGCCACGGTGCGCACTTCCAGGCCGTCCGCCGTCGCCTGTTTCCACGACGCGCCGCCCTGGCGCAGTCCGACGACGACCTTGGCGCCCGAGTCGCGCAGGTTCTGCGCGTGCGCGTGTCCCTGGCTGCCGTAACCGATGATGGCGAACGTGCGATCGCGCAGCCGCGCGCGCTCGGTGTCCGCCTCGTAGTACACGCGTACCGATGAGCTCATAGGATCTCCAAGAGGTGCAGTTGGTGAGGACGCGGTCGCCTTGCTCACGCCGACCACGTTTTTGATTTGCAGAATCAGATTATCGATCGTCGCGGCGTCGGCATCGATCTCGCACGACAGTCGCCAGATTCCCGGCGGTCCGGACGAGTCCACCGCGAACCCGTGAACCGGGCGATTGCTGCGCCGCAGCACGCCACAGGCTCGGCTCAACGTCAGCAGCTCGCTATGCATCAACACCGTGACCGTCGACATCGTCATGCGGGCGCCGCCTCGTACGATTCGGAGATCGAGCCGCCCGGCACGATCATCGGGAAGACATTCGCGCCCTGCTCGATCACCAGCTCGACCAGCGTCGGCCCGGGCGTCTTGTTGGCCTGGCGCAGCGCGTCGGTCACCTCGCTCGCCTGCTTCACGCGCCATCCGGGAATGCCGTACGCGGCGGCCAGCTTCACATAGTCGGGGCTCAGGATCGGCGTGTTGGAGTAGCGGCCGCCGTGGAAGAACTGCTGCCACTGCCGCACCATGCCGAGGTAGCCGTTGTTGAAGACGGCGAGCTTCACCTCGAGCCCTTCCTGCACCATCGTGGCGATCTCCGCCATGTTCATCTGAAAGCCGCCGTCGCCCGAAATGGCCCAGACCGGCTCGCCGGGGCGCGCCAGATGCACGCCCATCGCCGCCGGGACCGCGAAGCCCATCGCGCCGAGTCCGCCGGAGGTGATGTGCGTGTTGGGCCGCCGGAACGGATAGCGCTGCGCCACCCACATCTGATGCTGCCCCACGTCCGAGACCACGGTGCACACCCCGTCCGTGACCTCGGCCAGGGCCGACAGGATCACATCGGGCGAGAGCCCCCCGGCAAATGCTTCCTCGCGCGGCCGCATGAGCGCGCGGATTTCCTCGCGCCAGCGCAAGCAGTCGCGCGGGGCGACCTCGGTGAGCAACCGCTCGAGCACGCGGCGCGCGTCGCCGACGATTCCGAGCGCGGTGCGCACGGTGCGGCCGATCGCCGCCGCGTCCACATCGACGTGCACGATCTTGGCGCGCGGCGCGAACGTGGCCGTATTGCCCGTGACGCGGTCGTCGAAGCGCAGCCCGATCCCCACGATCAGATCAGCGGCCTGAATCGCCTTGTTGATGTGCACTTCGCCGTGCATGCCGGGCATACCGAGGTGGAGCTCGTGGCCCTGCGGAAAAGCGCTGATCCCCAGCAGCGTCGTGATCACGGGCATGCCCGTACGCTCGGCGAGCACGCGCACCTCGGCGTACGCACCGCTGCTGATCACGCCGCGGCCGATCATCAGAATGGGTCGCTCCGCCTGGGCAATCAGCTTCGCTACTTCCTGCAACGTGGCGGCGTCGGGCAGCTCGGGTCCCGCATCGCGCTCGCGCGGACGCTGCGGCGCTTTGCGCAAGCGGTATTCGGCTTTCTGATTCTGCACGTCCTTGGGGACATCGACCAGCACCGGGCCGGGACGCCCTTCCATGGCGATGTCCATCGCGTTGCGCACGTCGTCGGCCAGCTCTTCCACGTCGCGCACCAGCACGTTGTGCTTGGTCACGGGTGCCGTCACGCCGACGACATCGGTTTCCTGAAACGCGTCTTTGCCCAGCATCGGCCGGGCGACCTGCCCCGTGATCGCGAGGACCGGCGAGCCTTCCATGTGCGCCGTCGCGAGCCCGGTGACGAGATTTGTCGCGCCGGGGCCCGAGGTGGCGACGCACACGCCGACGCGGTTGCCCGCGCGCGCGTAGCCGTCGGCGGCATGCGCGGCGGCCTGCTCGTGCCGCACGAGGATATGCCGCAATGATTCCTGCCCGTGCAGCGCGTCGTAGAAGGGCATGATCGCGCCGCCCGGATACCCGAACATCACATCGATGCCGGCATCGACCAGCGTGCGGCGCAGGATCTGCGCGCCGGTCAGCAGCTCAGGCATCGGCTACACTCCCCAGAAGTAGCTGCTGCTGAGCGCGGCCGTCTCGAGGCCGTCGGCGTGATCGGCTTTGTTGAGCGCGTGGAGCAGCGCGCGCGCGCCCGCTTCGACGATGTCGGTGGACGCGCCGTGACCGCTGAGCGACTTGCCGTCAACGCGCACCTGAATGACGACGCGTCCCAGACTGTCGCGGCCCGGCGTCACCGACTGCACGGAGAGGTCGAGCACTTCGATCGCGCGGCCGGCCGCCTCGCCGATCGCCGCAAAGGCCGCGGCAATCGGACCGTTGCCCCTCGCTGTCGCCGAGCGCTCGCCGAATCCGGGACCCGCGACGCGCACCGTGGCCTCGGCGGTGTCGGTGCCGCACGTCACGCGCAGCTGTGTGAGGGTGTAGACCTCCGGCGCGCGATGAAATCCTTCGTGCAGCAGCGTGAGCAGATCTTCGTCGAGGATTTGGCGCTTCTTGTCGGCCAGCGCGGTGAAGGCCTGGTAGAGCTGCTCGATGCCGGCGGCGTCGGGCTCGTAGCCGAGCTCGCGATAGCGGCGCTCCAGTGCGTGCCGGCCGGAATGTTTGCCGAGCACGATGCTCGAGCCGCCCGCGCCCACCGTCTCGGGCGAAATGATTTCGTAGGTGAGACCGTTTTGCAGCATGCCGTGCTGGTGGATGCCGGCCTCGTGCGCGAAGGCGTTGCGCCCGACGATCGCCTTGTTCGGCTGCGGATAGACGCCGATCTCGTGCGACAAGAGCCGGCTGGTACGCACGATTTCGCGCGGATTCACGCGGCAGTGGAACGAGACGACATTCGGTCGCACGCGCGCCGCCATGACGATCTCTTCGAGCGCCGCGTTGCCGGCGCGCTCGCCGATGCCGTTGACGGTGCACTCGACCTGCTGCGCGCCCGCTTCGATCGCGGCCAGCGAGTTCGCTACCGCTAGCCCCAGGTCGTCGTGACAGTGCGCGCTGAGAACGACATTCCTGGTCTCGGGCACGCGATCGCGCACGGTGCGGAACAGCGCGGCGTACTCGGTCGGCGTGGTGTAGCCGACGGTGTCGGGCAGGTTGATCGTGGTGGCGCCCTCCGCGATCGCGATAGTCACGACCTTGCACAGGAAGTCGAGGTCGCTGCGTGTCGCGTCTTCGGCCGAGAATTCGACGTCGGAGGTGTAGCCCTTGGCGCGGCGGACCGCGGCGCGGACGCGCTCGAGGCAGGTCGCGCGGTCGATGTGCAGCTTCTGCTCGAGGTGCAGATCGGACGTCGCGATGAAGACGTGGATGCGTTTGCGCTCGGCGGGTGCGAGCGCCTCGGCGGCGGCATCGATATCGCGATCGTGGCAGCGCGCGAGCGCGGCGATGATCGGTCGGCGCACCGCTTCGGCGACTTGTTGGACGCCATGCAGGTCGCCTTGCGACGCCGCGGGGAAGCCGGCTTCGATGACGTCCACGCCGAGCGCGTCGAGCTGGCGAGCCAGCCGCAGTTTGGCTTCCGGTGTCATGGCATTGCCGGGCGCCTGTTCGCCGTCGCGCAGCGTCGTATCGAAGATGATCACGTCTTTGCCCATGGCTTCCCCCGCCCTTCTTGGTGAAAAAAAAAGACCGCGAACTTTGACTGCGGTTCGCGGCGCCGGTCCTGCTTGATTGCTTGCGTCTCTGCTTAGCTACTCTTCTCCGCGCGCGCCTCGAACCCTCCCCCGAGCAGACTAAGGCTCAGGAGCAGTACGAGCACGAGGAACAGCGCGAGCGAACTCATGTGTAGGCTGTAATCTCCACCAAGAGCTGGAGCTGTCAAGACTTACCCTTTTTGGGGGCTTTTTCGGCCTTTGGAGGCGTGATGTCGCGTGTGACGCCGGTCAGGCGGACCACCCGGCCGTGCTGATCGCGCTCCACTTCCCCATGCGCGGCGACCAGACGCTGCGTGCCATCGGGCCAGATGACGCGGTGCTCAAAATCGTACGGTTTGCCGTCGCGCATGGCCTGGGCGACGATCATCTGGACGCGCTTGCGGTCTTCGGGATGGACGCGCTGGATGTAGGCGTCATAGGAGGGCCGGAACTCCCGCGGCTCGAGACCATAGATCGCGTAGAGCTCGGGCGACCAGATGATACGATCGGTTTGCACGTGCCATTCCCAGCGGGCGTCACCCATCAGAGCCACCGGTCGGAATTGAACCGACGACCGCTCGATTACGAATCGAGAGCTCTACCGCTGAGCTACGGTGGCGAACCGCGTCCCTAACTTAGCAAGGTCCTGTTCAACGCGGTACTCCACGTTCTCGGCCCGGCCCGGTGGCGAACCTGGCCCAGGTGCCCGTAGACCCTGCGCACCATGGTTCGGTGAGACGACAACCCATTGGTCTCGCCCCACCTATCGTGAGTGCGTTCAGTCCGGAAATCAGTTCCGGTTTCAGAGCGCGTTACGGCGCAACATCAACCAACAGAGTCAGTCCGCCAGCGCCCTGCTCTTCCACGTTGTTGTTCAACGTGTGGTGCGGAATGTGGCAGTGAAAGATCCATTTGCCTGGCTCGCGCGCGGGCCAGATCACGTCGTAGCGCTGCCCCGGCCCAACATTCAGCACATCCGCCTCGAATCGCGCACTCGGCGATAGCGGGACGCCATCGCGCGCGATGACCGTGAACGGCCCACCGTGCATGTGCATGGGGTGAATGAAATTGTTGTTGGTCCCGATGATTCTGAGTTTCAGTGTCTCACCCACCTTCATGTGAATCGTGTCTGTCGCCGGATACGCCTTGCCATTGATCGTGAAATAGTTCGGCAGACCGCCTTCCATCAGCATCGCGGGATAGGTCAGTCCGTCCCGATATAACCACTCCTGGAGCTGCACGACGTACTCATGATTTGCAGCGGGCTCCTCCGCGGGATTTTGCGGGCGAATGATGAGCGCGCCATAGAGGCCCAGCGTCTGTTGCCGGTCGGGCCGAGTGTGTGAGTGATAGAAGAACGTCCCTGACTGGAGTGCGACGTACTCGTAGGTATACGTGCCGCCCGGAGGCACCGGCTCCTGGGTGATATGCCCCGGCCCATCCATGCGATTCGGGACCACGAGCCCATGCCAGTGCATCGTGGCCGGCTCGGGCAGATGATTCGTGAAGTTGATACGCACGTGATCGCCTCTGGTGAACTCGAGTCTTGGCCCCGGCACTTGATGATTGATGGCGTAGGCGGTCACGCGCGTGTCTGGAAGGATGTACCAGCGCACGATTGACGCCTCCAAGTCGAAGACCTTGACGCCGTTCTCGATCCGCGGCGCCAGCGGGCGATCGCCGCGCTCCGCGGAAGCCGCACGATAGACGGCGAGACGGGGATCGGCCGCGGCCATGTCGCGCATCGCATCGGCGGGCGTTTGCGGCGTCATGATCATCCCCGGCGGCATGATCGTCCCGCGAACCTCCTCGGCGCTGATGCGCATGTTGACGAAGGCCGCCGGCACGAACATCCCGGCGAGCAGCAGGAGGGTTGTGAAACCCGTCAGCGCCGCGATTTGCGTCCGCGTCGGGGCAAACTCGGCAGGAGCGCTCGAGTGCTGGTCGTGCTCCTGGTGTGAACCACCATGCTCGTGTTGTCCGTGATGTTCGTGACCGTGTGGAGATGTGGGTTGCGGTGCTCGTACCGTCATCAACCCGTGCTTCATGCCCTGAGCCACCAGCCACACGTTGATCGGGTATGCGATCGCAAAACCTGCGACTATACCCAGGGACATCACGAACCAGAACAGCGGCTCGCCGGGCCACATCGCGCGCATGTCGCGGCTCATCATCAGCCGGACCATGACCGGCGCCATGCCCGCCATCATGCAGTTCATCGACAAGAGCTCGGGGAGAAAACTGCGTCGTACATTCTCCGCGTAGGTGCCGCCCATCGTCTTGCGCATGAAGAGCGATTGAAAAATGAACAAGCCGAACAAGAATCCGACGAGGTACTCCACCAGCACATCGACCCACATCGGAAGGCCGATGAGTGCCGTCACCGCGGCAGCGAGAATGATGCCGGTCGCGTCCCCAGCGACGCAGTGGACCGTCGAGCCGACGCCTTGCTTCCATAGTGGGCGGACAAATCGCTCGTGCGTGCCCGGCGCGGGTTCCTTGTCTGCCATGACGTACAGCAGGAGGCCAACCGGTCCCATGTAGAGGGTGACCAGGACGAAGCCCCACTTCATCACCGGAGCTTCCGGGTTATTCCGGAACTGATCGTAGGCAACGTAGGCAGCCGAGAGCAGCGCAATGGCAAGCCACAGATACACGACGACATCGATCGGCTGGAGGATCATGGGATGCTCAGGCGGAAGGGAGTCATCGTATCACCGCGCGTCCAGGGAATGAGAGGACCAGTGAATCGCCCGGATCTTCCAGTTCCCACCCTCTCGTGACAGGACCATCAATTCAGCACCTTGGGAGTTGATGCGACGGCGTCCGAACGTGCCTCGCGCCTTGCTCGTGCAGATCGTCCAGGCGACGTCACCCTGCGTAACAACGCTTGCGGGTCCATGCGTGCTCGTGACGCCGCGCGCGAATTCGATGTCTGCGGCCAGGTGATGTGCCCGATACTCCGCTCGAGTTTCGACATCACCGCTTTCGAGAATCACCGCGTCGTCCGCGAGGAGTCGCAACGTCGCCGCGCTATCTCCGGTCGCGAGCGATCGGTGGTACTGCTCGACGACCGCTGCCACCGCGGCTGAGTCGGATTGGATAGGCGCAACCGGTCCGCGGTGCGGCAGGGTCGCGCCGACCAGCAGCACCACACCAAGAGTGACAACGTTGATTGACATGGCCTCAGTCCTCCTGTCCATCGTCGTACCGCATGCCCATCGAGTCGTTGGTCCGCTGATGCGGCGTGTGGACCGGGCGAATGCGGACAAACACGAGCCCTCCGACCGGCGTGCGAGATCCATAGAACGGCTCCAAATCACCGGGCACGCGGTTGATCGTTCCCTGGAGCCCGATGCCGACGGTCGCCCGTGAGCCGCCGAGCATCTCGCGAATGTATCCGGCCGAAATGGTCTGGATGTTGAATGTGGTCTCGGGAGGCAGCGTGCTCAGCACGAGCTCCTCGGCGCTCTTTTGCACGAGCTCCATTCGCCCATAGAGGGTGTTGCTGCGGTCCAACTCCGCTTCCACTTCCGCGAGCCCCGAGTGCGTGGTGTGTCCGCCGTGCCGATTGGCGCCCCAAATAAACGCGGCCGCGAGGTGACCGCTCCGCCCGATGTGCCGCCCATGGAGCACCGAAGCCGTCATCCTGTGGGTCGATTCGCTCGGCCTGAGCGCCTCGGGACTCTTCAGGTATCCATATCCTGCGGAGACCGTCCAGTTGGAATCGAGATGCGCGGTGAATCGCCCCGAATACGAGTCGAGGCGGATGCGATCGAATCCCCAGCGTGCTTCGTCGGGTTCGCGACCGTTGAACGCCGAGCCCTCGAGTTTCCAATGATGTCCAAAGAGGCCCGCGGTGATGACGCCGAAACTGATGTGGGTCGCGTCCTGCCAGTGGTGGCCGAGTGGCGCGACTGGATTGTCCATCGCCGACGGCCGATGCATGAACGCAACCGGGCCGAGCGCGGGTTCGCCGGACGGCGCCAGATACACTTCCATGCCGAGATTCGATGAGAGGGCGCGCTCGAACATGG
>JBHEMG010000068.1:0-22407 GCA_046262715.1 Gemmatimonadales bacterium
GCCTGAGGTTGGGCGAGAGTTGATAGGACGCGCCGCCAATGAACCGTGTCTGCCGGTTGTTGCCGGCGTCGGTATTCGGATCGACGAGATCCACGCGGCTAAGCAACGCCACCTTCGAATTGGCGAGGTGATATACACCAAATACGCTTGCCACACCGCCGCTGAGTTCTGGCGTCGGCCCCGCTGTGGAGCTGTCCTTCGCCACCGCGTATTCACTTGCGAGTACGAGTTGCTGGGTTCGGTACGAAAGCATACCAACGAGCCGGCTACGGATACCCCCGCCCGTCGGCTTGCCGTATTGGCCATAGGCCGTCACTCGCAGTCCGCCGACGCGACTGGCATCGTCGGTCGGGCTCAGGCGCACCGAGACGCGAGCCATCAGGTCTTTGCGCTGGTCACCAGGGCCGCCGCTGTAGCTTTCACCGTTGTAGAGACCGACCTGCATGTTGATCCGATCGGCGTTCCAGGTGCCATCGACGCCGATCCCGAAGTCTGATGAAGTGAGGTACCCGCCGCGCTCCAGCGCCATCTGCCCCTGCATGCGGTAATCCCACAGCGTCTCTTCCCAATCGATCCAGGGTGTATGGATCTCGCCAAGTTTGTAGGTGAGGGAGCTGCCTCGAGGCGTGTAGGCGACATACGCGTACTTGAGGCGGTACCGCAGCGAGTTGTCGCCGGCACCGACGCGTTGAACATCGGCGGTGACGCGCGTGCTCACGCCGCCGGCGAAGCGGCCGATGACGTTGATATACGCGCGGGTGACGTCGAACGCGTTGTTGTGATTGGCGGTGTCTTTCAGCTGATACACATACTGGAGATACGCCACGCCACCAACAGTGACCTGCGGAGCCTGACTGGCAGGCGCCTGAGCGGCCGCGGGCAGTGCGACCATACTCAGCGCGCAGAGCGCCAAGAGTCGTGCGTGCACGGATTACTCCTCAAAACGGGTGGGTCCGGTCGCTCTTCGCGCGCCACCGATTCGGGGTGAGCCGTCATGGACAGGCCGGGAAGGTAGCGCGCCTGACGCTCCGTCCGCAATTTTGAGCGCATCTATGCCTCTTCTCTCCGCCGTTCTCCTCGCGCTCCAGACGGTGTCGAGTGCCGATACCGCGCATGTAGTGATCGTCGCGACCACCGACATCCACGGCCGCGCGCTGGCCTGGGATTATGTCCACGACGCGGCGGCGCCCGGCGGCCTGTCGCGCGTCGCGACCGCCCTCGAAACGCTGCGTGCCCGCTACCCGGGCATCGTCGTGCTCGTCGATGCCGGTGACCTACTGCAAGGCAATCCCTTCGCGACGTTCTACGCCCGCTACGACAAGCGGCAGCCCCAGCCGATCGTGGACGCGCTGAATGCGCTGCAGTACGACGCGGTGACGCCCGGCAACCACGATTTCGATTTTGGCGTGGATTTTCTGAAACGGGCCGCGACCGAAGCAACCTACCGATACGTATCCGCAAACATCGTTGACACGGGGGGCGCGCCGCTGTTTCCGCCGTCGGTCATGCTGTCGCGCGGAGCCGTAAAGGTCGGCATTACCGGGTTAACGACGCCGGGGGTCATGGTCTGGGATCGCACGCAGCTGGACGGCCGGGCGCGGGTGCGCCGCATCGCATCGTCCGCCCCGGCGGTGCTCGCGCGGATGGACGGAGAAGGTGCCGATCTCAAGGTTGTGCTGCTGCACAGTGGCTTCGGTGAGTCGAGCTACGACACGACCGGGGTCGGGCCCGAGAATGACGCCGCGGCGTTGGCGAACGTGACGCCCAAGCCGGACCTCGTGATCGTCGGTCACACGCACCGGGAAATCCGCGATACGGTGATCAACGGCGTGCACTTCGTGCAACCGAAGAACTGGGCCCAGAGCATCGCCGTCGTGCACGTCTCGCTCGCCAGAGACGCGACCACTGGCCGCTACCGGGTCACCGCGATCCGATCCGACGTGATTCCGGTGACCACCGTCCCGGAGCTGCCGCGCTTTACGCGCCGGCTCGACGCCGCGCACGAGGCGGCCCGGTTGTGGGCGGCAACACCCATCGGGACGGTCGGACCGGGATTCGACGCGCGCTATGCGCGGGTCCAGGACACGCCGCTGCTCGACTTCATTAACGAAGTCCAGCGCCGCAAGGCGGGCGCCCAGTTATCGGCGGCCGCGGTGTTCGACGTCCAGGCGGGGCTGCCCGAAGGGGAAGTGCATCTGCGTGAAGTAGCCGGTGTGTATCCCTACGAGAACACCTTGCGGGCGGTGCGCGTCAGCGGACAGCAGCTGCGGGAATTCCTGGAGCAGTCTGCCCGCTATTTCCGCACCTACGAGCCCAACCATCCGATCATCAACGACAGCGTCGCGGGTTACAACTTCGACGTCGTCAGCGGCGTCGCGTACAACATCGATTTGTCGCGTCCCGCGGGGCAACGCATCCGCGGGCTCGCGTATCAGGGCAAGATCGTCCAGCCCGCAGATACCTTCACCATGGCCGTGAACAGCTATCGGCAGGCGGGCGGCGGCGGATACACGATGCTGAAAGGCGCCCCGGTCGTGTACGATCGCGGCGAGGACATTCGCGAACTGCTTGCGGAAGAAGTCCGCCGCGCCCGCACCGTTCAGGCCGCGAGTTATTTGCGGCCGAGCTGGGCGATCATTCCCGATGACGCGCGCGCCGTGGCGCGGGCCGCGTTCGGGCCGGCCCCGGCGGTGATCAGTACGACCGACAGCACGCTGCTCCGCGTCCTCGCGACGAGCGATCTCCACGGACAGCTCGAGGCGCGGGTGTGGGATTGGTCGCACGGTCGAGCGGTCGGTGGGGTCGCGGCGCTGAAGCCGTGGCTCGACAGTCTGGCGCGCGTCTGCGGGTGCACCACCGTGCGGCTCGATGCCGGCGACGAGATGCAAGGGACCGCCCTGTCGAACGCGACGTTCGGCCGCGGCACGATCGAAGCGATGAACGCGCTGGCGATCGACGCGGCGGCAATCGGCAATCACGAATTCGACTGGTCGGTCGACACGATGCGCGCGCGCATGCATGAGGCGAAGTACCCCTTCGTCTCGGCGAATATCACGAACGCTGCCGGGACGGTCCGGCCCGATTGGGCGACCCCATGGACGGTGGTGACCAGGAACGGCGTCAGGATCGCCGTGATCGGACTGACTACGACGGAAACGCCCACCAGCACGACGTCGCGCAACATTCAGGGGCTGGCGTTCGGTGACGGCGCGCAGGCGATCAAACGGTATCTGCCGGCGGCGCGGGCCGCCGCCGATTTCGTCATCGTGGTCGCGCACGCCGGCGCGGCGTGCGACTCCGCGACGGCCAACGCCTGTCATGGCGAAATCATCGACATCGCTCGGCAGCTGGACTCTGGCTCAGTGGACCTCATTGTCGCCGGCCACACGCACCTGCGGGTGAATACCGTCGTGCACGGCATCCCCATCGTGGAAGCGCAATCGAGCGCGCGCTCGATCGCCGTGGTCGATTTCGTGCGCGTCGCGGGCGCGCGCCGTGAAGTCCGCGCGCAGCTCGTTACGCCGTACGCGGATCAGGTGAAGCCCGACGTCACGCTCCTGGAGGCACTGAGTCGCCAGCAGCAGGCGGTGCGCAACGTGACCGATCGTGTCGTGGGGCGGCTCAAGAGTCCGCTCAAGCGTCAAGGTGACGAGTACGGGCTCGGTCGCCTGATCGCCGATGCGCAGCGACGAGCGGGCCGCGCCGATGTGGCGATCATGAACAACGGGGGGATCCGCGCCGATCTTCCCGAAGGCGCGGTCACGTGGGGCAATGTCTACCAGGTGCAGCCGTTTCAAAATCGTCTCCTCCGTCTCACGGTCCAAGGCTTGGCCCTGCAGGACGCGCTAGAGCACTGCGTGGACGGCACCGATCACATGCCCGATTGCCACATCGCCGGCGTAGAGGTCTGGTATGACGGGAGCAAGGAGGCGGGCAAGCGCGTCAATCGCATTCGATTCGAAAACGGGAAAAGCATCGACAAGAACCGCACCTACACGCTGGTGGTGAGCGACTTCATGGCGACCGGGGGATCGGGGTTCACGATGCTGACGGGCGCCCCGAAAGAGGACCTCGACGTCGTGGATCTCGATGCCCTGGTCCGCTACCTCGCCGTGCTCACGACCCCAATCGAGGCGCCCAACGAAGCGCGGTTCCACCGGACCGATCGCTGATGCGGGTTTTCATCAACGACAAGGCAGTCGACGTACCGCGCGGCGCTCGCGTGCGCGATGCGGTCGCTCAGGCAGACACCGCCCTGGCGCAACTGCTCGAGAGCGCGGCCTATGTCACGGACTCGGCCGGTCGTCCCGTGGATGCCGGTGACCCGGTGGGAGAAGCGGGGGCCGTCTTCCGCGTCGTGGTATCGGCGAAGCGAGAAGGGCGCCCTCGGCTCACCAAGGAAACGCTGCGGCGCTGGCCCAAGGCAGAGCTGCACGTGCACCTCGATGGCGCGCTGCGACCCGCCACGATGCTCGAGCTCGCGAAACAGCAGCACATCCGGTTGCCGGCCGACACCCCGGATGCGCTCGCCAGGGCGATGCTTGTGCGCCATGCGAAGAGCCTCGAGGAGTACCTCGAGAAATACGAAATCACGCTGTCGGTGCTGCAGACCCCCGCGGCACTGGAGCGCGTGGCGTACGAATTCGTGGTCGATGTCGCCGCGGAGAACGTGCGCTACGTCGAGGTGCGCTACTCACCCCTGCTGCATCGGCCCGCCATGACGCTCGCGCAAGCCATCGAAGCGCCGCTGGCCGGCATTCGGCGCGCCTCCGCCGAAACGGGGACGAAGGTCGGACTGATCGTCTGCGCGATGCGCACCAAGCCGCCGGCGGAGTCGCTCGAGCTCGCGCGCGCGGCGGCTGACTACCATGCGGCCGGCGTGATCGCCTTCGATCTCGCGGGCGCCGAGCGTGGGTATCCGGCCCGCGAGCACCGCGCGGCGTTCGAGTACGCGGCGTCGCACGGCATGGCGTGCACCTGTCACGCCGGGGAAGGCGACGGGCCGCATTCGATCAGCGAGGCGCTGCACGAAGTCGGCGCGCAGCGCATCGGCCATGGGACGCGACTATCCGAGGATCCCGCGCTGCTCGAGGAGGTGGTGGCGCGCAAAATTCCGCTCGAGATGTGCCTGACAAGCAACGTCCATACGCATGTGGTGGCGTCGGTGGCGGAGCATCCCTTTAAGCGGTATCTCCAGCGGGGCGTCGTGGTCACCTTGAACACCGACGGGCGCTTGACCGATGGCATCACGCTGACCGACGAGTACTACCAGGCGCACACGGCGCTGGGCCTGTCGCCTGAAGAATTGGCGCGCGTGGTGTTGAATGGCTGCGAAAGCGCGTTTCTCCCGGATTTCGAAAAGGTGGCCCTGGTGTCCCGCGTACAAAGCGAATTGGAAGGGGGAGCGCTGTGATGTCCTGGCGCCGGGTGCTGTTCGCGTTTACGGTCACGTTTGTCTGCGCCCTGATCGTCTTTACGCTGCCGCGCTTCGTGTTCAACTCGCTCAGCGGCGCCACGCTCCAATCCCCCGCGCAGGATACCGCCCATGCGCAACCGGCACCCCCTGCGCCGCTGCAGCAACAGCCGGCGACACCGGTAACGGTGCTGCCGCGCTCGCTCGGCAACCGGCTGACGGGACTCTTCGGCATCATTCTGATTCTTGGGATCGGCATCGCCTTGTCGCGCAATCGCCGCGCCATCAGCTGGCGGGTGGTCGCGTGGGGCGTCGGCCTGCAGGCGGCGTTTGCGGTGTTCGTGCTGCGCGTGCCGGTCGGGCAGAAGATTTTCAGCGCCCTGGGCGCCGCCGTGACGAAGCTCCTCAGCTTTTCCTACGCCGGCTCGGAATTCGTCTTCGGCGAAATCGGGAAACAACATTCGAGCATCGGCGTCGTTTTCGCGTTCCAGATCATGCCCGCGATCATCTTTGTCTCGGCCCTGTTCGCGATCATGTATTACCTGGGCATCATGCAGGTCGTGGTCAAAGCGTTCGCCGTGGCGATGAACAAGATCATGGGCGCGAGCGGCGCCGAAAGCCTCAACGTGGCGGCGTCGATCTTCATGGGACAGACCGAAGCGCCGTTGACCATCCGGCCTTTCCTGCCGCGCATGACGCGCTCGGAGCTGATGACGGTGATGACGGCCGGGATGGCCCACGTCTCGGGGTCGATCATGGCGGCGTACATCGCCTTCGGCATCGAGGCGCGTCACCTCCTGACCGCGGTCATCATGACGGCGCCCGGCACCATCATGATGGCAAAAATCCTCGAGCCCGAGACCGAGGTTCCCGAGACGCTGGGCGGCGTGAAAGTGGACATTCCGCGCACCGACGTGAACGTGCTCGATGCCGCGGCGCGTGGCACGAGTGAAGGGCTGCATCTGATGCTCAACGTGATCGCGATGCTGATCTCATTCATCGCGCTGATCGCGCTTGTGAACGGCGTGTTCGGATGGATCCATGGCGTGATCCCCTGGTTCCCAGTGAGTCTGCAGACCGTGCTCGGCTGGGTCTTCCGGCCCATCGCGTGGGTCATGGGAGTGCCGTGGCACGACAGCGGCCTGGTCGGCGCACTACTCGGCGAGCGCATGGTGGTGAATGAGTTCATCGCCTATGCGCATCTGGGGCCCATGAAAGGCACGCTCGATCCCGTGTCATTTACGATCGCGACGTTCGCCCTGTGCGGCTTTGCGAATCTCAGCTCGGTGGGAATCCAGATCGGCGGCATCGGGGCGCTCGCGCCCGAGCGCAAGCACGACCTCGCGCGTCTTGGTTTCCGCGCGATGATCGCCGGCACGCTCGCGAACTTCCTTTCGGCGACACTGGCGGGCGTGCTGCTCTAATGGAGAAGGGGGACGGGGACAGCGGGGCGGGAGTTCGAGCGGCGACGGACGCCGTGCGCAGCCGGCTGGGAAAGCTGCAACCGCGGGTCGCGATCGTTCTTGGCTCGGGGCTGGGATTTCTGGCCGATGAAGTTGCCGAGCCTGTCCGGATCGCATATCACACAATTCCCGGATTCCCCGAGCCCGGCGTCGCGGGCCACAAAGGGGAGCTCGTCGCAGGTCTGCTGGAGGGTGTGCCCGTCATCGTGCAGGCGGGCCGCTTTCATTTATACGAGGGCCATCCTGCTGCTGTCGCCGGACTCCCGACGCGGGTATTTGCGGAGCTCGGCGTCGAGATTCTCATCGTGACGAATGCGGCGGGCGGTGTGCGGCGGACGTTCCCGGGTGGAACCCTGATGCTCATCGCCGATCATCTCAATCTGATGTGGCGCAATCCGTTGATGGGCCGGTCCGAGCCTGGCGAAGAGCGCTTCCCGATCATGCACGAGCCCTATGATGGAAAGCTGCGTGGCATCGCCCGCAGCGTCGCCCGTGAGGCCGGGATTCCCATGGAGGAGGGCGTCTACGCGGGACTCCTGGGTCCCTCCTACGAGACGCCCGCGGAGGTGCGAATGCTGGAGCGCCTGGGCGCCGACGCCGTGGGGATGTCGACGGTGCCCGAAGTCATCGTCGCCCGTTCGCGGGGCATGCGCTGTCTGGGCTTCTCCTCGATTACCAACCCCGGCGCGGGGATCACCGCCGCGCCGCTCTCTCATAAAGAAGTGCTCGAGGTGAGTGAGCGCGTGGCGGCACATCTGTCCGTTGTCGTGAAAGGAGTGCTGGCCCGGATAAAAGCGTAACCCGTTTGGTCCTCCGCCCCAACGCTGCGTAATCCTGCCCGTTCGTTTGCAACCTTTTTTCTCTGCGCGCTGTCATATGGAGCGATACCGCCGCGCGCTCGCCGTCAGCGTTCGCGACCGGGGCTTTCCCTTCACCTCTTCTCCGGACGCATATGCCGACGACGCTCCAGCTGCTTCTGCTGTTGGCGGGCAGTCATCCGCCTGTCGCAGTCGATTCTCCGCCGCCGCCCTTGCCGGTGCCGCAGCAGGTTCGCGCGATTCGTCTGGATGGCGGGCAGGCCGTCACGATTGACGGCCTCCTGACCGAGACGCTGTGGCACTCCGCCGAACGGATCAACGCGTTCACGCAGCGCGATCCGACCGAGGGCGCGGTGCCGACCGAAAGTACCGTCGTGTACATCGCGTACGACGACGCGTCATTGTACGTCGGCGCGCGGCTCTACGACGCGCATCCCGACTCGATCATTGCGCGACTGGCCAGACGCGATCAAGGGACGAATTCCGACCGCTTCCAGGTTTTCATCGACCCGTATCACGATAAGCGCAGCGGCTTTTATTTCGGCATAACCGCCGCCGGCACGCTGCATGACGGCACCCTGTTCAACGACGACTGGGATGACGACAGCTGGGACGGCGTGTGGGAGGGGAAAGTCACGCGTGACGCGAGCGGCTGGACGGCGGAGATGCGGATCCCGTACTCGCAGCTGCGCTTCGTGCGCCACAGCCAGTACGTGTGGGGCATCAACTTCCGCCGCGACATCGCCCGCAAAAACGAATTCGATTACCTCGTATACACACCCAAAAATGGCAGCGGCTTCGTCTCGCGCTTTCCCGATCTCGTGGGCATCGAGCGGATCGCGCCACCGCGTCGCATCGAGCTCATGCCGTACACGACGAGCCGCGCGGCCTTCACGCCGCACGCCGCGCGCGACCCGTTCAACGACGGCGCGAAGCTCTCGCAGGGATTCGGCGCGGATGCCCGCATCGGTTTGGGCTCGAACCTGACGCTCAACGCCACGGTCAATCCCGACTTCGGCCAGGTCGAGGTGGATCCGGCGGTCGTCAACCTGAGCGACGTCGAAACCTTCTTCAACGAGAAACGGCCGTTTTTCGTGGAAGGCTCGTCGATCTTCAACTTCGGGTTCGGCGGTCAGCGCAATTTCTGGAGTTTCAACTGGTCGGGGCCGAACTTCTTCTACAGCCGGCGCATCGGCCGCTCGCTCGGCGTGGACGCGCCCACCAACGGGTACGCCGACGCGCCGAGCGGGGCGCACATCCTTGGCGCCGTGAAGCTCACCGGCAAGGTGGCCGGCAGTTGGAACGTAGGTGGACTGACCGCTGTGACCGGTCGCGAGCGCGCGTCACTGGTCGATAGCCTGGGGAGCCGCTGGAACCAGGAAATCGAGCCGCTGACGGCCTTCGGCGTGTACCGCGCGCAGAAGGAGTTCGACAAGGGCCGCCAAGGGCTGGGCTTCCTGGCGACCGTGGCCGGCCGGTCGTTCGATGATCCGACGTTGCGCGACGTGCGTAATAGCAATGGACTCATGATCGGCACGGACGGCTGGACCTTCCTCGACTCGGCGAAGACATGGGTCGCGACGGGCTGGGTGGCCGGGTCGCGCATTGCCGGCTCGCGCGCGCGTATCAACGCGGTGGAGCAGAATTCGACCCATTACTTCCAGCAGCCTGACGCCGGCCACGTTCGCGTGGATACCAGCGCGACGTCGCTGGACGGCGGCGCTGCGCGGTTCACACTGGCCAAGCAACGCGGCAACACGTTCGTCAACTCCGCGGTGGGCATCATCTCACCCGGATTCGACGTGAACGATCTCGGTTTTCTCTCGCGCACCGGCGTGGTCAACATGCACGTCGGGGGCGGCCGCACGTGGACGAAGCCAGGCAAGGTGTTCCGCTACGCGGAGGTCGGTGGCGCGCTGTTCCGCAACTACGACTGGGACGGCAACATCAACTGGTCGGGGGCGTTCCAGTTCGGCTATGTCGAGCTGAAGAATTACTGGGGCATCAACTGGAACCTGGCGTATAATCCGTGGACGGTGAACAATCGCCGCACGCGCGGCGGGCCGCTCACGTTGACGCCGCCGGGATATCAGGCAGGCATCGACCTCAATAGTGATAGCCGCAAGCGCGTGACCTTCAGCGCCGGCGGCGGTACCTACCGGCGGTCCGGCGCGGACTACGACTGGTACTCGTATCTCAACCTGCAATATTTGCCCGCGCCCAATCTGTCGGTGTCGGTGGGACCGCAGCTCTCCGGTGCCAACTATCCGCTGCAGTACGTCAGCGACAGCGCGGACGCGTCGGCGACCGCGACCTTCGGCCGGGCGTACGTATTCGGGCGGCTGCAGCAAACCGAGTTGTCGGCGGGGATCCGGCTCAACTGGACGTATAGCCCCACGCTATCGCTGCAGCTGTACGCGCAGCCGCTGATTTCGTCCGGCAAATACGACCGGTTCAAACAGCTCGCGCAGCCGCGCAGCTACGCATTCACGCCGACCACGGCGCCGTTCAACCCCGACTTCAATTTCAAGTCGCTGCGCGGCAACGCGGTGCTCCGGTGGGAATACATGCCGGGATCCACGCTCTTCTTCGTGTGGACACAGAGCCGCTCGGCATCAGACGACGACGGCGATTTCCGATTCGGCTCCTCGATGCGCAGCATGCTGCGCGCGCCGGCGGAAAACATTTTTATGGTCAAGGCGACGTACTGGTGGAATCCGTAGACTAACACCCCTCGGTGGGGGGACGGGGGGGCGCGGGCACAAAGTGGTTGAGTGGCCCGTGCCCCTTTTCGCTGCCCAGTCCCGGCGCCGCCGCGATGGCGCGGTGCACGAAGTCCAGCGCGTCGGCGACCGACTGCTCCAGCGAGCGGCCGAGCGCCAACCCCGCCGTGACCGCGGCCGACAGCGTGCAGCCGGTCCCATGCGTCGACGTGGTCTCGATGCGCGCGTGCGTGAAATGGCGCACCACAGTCTTGTCGACCAGCACGTCGACGAGGGTCGGCGTACCCGTCAGATGGCCACCTTTGACGAGCGCCGCGCGGGCTCCCATCGCCACGATGGCCCGACCCGCGGCCTCCATCTGATCTGGCGTGCGGACCGACGCTTCGACGAGGATCTCCGCCTCGTGGAGATTCGGTGTCACGAGGATCGCCAGGGGAGCGAGGCGTCGCGCGATCAGCATCTCCGCACCGCGCGCGAGCAGCCGGTCACCCGATGTCGCGACCATCACCGGGTCGAGCACGTAGTTCGGGATCCGGCGTCGCGCGAGCCGGTCCGCCACCGTTTCCACGATTTCGGCAGAGCCCAGCATGCCGCTTTTTGCGGCGGCGGGCGGCAGATCATCCGCGAGGACGTCGATTTGCTGGGCGACGAGCGCCGCGGGCAGGGCCTGCCAGGCGTGCACGCCGAGCGTGTTCTGTGCCGTGACAGCGGTGACGGCGCTCGTGCCGAAGACGCCGAATTGATGAAACGTCTTGAGGTCGGCTTGAATGCCGGCGGCGCCGCCCGAGTCCGAGCCCGCGATGCTGAGCGCGATTCTCATCTGGCCGGTGGCGGCGGCTTGGCGAAAACAAGGGCGGTCGCAATCTTAGGGGCACCCGTAACCGGCATGGGGAGTCGCATCGCCAGTAATCTGCAGTCAACCGTACGCGATCTTCAACGCCGCAAAGCGCGAGGGCGGCGGGGGCTGGCCGTGCTGGAAGGCGTGCGGCTGGTCGAGGAAGCGTTGGCCGCGGGCCTCGAGTTCAAAGGCGCGTTGGTCGCGCCCGAGCTCGCCCGCACGACGCGCGGCGTCGCGCTCACCGCCGAGCTCGAGAGTCATGCCGTCACGGTCGAAGAAGTCGGGTCGCGCGTGTTCAGCGATCTCGCCGGCACGGACACGCCGCAGGGCATCCTCGCCATCGTCCAGCCGCGCACGTGGGCCCTCAAGGATGTCACGACGGGCCCGCTGCTCGTCGTCGACGGCGTCCAGGATCCCGGCAATGTTGGCACGCTCATCCGCACCGCGCACGCGCTCGGCGCATCCGCGAGCCTGTTGCTGCGCGGCAGCGCGGACCCGATGAATCCAAAGGCATTGCGTGCGGCGATGGGCGCGACCTTCCGCCATCCCGTGGTACAGTTGGACGACGCTCCATTCATCGCATGGGCGCGGGAGCACGACATGACGTTATGGGCCACGGCCGCGGACGGCACGCCGCTCGCCCAGGTCATCGCCAGCCGCACCTCGGACACGACGATGCTTGCGGTGATCGTCGGAAACGAAGGTGCGGGCATTCGCCCGCAGCTCAATGCGATCGCGGCGCAACGCGTGGCGATCCCGCTGGCCCACGGCGCGGAGTCGCTCAACGTCGCCGTCGCGGCCGGCATCCTGCTGTACGAGGTGATGCGTGGCCGTTGATCCGGTGATCCTGGGCGGCGCGGTCGTCATCGGACTGTGCGTGGGCAGTTTTCTCAACGTCTGCATCCTGCGGCTGCCCCGCGACCAGTCGCTCGTGCACCCGCGCTCGACATGCCCGCAGTGCAAGCAGCCGATTGCGTGGCGCGACAATATCCCCGTCGTGTCGTGGCTGTGGCTGCGCGGCAAATGCCGCTGGTGCCACAAACCGATCTCCGCGCAATACCCCCTGATTGAAGCGCTCGTTGGCGCGCTGTTCGGCGTCTCGCTGCTCGCGTACGGGATGACGCTGCACGCCGTTGCCGCGGCGCTCTTCGGCACGCTCCTGCTGGGCATCGCGATCACGGATGCGCGTCATTACATCATTCCCGATGAGTTCACGTGGGGCGGACTCGTCATCGGCCTGCTGCTCGCGCTGGGCGGCGGCGTCCAGGGATTTCTCGACGCGTTGCTCGGCGCGGCGGTGGGGTTCGTGCTGCTGTGGCTCGTGGGAATGGCGGGCACCTGGGTCTTCAAAGAGGATGCAATGGGCGGGGGCGACGTAAAGATGATGGCGATGGTCGGCAGCTTCGTGGGATGGCGTGGCGTCCTGCTCACCGTGTTCGCCGGCGCGGCGCTGGGCTCGCTCATCTTCATTCCCCTGTCCATAAAGAAGAAGCGACTGGTTCCGTTCGGGGTATTTCTCGCGGTGGGCGCCATCGTGGCGTTCGTGTTCGGCGACGCGATCATCGGGTGGTACGGGCACTTTCTTAAGGGCGACTAGCAACTGATGGGGAATCCCTTCGAAGGTCTCTTTGATTCTGGCGACGTGCTGGAGCGCGTCGGCATCGACATCACGGCGCTGGCGCGGCGTGGTGGTCTCGAGCCGGTGCGCTGCCGCGACGCCGAAATTTCGCGGGTCGTGGACATCCTACTGCGCCAGGGAAAAAACAATGCGGCGCTCGTGGGACGCGCCGGCGTCGGCAAGACCGCCGTGGTTGAGGGATTGGCGCAACGCATCGCCGCCGGCGACGTGCCGCCGGCTCTCAAAGACGCACGCCTCCTGCAGCTCGATCACGTGTCGATGCTGGCGGGCACCTCGTTTCGCGGGCAGTACGAGGAGCGTATTCGCCGCCTCGTCAAAGCGCTCGAGACCGATCACAATCTGATTCTGTTTGTGGACGAGCTGCACAATCTGATGGGACAGGGCACGGCCATGGGCGCGGCGATGGACGCCGCCAACATGCTGAAGCCCGCGCTCGTCCGCGGCGACATGCGGGTGATCGGCGCGACGACAGGCGAGGAATACGACAAATGGATCCGCGCCGATCCCGCGTTGGAGCGGCGTTTCCAGCCGGTGACCATCGAGGAGCTGGACGCGATCCAAACCTGGGAGGTGCTGGTGGCGCGTCGACCCCGACTCGAGCGCCATCACGCGGTCGCGATCTCCGACGACGCGCTCAAGGCGGCCATCGTGCTGACCGATCGGTTCGTCACCGACCGCGCGCGGCCGGATAAAGCGATCGATGTACTCGACGAGGCGTGCGCGCACGCGCAGGCCACGGCGCAGGTCTCTCCGGAGCTCGACAAGCTGATCCGGGACCGCAAGAAGGTCGAGGCGCTGTTGCGTCGCGGCGCAAATGAAAAAGAATCGGCGCCCGACGAGCCAATGCCCGATCTGGCGACCGTGTTGCAGCGATTCGGTGAAGAGATCGAGGAGCTGCTGGGCGGTCGACGCCGGACACGGTCGGAGGAAGACGAAGCAGAGGCTGCCCCCGCCCCGGCGGCACCGCCCGCTGCTGACCGCGCGCGACCGTCTTCGCTCGAGGATGAGCGCGCCGAGCTCGACCGCCGTCTGCGGGCCGCCCTCGAGCGCCAAGGCATCGTGGTGACGGGCAAAGAGGTCGCGCGCGTCGTCGGCGTCGCGGTCGGGAAGGGCATCGAGTGGGCCGGCTGATCCGCCTCGCGTCACTCGGAGCTGTGGGAATCATCGGGTTGGTGGGCTGCCGCGAGCGCGCGCAGGCGGTCCAAGGCGAGGCAGAGCTCAAAGACATGGTCCACCGCATGATGCCGCTTGTCGCGCAGGCGGCCGGCCTGCCGTTCAAGCGCGAGCCGCTGGTGCTGCGCCGCAGCCGCACGCAAGTACGCGACTACGTCGTTCACAAGTTCGATGAGGACCTGCCGCCTGCCGATCTCGCGGGGCTGCAATCCAGCCTGCGGCTGTTCCGACTCATTCCCGATTCCCTCGAGCTGCGGCCCCCCATGATCGATCTGCTGACCGAGCAGATCGCGGGCTACTACGATCCCGATTCAAACGCGCTCTACATCCCCGCCGACATCGAGCCGTTTCAGTTGCGCGTCGTCGTGTCGCACGAGCTGGTGCATGCGCTGCAGGACCAGTACGTCCGTCTCGATTCGATCATTACGCAGCGCCACGCCAACGATCGCCGCTCGGCCGCCCAGGCGATCCTGGAGGGGCAGGCGACGGTCGCACAGATCTCCGTGCTGATGCCTGAGCAGAAGCCGGACACCTTCCCGCTCGGTTGGTTCTGGAAGCAGCGCGCGGTAATGGCGCAGCAGCAGGCGGAGATGAAGCAGTTCCTGCGCGCGCCGCTTTGGCTCCGTGAAGGCCTTGTCTTTCCGTATCTGGGCGGCGCGGATTTTATCGTCTGGCTGCGGCACAAATACTTCGGGCGCTCGGCGCTCGACTCGATGCCCCGATCCACCGAGCAGCTCCTCCATCCCGACAAGTATGCCAGCCATGATGAGCCCACCGAGCTCGTCTTCTCCGCCAGCCGTACGGACACGGTGCGGTACGAGGATGGCCTCGGGGAATTCGAAACGCGCCTGCTATTCCAGCAACTTCTCGGCGACGAGGGGGAAGCGGCGAGTCTTGCTGCGGGGTGGGATGGCGATCGCTACGAGGTGCTGGGACCGACAAGTGACGCGCTCGTCTGGTACAGTGTGTGGGACGATGCAGCGGCGGCCACCCGGTTCAGCGCCGGACTGCAACGCGCCTGGGCGAAACGACCGTCGAACGGCCGGACGGCGCGCCGCGCGGAGATCAAACAGCTGACGGTTGATGGACGGCCCGTGGTGCGATTGGTCGACGCGCCCGCGACCTGGAAGGGCTGGATGGCGCTGCCGACTGTGCGCCTCAGCGCCAGAAGCGAGTGATGACGTAGATCAGGAGGCCGACGAGCCCGCCCACCAGCGTGCCGTTGATGCGCACAAACTGCAGGTCTCTTCCCACCGCGAGCTCGAAGCGCCGCGACGTCGCACCCGGATCCCACCCTGCCACCGTCTGCGCGATCAGATCGCCGATTTCATGGCGGTACTTTTCCACGACACCAGCGGTGAGATCTATCAATAAATCGTCCATCTCGGCGAGCAGCGTCGGGTTGGAGAGGAGCGCGGTGCCGAACTCGCTGAGCCCGTTGTCCAGCGGGCTGGGGACGCTGGGGGTCCCGGGCGTGCCGTCGGTCCCGGTGGCGTAGCTGCTCACCGCCTGCCGGATGCCGTCCCACAAACGCCGCGACAGATCGTCCGTCGAGGAGCCCATCAGCCATTCTTCTTTCAAGGCCTCCGCGCGCGCGATCACGTCGGGGGAGTGCTGCAAGCGGTCGACGAAGTCCTTGATGGCTTCGTCGAACGCGGCACGCAGCGGGTGCGAGGCGTCGTTGACCATATCGTGCAGCAGCCGCTCGACTGCTTCGATGATTTTTTGGTAGATCTTGTCGTCGACGGCCGGTGGCACCCACCACGGCGTCTCAGCGCGCACGCGCTCGCGGATCAGCTCGCGATTGTTGCGGACCGCGTCGGCCGCGAGCCGCATGGTGGCGTTGAGGAGCTCTTCCTGCCGGTTATCGCCCAGCGCGAGCGCGAGCGTCTTACCAAGCGCCGGCGCGACGCGAAAGGAGCGCACGCGATTGCGGACGACCTGGCTCACGAGGTCCTGCAGCTCGTTGTGTGGCAGCGAATCCAGGGTCTTCACGAGGCCGCTCGCGAACTGCCGAGCGACCTGCCGGGCGTGCTGGCGGTCTGACAGCCATTGCGCGCCGCGCTCGGCGGGATGCACACGCCGGAGGTTGGCGCCGATGACGTCGCGCGACAGAAAGTGATTCTGGACGAAATTGCCGAGGATCTGTCCGATGCGCTCTTTGCGCGTCGCCACGATCGCGGTGTGGGGGATCGGCAAGCCCAGCGGGTGCCGGAACAGCGCCGTGACCGCGAACCAGTCGGCGAGCCCGCCGACCAGGGACGCTTCAGCCGTGGCGCGGACGTACCCGAGCCACGGAAACCGTGGCTCGAAGAGGCTCGCTCCCACAAAGACGACGAGCGCGACCGCTAATAAGCCGGTCGCGCGGCGCTTCATGGCATCGAGGCGCGCCTGCCGCTCCCCGTCATCGGGGCGCGTCCACTGCGGTGTGACGACCATATGAGCCAAGATAAGACCCCCACTTGGTTTCATGGTACTCGCCATTTAGCTTGCTAGGCTTATGTTTACGGCCCTTTCCGAGCAGCTGACCGGGGTCCTGGACCGGCTCAGAGGCCGCGGGGTGCTCTCGGAAAGCGACGTCACCGATGCCCTACGCGAGATCCGCCGGCATCTGCTCGAGGCGGACGTAAGCTTCGAGGTGACGCGCGGATTTGTCGATCGAGTGCGCGAGCGGGCCATCGGCGCGCTCCAGGTCAAGTCAGTCAGTCCCGGCCAGCAGGTCGTCAAGCTGGTGCACGATGAGATCGCCACGCTGCTCGGCGGCACAAAGGCCGGCCTCGCGTTTGCCTCCGTAGGTCCGACGGTCATTCTCCTCGTCGGGTTACAGGGTTCGGGGAAGACGACGACGGCGGCAAAGCTCGCGCGGCGGCTGAAGCTCGAGCAGAAAGCGCCGGCGCTGGTCGCGGCCGACATCTATCGGCCCGCGGCGGCGGAGCAGCTGCGGCAGCTGGGTGCGCAGATCGGCGTGCCAGTGTTCGGCGCGGGAGCAGGGGGCAAGGAGCAGGATGTCCCGGCCCTCGTGAAGGCTGCGCTGCGTGAGGCCGAGTCGGCACGCGCGCGGACGGTGATCGTGGATACCGCCGGCCGGCTGCAGATCGATGCCGAGATGATGGATGAGCTCCGGGCGTTGAAAAGCGCCGTGCCCCCGCGCGAAGTGCTGCTCGTTGCGGACGGCATGACGGGGCAGGACGCCGTGAAGATCGCCCGCGGGTTCCATGACGGGGTCGGGCTCACGGGCGTGATCCTGACCAAGCTCGACGGCGATGCGCGTGGCGGCGCGGCTTTGTCGATTCACGGCGTGACCGGCGTCCCGATCAAGTATATCGGCATCGGCGAGAAGACGGACGCGCTGGAGCCGTTCGATCCGGGCCGCATGGCGGGCCGGATTTTGGGGCAGGGCGATGTGGTGGCGCTGGTTGAGAAAGCGGTCGCGACGGTGGACGCCGACGCCGCCAAGCGTCTCGAGCAAAAGGTGAAATCCAAGCGGGGCATGGACCTGCAGGATTTCCTGGTCGCGCTCAAGCAGATGCAGAACATGGGGCCGTTGAAGCAGGTACTCGGCCTGTTGCCGGGGATCAATGCGAAGGCGCTGCAAGGTGTGTCGCTGGACGATAAGCGCCTGAAACACGTCGAGGCGATCGTGCTCTCGATGACACCGCAGGAGCGGTCCGATCCGAGCGTGCTCAGCGGATCGAGAAAGCTCCGGATCGCCAAAGGCGCCGGCCGTTCCGTGCAGGAAGTGAACAAATTGCTGGAGCAGTTCCAGCAGATGCGCAAAATGAGCAAGCTCTTGAAAAGGATGTAGGGAACGTTATGGCAACTCGTATTCGACTGCGCCGGGTGGGACGGAAGGGACAGGCGTTTTTCCGTATCGTCGTCGCGGATTCCAAATCGCCGCGCGATGGTCGCTTCGTCGCGACGATCGGCAATTACAACCCCAAAGCCAATCCGGCGGTGATCGACGTGAACGCCGAGCAGGCGCGGGCCTGGCTGGAGAAGGGCGCGATGCCCACCGACACGGTGCGCTCGCTCCTCAAGAAGGCCGGCGTACTAGGCAAACGGACGCCCACAGAGTAGTCGGGCGGCTGCGCAAGCCGCACGGCCAGCAGGGGGAAGTGGCGGTGATTCCTCTTGTGGAGAGTCCGGGGACGGTGTTCGTCCCGAAAGCGCGGCTCTACGTCCTCAACGAGGCGCGGGAATTACTGGCGGGTCCGCTGGTCGTGACCCGCCGTCGCGCCTATCACCGCGAATGGCTGCTCGGATTCGAGGGGATCACCTCGCGGGCGGCGGTCGAAAGTTGGCGCGATCAGCTCGTGGCAGTGGACGCGTAGCAGATGCTCGCGATCAACGTCGTCACGTTGTTCCCTGACTGGTTCACGGCGCCGCTCGGCTCGAGCATCCTGGGGCGTGCGGAGGCCGCGGGGCTGGTGCGGTACCGGGTCGTGCAGCTGCGCGACTTCACGCACGACAAGCATCACACCGTCGACGATTCGCCGTACGGTGGCGGCGCGGGAATGGTGCTCAAGCCGGAGCCGTTTTTCGAGGCGGTCGAGCAGCTCGCGGCGCAGCCGCCGATCGTGCTGCTGTCGGCACGGGGCCGGCCCTTCACGCACGATGTGGCGGTGCGGCTGTCGGTCGGCGCCGAGTTGACGCTGCTGTGCGGGCACTACAAGGACGTCGATCAGCGGGTGGTGGATGGGCTGGGCGCGGAGGAAGTCTCGATCGGCGATTTCGTGCTATCGGGTGGCGAGCCGGCCGCGCTTTGTGTGGTGGATGCCGTGGTACGGCTCCTGCCCGGTGCGCTCGGCGACCATGAGTCGGCGTCGTCCGATTCGCATTATGAAGGATTGCTGGCGCCGCCCAGCTACACGCGGCCTCCCAGCTATCGCGGGCTCGACGTCCCGGACGTATTGTTGAGTGGCGATCACGACAAGATTGCGGCGTGGCGCGCGGCACAGGCCGAGCGGCTCACGCGCGAACGTAGACCGGATATCTGGCAGAAACACGGGGACGAGTATGGAACGACTTAGAGCAATCGAGCGCGAAGGCTTGAAAACGGACATCCCGGCGTTTGCGCCCGGCGATACGTTGCGCGTGATGGTGCGCGTGCGTGAAGGGGAAAAGGAGCGCCTCCAGGCGTTCGAAGGGGTGTGCATTGCGCGGCGCGGCGGCGGCATCAACGAGACGTTTACCGTTCGGAAGATTTCGGCGGGCGTCGGTGTCGAGCGCATTTTCCCCCTCCATGCGCCGTTGATCGCGGAGATCGGAATACTGCGCAAAGGGCGCGTGCGCCGGGCCAAGCTCTACTTCCTGCGCCGGCTCGCGGGCAAGGCAGCGCGTATCCGCGAGAAGCGTGGCGCCACGCAAGAGGCCACGGCCACCGGGCATCAACAGGAACAGTCCCCGGCGTGAAGCATCGCCGCCCGTCGCTGAAACGCGAGGCGGCGCTGTGGTGCGAAGGGCGTAGCATCGTCGCCGGTATCGATGAAGTCGGCCGCGGTCCCCTGGCTGGTCCAGTGGTGGCCGCGGCCGTCGTTTTTCCCGTCGGTGTCACGCCGATCCGCGGCCTCGACGATTCGAAGGTCCTCTCCGCGCTGCAGCGCGCGAAATTCGCCGGCAAAATCCGCGAGCGGGCCTTTGCCGTCGCGGTGGGCGCGGCATCGGTGCGGGAGATCGACCGGCTCAACATCCGGCGCGCTTCGATCCTGGCCATGGCGCGGGCGTTGCGCCGGCTGGGCGTGGTGCCGGGGCACGTGCTCGTCGACGGGCTGCCCTGTCCCGAGCTCGGCTGCGAGCATGAGGCGATCGTGGACGGCGACGCCCGCTGTCACTCGATCGCCGCCGCGTCGATCATCGCGAAAGAGCTGCGCGATTTCCTCATGGACCGGCTCGCCGCCCGCCACCCCGGCTACTACTGGGAAACGAACAAGGGCTATGGGACGCCGGAGCACCTGGACGCGATTCACCGCCTCGGCCCCACGCGTCATCACCGCTACAGCTTCGAGCCGGTCGCGCAAATGGAGCTGTTAGCGATTTCTGCTGCGCCGCAGTCCCTGTAAGAATTCCGCTGTCGGCCGCGTGTTGAGGATGTCGCCCGCGCCCAACCCGGCGCGTCGCGCCACCGCCACGGCGAAACGCATGAAGCTCAGCTCCCGCTGATTGTGCGCGTCAGTCGACAGCACGAACCGCGCGCCGTGCGCCTTGGCCGCGGCGGCCAGCGTATCGGGTAAATCGAGGCGCTCGCTGCCATTGATCTCGAGCAGGCAGCCCGCCGTGGCGGCGGCCGTGGCTACTACATCGAAATCGAGCGCGTAGGACGGACGCCCCGGCACGATCCGGCCGGTGGGGTGGCCGATGGCGTCCACCCACGGGTTCGCGATCGCGGCGAGCAGCCGGTCGGTGAGCTGCCGCTCGCTCTGCTTCAGCCCGTAGTGGATTGTCGCGACGACGTAGTCGGCTTCCGCGAGGAGGTCGTCGGGCAGGTCGAGCTTGCCGCTCTCCAAAATATCCATCTCGACGCTCTTCAAGACGCGAAAACCGCGCATCCGGGCGTTGAGCCCATCGATGGATTTCCATTGCGCGCGGATCTCCACCGGGCTTTGGCCGGACATCGAGACGCGCGGCGAGTGATCGGTGATGGCGATATACGCGTAGCCAAGCGCGCGCGCCGCCTCGACCATCTCGCCGAGGGTCGCTTTGCCGTCGCTGGCGTCGGTGTGCATTTGCAGGTCGCCGCGAATCTGCTCCAGGGTGACGAGCTTGGGGAGCTTGTGCTGCTGCGCCAGGGCGATCTCGGTGCGGCCTTCCCGCAGCTCCGGTGGGATCCAGTCGAGCCCGAGCGCTTTGTACACTTCCTCTTCCGTTCGCCCGCCGATGCATTTCGCGCCGCGATACAGCCCGTATTCATTCAGTTTGAGCTTCTTGGCTTGCGCGACCTTGCGCAGCTCGATGTTGTGGGCCTGCGATCCGGTGAAGTACTGCAGTGCCGCGCCGAAGCACCCTGGCTCGATCACCCGCAGGTCAACCTGCAGACCGCCCGACAGCCGCACCGTGGAGCGCGTGTCCCCTTGCGAGGCGACATGCGTGACGTCGCCGAATGTGCCGAAGCGCGCGATGACGGGCGCCGGATCGGCGCTGCTCACGACGATATCGAGATCGCCGATCGTCTCACGCCGTCGCCGGAAGCTTCCCGCGACTTCGATCGCCTCGATGCCACCTCCCGCCTTGAGATACTCGACAAGCGCGCGGGCGTACTGCTCAGCTTCGTGCAGGACGATGCGGCCCTGCGCCGCGCCGGCGCCGGTCCCGGCAATGCCTTCGCGAATCTTCTCGAGCAGCTTGGGCCCAAAACCCGGCAGCGAGGCGATCTTCCCGGCGTCCAGTGCCTGTTTCAGGTCGGCCACGTTATTCACGCGCAGCTCGTCGTGAAACAGTTTCACGCGCTTGGGGCCGAGGCCCAGGATGCGCAGCAGCTCGAGTAAGCCGGGCGGGACGCTGGCGACGAGCTGCTGGCGCTGCGGGAGAGAGCCGGTCTCGACTAGCGCCGTGATCTCCTTGGCGATGCCGCCGCCAATCCCGGGAAGGTCGGTGAGATCGAATGCCCCGCCGCTCACCAGTTCGGCGACGGGATCGGGATGGTCGGCGATCGTGCGCGCGGCATTGCGATACGCGCGAACCTTGAACGGATTCCCCGCGGAGATTTCCAGGAGGTCGGCGACATCGCTGAGTTGGCGGGCAATATCGACGTTTTGCATCGTTGAAAAGTAAGTCTTGCGGACCTCCGGGACCGGTGATACGCTAGCCGTCCCGAAACGTCACTTCCTACCGTCGGAGGCAGAAAGCATGGTGCGCAAGGTCTTCGGGCCGCTGCTATTGGCTCTCGCGTTCCCCGTCATGCTCGTGGCACAATCGCAGGCAACGACCGGCATCATCCGCGGCATGGTCACCGACCCCTCCGGAGGAACGGTCGCGGGCGCGACGGTTGTCCTGCGCGAGACGCAGACCGGCTTTCAACGCCAGATCGCGGCGAACGAGCGCGGCATTTTCATCGCGCCCCTGATGCCGCTCGGTACCTACGACGTGACGGCCCGAGCGGTCGGGTATAGCGAGACGCGGCGCACCGGTGTGCGGCTCGGCGTCGGCGAAACGGTGAACCTGACGTTGCCGCTGGCGGCGGTGCAGCTGCAGGCCGTGGTGGTGGAGGCGACGCAGCCCGTCGTCGAGGCGAACAGGGTCGAAAGCTCGACCCGTCTGCCCGACGCGGCGGTATCGCGCCTGCCGAATAACGGCCGTAACTACCTCAATTTGACGCTGCTCACACCGAACGTCGCGATCGTACAG
>JBHEMG010000069.1:0-2632 GCA_046262715.1 Gemmatimonadales bacterium
GACCAGATACGCCTGCGCATCGGCGCTGCGACGGGGGATCCGCCCTGCAAAACGGCGTACCAGATCGGCGCTGATGCGCGCCTGGACGGCGGGTGTGAGCTCGTGCAAACGCGCCAGAAAACGGTCCAGCAGCCGGAATTCGTCCTCCGACAGTTCCGGGGGCCCCGTCTCGATTGGTTCGGCGATTGACGGCGTCGCCCCGCTGGGTGCTCCGAGGAGCCAGTCCGTGGGCCGGTCGCGCACGACGATCGTCCCCGCGGCCATGTCGCCCGGGCGCTTGTTGCTCGGATGGAGAAACATGCTCAGCAGGGCGGGGGCGAACGGGACCGGAAAGTAGCAGTCGAGCACGCGAATCAGATTTCGCAGGAGCGCCGCGGCGGGAGTGACGGAGCGGCCTGTGTCCATGACGACGCGAATTCCCAGCGCCTGCTTGCCGGGTGTACGTCCGCCGTTCAGCGCTTCGAATAGCGCGAAGTATCCCCATACGAAGCAGAAGGTGATTAGGATCATGACCGCGGCCAGCCAGCTCTGCATCATGCCGCGGGGGAAGACGCCCCCCACGATCGCCCCGCCACCGAGCCAGAGCGCCAACAGCCCGAGGATCAGAAATAGGAGATCGAGCAGGCCGGCGGCCATGCGGGACCCCACGCCCGCGAGCTCGAAATGCACAGCCACGTGCTCGGGTGTTTCGACGCCATGATGCTGGCGAAGATCGAGGTCTCGCGCGGAAGCCGGCATGTCCTCATCTTACCGCGTGTCCGCGCGTGGAGCGACCCATTAGCTCGAACCTCAGACCCATGCAGCTGGGGGAGATCCTCGACGGGAGCTTCAACATCTTTCGGCGTCATTTTGGATTGTTCATGCGCCTCAGTCTCGTCCTGGTGTGGCTCCCCACCGCGATGGGCATCTACTTTCAGACCCGCTTTTCGGGGACGCCATTCGCGCTGCTCAACCTGCTCGAGGAGCACACCATCGCCAGCATTCTGCTGGGCCTCGTGGCGGTGGTCATCTTCACGACCGCGGGATTGCTCCTCAAAGCCGGAACGATCCGGATCATCTCCGATTCCTACCTCGGCCAGGAGCCCGATCTGGGCAGCGCGCTCCGCTTTGGCGTGAGCAAGATCGTTCCGCTGCTATTGGTGACCCTCAGTAAATCGTTGCTGCTCGTGTTGATCTACATGTTCGGCGGTGTAGCGGTATTTCTGGCATTCTTGCTGGGCCGCTTGGGAGGCCCGGGGTTGTCAGGCCTGACCGTGGTCGCCGGTGTCGTTGGCCTCATGTGGCTCGTGATATGGGTGGCATGCGGCTATGGCACGACGACGCCGATCGTCGTGCTCGAAGACCTCCCCAGCTCCTTCGATTCCTTCAGCCGTTCATGGGAGCTGACGCGCGGTACGCGCCGCAAGGTGTTCGGCACGGTCGCCGTCACCTGGTTGATGTCGCAGTTTCTCCCTTCCATCGTCGTCAGCGGCATCAGTGGTATCATGGGGGCAACGGGCAACCAGGCACTGCAACCAATTTTCGTGGTGCTCGCCTCCCTCATCAGCATCGTCCTCATGCCCATTCTCCCGTGCGCGCTCACGCTGCTCTATTACGATCTGCGCGTGCGCCGGGAAGCGTTCGATCTCGAGATTCTCAGCACGCAACTGGGGCCCCGCTGACAGACTGGCTCTTCCTCCAGCAAGCGTCGAACAGCTCCACGCTCACCCCACCCGACTCGCTGCGGCGCGTGGTTGCCGAAGTGTTTGCGCGCCCAGAATACCACTGGGTCGCACGCCAGCATCTCGTTTCCTGGGTGTCCCGGCAGTGGCATAACCTGCTGAGCTGGCTCAACCGGCTGGCCGATCGATATCCCGTTGGGTTCAACGTCGGTCTTGGCCTCGTGGTGCTCTGTCTCGTGGTGCTGGTGGTGCACGTCAGCTACGTGATCTGGCGCATCGTCCGGCCGTCGGCGCGCACAGCAGGCTCGGCTGCGAGCGGTGCCGCAGTCATGCAGGATGCCGCCGCCCATCTTGCAAGAGCCGAAGATCTCGCGCGTGCCGGACGCTACGCCGAAGCTCTTGCGCACCGTTTTCTCGCCGTCGTGCTCGAGCTCGATCGCCGCGAGGCACTGCGCTTCCACGCCTCCAAGACTCCCGCCGAGTACGTCGGCGAGGCGCGTCTGAACGAGGCAGGGCGGGCGTCGCTGGCGTCGCTCGTCGCCCGGCTTTACCGCCATCTGTTCGGTGCGGTGCCGTGCGACGCCGGCGAGTACGAGTCCTTCGGCGCCGCGGCGCAGGAACTGACGCGGGGGCAGTACGTCGTACCGTCTTGAAATAGGGTTTGGGCTGCTGCTCTCTGCCGCAATCGCGGTGGCGCTGTGGGCCGCGAACCGCGAGCCTAAGACGCCCGATTTCGACTATCGCTCCTCGACGTTCCTGAGCGGACCGGACGGAAGTAAGGGGCTGCATGACGTCTTGAAACGCATGGGGCGGCTGTCGGAGCGGCGGCGAGCTCCGCTGTTCAATCTCGCCACCGAACGCGCCCACCGGCCGGCGATTCTCGCCGTTTTGGATCCGGGGTTTCCGCTGCGGGACGGCGAGCTCGAGCAGGTTGTTCGATATGTGCGAGCGGGAGGCGCGGTACTCGCCAC
>JBHEMG010000070.1:0-7506 GCA_046262715.1 Gemmatimonadales bacterium
CCCGGGTAGGCGGCACGGGAGGCCGCGGGGGGGGAGGGGGCGGATTCTGCGCACCCAACGCCCTTGCCCCCCCGAGGCCCAGCACGAGCAGCACGACGACCGTAGCCGCCAAACGCCGGGCCCGACGGCGTGAGGCGACCCAAGCGCACCAGATGCTGATCTCGTACAGCAGCAGCAATGGGCCCAGCATCAGCATCATGGAGACGGCGTCGGGCGGCGTGAGGATCGCAGCGAGGAACGCGGCGATGACGATCGCGTAGCGGCGCTGCCGCGACAGAAACTGCGGCGTGACGACACCGATCGATGCGAGAATCGTCACGACGAGCGGGAGCTCCGCAACCAGGCCGCAGCCGACGACGAACGGTATCGCCATGCCGAAATAGCGGTCGATCGTGATCATCGCCGTGAGGTCTGCGCGTTGGAAGCCGAGCAGCACCTTCAGCGCGGCAGGCAGGAGCCATTGGTAGCACGCGGCAGCCCCACCCAGAAAAAGCAGGACCCCCACGCCGAGCGCCGGCACGATGAGACGCTTCTCGCGCTCATACAGCGCCGGCGCGAGGAATGCCCACAGCTGATAAATAACCACCGGCGATGCGAGCAAGGCGCCGAGCGCGAACGCCACCTTCAGCGTCAGCATGAAGGGCTCGGCCGGACTGGTGAAGATCAGTCGGCCCCCGGGCAAATACGGCGCAATGGGCCGCTTCAGGATCTCGATGATGTCGATCTTGTCCAGCAGCCACCACCCGACGACGGTGCCGACGACGACCGCCACCAGGCTCCAAAGGATGCGCCAGCGCAGCTCCTCGAGATGATCGAGAAACGGCATCTCACCGCGCGGAGTCATGGTGGGGTACGGCTCGACAACGGCCCGCTACGGCCGGATACGTTGCTGATTTTGGCGCGCGAGGTCGGCTTCGGGAGAACGCGGGTACCCCGCGATGACGCGGGCGTAGAAGGTCCGCGCCATCGCCCGATCGCCCCGCTGCTCGGCGAGCAGCCCCTGCTTGTAGATGGCGGACGCGGCGCGCGGCGAGTTGGGATAGGTGCGCACCAGTTGGTCATAGACAGCCGCGGCGGAATCGGGCGCGGCTTGCTCGAAGCTTTCGCCGATATAGAACAGGGCGTCGGGCGCGCGCTCATGTGTCGGGAAAACGCGGAGAAATTCGCGGAAGCCCAGCCGCGCAGTCGCCACGCTGCCACGGCGGTATTGCTGCAGCGAGATGTCGTACATCTGATCGGGACCCGGACCCGCCGGGTTGCCCGACGGTCCCACGGGCGTTCCGCTCGCGGGGACGGTGGCGGCGGGGTCGGGTTGCTGCGCGCGCGATTCGATGCGGGTACGCAGCTCGGTCAGGCGTTGTTGGCTCTGACCCGTGAGCTCCTGCACCGCTACGAGCTGTTGCTGCACCGCCAGCAACTCGGTGCGGAGGTCGCCGCGCATCTGGACGAGGTACGCCTGCTGCGTGGCCAGCGCTTGCTGCAGCACGCGGACGGCGGCCAGGATCGTGTCCCGTTCCGCCGCCCGTGCCGCATCACTCTTGGCAAGGTCACCCTGCAGCGCCTGCACCTGGAGCTCGACTTTCCGGACGTCCCCTTTCAGGGCGCAGCCGGCGACGAGCCCCAGCGTCAGGACCAGGGCACTACGGGCGGCGTAGGTTGTCGCCACCGCTGATCACTTCGAATTCATCGCGCCGGTTTTGCGACCAGGCGGACTCATCGTGACCTTCCACGGCGGGCCGCTCCTCGCCCCACGACTGCGTCTCGATGCGGCTCGCATCGATGCCGTGGCTCACGAGGTACTGCTTCGCGGACTGCGCGCGGCGATTGCCGAGGGCGAGGTTGTATTCGTCAGATCCACGCTCGTCGCAATGCCCGCCGACGCGGATACGCAGGTCGGTGTTCGCCTGCAGTATGGCCACCTTCTGATCCAACGCGCCCATGTCGTCCGAGCGGATGCGCGACTGGTCGAGCTCGAAGTGAATCGCGGCGGCCAGCGCGTTGCGCACTTCTTCCGATGTCCGACCCAGTGCGGCGAGCGAATCCGCTTCGCGCTGCCGCGCCACGCGATCTGCGTCCTCGCGCGCCCGGCGGTCTGCATCGGCTTGCGCTGCGGCGGCCGAATCTTGACGCGCCCGATCAGCAGCCGCGGCGGAATCGGCATTGGGCGTCGGCTGCTGCGGCGCGGGATTGCCGCCGCACGACGCGCCTGCGATGACGGCGGCGCCCAGGCCGAGCACGAGGAGCAACGATACCGATTTCATCCTATTTCTCCGATCAGGGGGTGGAAGAAGGAGCCTCCGAAAGCCGTGGAGACCAAGCCGGCAAACGCGCACCGCTCTGTTGCAGCAGCGGCCGGATTCTGCCGGTGTCGAGATCGATGATCCACAACTGGCGGTAGCCCGACCGGTCGGAGACAAAGGCAAGATGACGGCTGTCGGGGGCCCACGTGGGATCTTCGTTTCGTCCCACGGAGGTGAGCTGTCGAACCGTACGCGTACGCACGTCCAACACGAACACCTGCAAGGTGCCGGCCACGTCGCGGTGAAATGCTACCGACTGCCCGTCGGGCGACCACTCCGGAGCGTTGGACGAACCGGTCACGCCATAATCGAAGGGCGCAAACAACTGCTGGTCCGTTCCGTCTGCCGCCATGACGTAGATCTGCGGCAGGCCCGGGCGCGTCGATACGAAAGCTATACGCTGCCCGTCCGGGCAGAAGGTCGGCGACAAGTTGTCAGAAAAGCGCCCTACGGTCAAGCGGCGTAAGCAACAGTTACTCTTGATGTTAATCGTATACAGATCAGTGCCTTCCTCGGTCGCGCGGCTGAACGCCATCGTCTGCCCATCGGGCGAAAACGCCGGCGTGAAGTCGAGCGCGGTCCCGGTCGTCGAGACCGCGATGCGCTTCCCCGTTGCCATTTCCTGCAGAAAGAGCCAACCCTTTCCCGCCTGAAATTCCATGTAGGCGAAATGGTGCCCGTCCGCACCCCACGCCGGAGACATCGCCTGACGATCGGTCGAAGAGACCAGCTTCTGGTCGGCGCCGTCCTGGTCGATCTGATACACCTTACCGTCTTTAACGAACAACACGCGCGTGGCGGCGAAGCCGGGCGTTCCTAGCGCCGCCTGGACTGCCTGATCGGCGAGCCGGTGCACCGCCTGCCGGAAGTCGCGGTCCGTCGCCGGTGGCAATGTGGCCCGCACCGTGCGGCGGACCCCCGCCGCTGCGATGTCGTGCAGCGTGGCGAGGGTCGTGTCGCCCGCGGCGGTGACATCGAGCGCGAAATCGGCGCCCAGCGCCTGGTACAAGGGGTAGTTCAGCGACCCGGCGGTGCCTTGCGCCCGGCTCGGCGTGCTCGTCCCCGCTGACGAGCGGCGCGGCGTCGCCGGACGGGCGGCGCTCGGCGTCGTCGCGAGCCGGATCGAATCGCCACCGGGGAGGGTGATGATCTCGAATCGATCGCTGTAATCGAGATCGCGCGCGACGATGGCGCGCACCGAGTCGAGATTCGTCCCCCCGCCCTTGCGTGGCAACATCACGAGTCCGGGACGAACGCCCGGCCGGTACACGATGCCGATGCGGACGCCGCGGTCTATAGCGGAGCTGTCTTGGGCGGTTAGGCGGTTTGGCGGATAGGCGGTTAGGAGAACCGCGCATCCGCAAACGGCCCAACCGCCAAACCGCCCAACCACCGTCACTGCCGCTGCCCCGAGAAATAAAACCGCACGAACAGAAGGTCCGACGTCCAGCCATCAGGCAAGGTGCCGAAGGAGTGGAACCGCCCGGCCTCTTCCACGGCGCCTTGCGCTTCAAGGTCGAACGCGAAGTTGCCAGAGCGCCGGATGAATTGCAGATCGCTCACCGACCCGTCGCGATGGACAAAGAAGGAAACCTCGGCTTCGAGCGGCGTGCTCTGCCCCGGCCGCTGCCAGCGCCGCAATACCTGGGACACGATGTTCTGCAGATATTCCGGGAACGGAAATGCGACGCCTTCGGTGCTCACGGTCGCCACGTCATTCCCGGTGGAGGGGCGCTCGCCGGGGAGCGGCTGCGTGGTCGATGTCGTGCGTGGCGCCGCCTCGCGGCGCGTCTGGTCGCGCGTGGGCGGGGGCGTCGCGCGTGATACCGTGCTCTGTGGCCGCTTCGCGGCCGGAATCGGCGCCGGCTTTTCCTCGGCTGGCCGCTCGAAGGCCGCCGGCGCTTTGCGGGCCTCGAGGTCGGCGGCGGGCGCGGCGATCAACCGCACTGTGTAGGTCGGCGGCAGCCGCTTGGGCGCCCGAGGCCCGCCGAACAGCAGCATGCCCACCACACCATGTACCACCAGTGTGCCGGTCACCGCCATTCCCACCGGGACCGGCGTCCGGCCGCGCGCTTTCATCGAGTAATCGTCTCCGGTTCCGCGACGAGTCCGACATCCTGCACGCCCGCCGCACGGATGACCGCCAGGACCTGCACCACGTGCTCGTACGCCACGCGCCCATCGGCCCGCAGATACACCCCCGTGGGCCGTTTCGTTCGCACGAATGCCGGGAAGGTCGATTGGAAGTCCGCGTAGGACAGCGCGGCCTGATCCAGATAGATCTTGCCGTCGCTGTCCACCGTCACAACGAGGCCTTGTTTGGGCTCGATGGCGCGGACCTGGGCCCGCGGCAGGCGCACATCCACGCCGCCTTGCATGATCGGCGCCGTGATCATGAAAATGATGAGGAGCACGAAGGCCACATCCACCAGCGACGTAACGTTGATGTCCGCGTTAAGCGGCAGCTCGCCATGCCCACGCAGGCCACCGCCGCCACTCCCTCCGAGCAGACCCACCATCAGATCCGTCCTTCCCGCGCGAGTGTCCCGATGATTTCCTGCGCAAATCCTTCGAGCTCGCCGGCAAAGAGGCCCAGGCGATTGACGAAGATGTTGTAGGACATGACGGCGGGGACCGCGACCGCCAGGCCGCCGACGGTGGTGACCAACGCTTCCGCGACGCCGGGCGCGACCGCCGTGATGTTTCCCGACCCGCCGACGGCGATGCCGATGAACGCGTCCATCACACCAAGCACAGTGCCGAGCAATCCGAGCAGCGGGCTCACGGACCCGAATGTTGCCAACCACGGGATCCAGCGCGCGGCGGTGTCGCGCTCCGCCGCGACTTCTTTGGCGAGCACCATGCGCAACGCCTCGAGCTGCGTCGTCGTCAGCGTGGCGGACACTCCCGTCGCGGCGGGCACCGACGCGCCACCTGTCTTGAGTGCGCCTGGCTTCAACTCGCTGAAAAAGTGAACCGCTTCACGCATCAAGCGATTGTACGGTGAGGGCGGTAGGCGCATCGCGGCGTGATACGCCTCCTCGAGCCGCGGCGCCTTCTCGACCTCGGCGAGAAAGCGGTCGCCGAGCTGCCGCATACGGCGGAACTGCCACCACTTGAGTACGATCAGATACCAAGACACCAGTGAGAATACAGCGAGCACCGCCAGCACGAACTGCGTTTCGCGGCTGGAGGTGAGCACCAGCTCCCACGGCGTCGTGGGGATCGCCCCGCGTACCTGTACCAGCACCTAACCTCCCCTGTAACCGTGCGGATGTACCTGATGCCACCGCCAGGCGCTCTCCAGAATGTTCTCGAGACCCGACCGGTGGGCGCGCCAGCCGAGCATTTCCGTCGCGCGTCCCACAGATGCTACCAGCGCCGGCGGATCGCCGGGGGGACGCGGCTGCTCAGTCATGCGAACCGCCTTGCCGGTCACGCGTTTCGTTGCTTCCACCACCTCACGGACGGAACGTCCCGTGCCCGTGCCAAGATTTAGCGCGAGCGGCGTGTGCGCATCCACATGGGCATCGAGCGCTCGGAGATGTGCGTCCGCAATATCGCTGACGTGCACGTAGTCGCGCACCGCGGTCCCGTCAGGCGTCGGGTAATCGATCCCGAACACGTCGACCGTCGGCCGCTGCCCAAGCGCGGCCGCCAGAACGTTGGGAATCAGATGCGTCTCGGGATCGTGATCCTCGCCCCGGGTCGCGGTCGCACCGGCCGCATTGAAGTAACGTAGGCTGACCACCGTCAGTCCGAACTCCGGCCCGACCTCCGCCAACAGGCGCTCAAAGTCGCGTTTCGTCTCCCCGTACGGATTGACGGGGGCGAGCGCCGCGTCTTCCGGAATTGGCGTTGTCGCGGGGTGCCCATATACCGCGCACGACGATGAAAAGACGAACCGGCGGATGTTGGCCCGGCCGGCAGCTTCCAAGAGTACACGCGCAGCCGTGACGTTGTTGGTCACATACTTGCCGGGCTGGGCGACCGATTCCGCGACGAGGGCAAAAGCGGCCATATGGACGATCGCACCGATGCGCTCGCGCTCGAGTAGGGCCTGAACGAGCTCACGATCGCCCACTCCGCCCTGCACAAAACTGGCGCCCCTGGCGACGGCCTCGCGGTGCCCTGTGCTCAAATCGTCGAGCACGACGACCCCGCGTCCCGTTTCCAGGAGCTGATCTACGAGCACACTGCCGATGTATCCCGCACCACCCGTGACGAGAACGCGCGTGGTCACGCGGGCGGGTCCATGCCAAAAAGCCGGCGCAGGGCCTCGAGTAAGCCGTACCCGCGACCTTCGTCCGCTGCGGCTTTCAACGCAATGGTGGGTTGATGGAGAAACTTGTTCAGCAGCGAATGACTGAACTGCTCGACGCGTGACCGATCCTCGGGGCTCAAGTGCCCCAGTTGCCGCAGCGCACGCTCGAGCTCGACGGCGCGCACCTCGTCCATGCGGCTGCGCAGGGCCTTGATGGCGGGGACGACCCCAAGACCGCCGTACCAGGCCCAGAACAGGTCGGTCTCCTCCTCCACGATCCGCTCGGCGGCGGGGATTTCGTCGCGCCGGCGAGCCGTCGCCTGCGCGGCCACGGTTTGCAGATCGTCGACGTCGTAGAGAAACACGTTTTCGAGCTGCGCGATCGCGGGGTCGACATCTCTGGGCACGGCGAGGTCAAGGATGCACAACGGCCGGCCGCGGCGCGCGCCGATGGTCGCGCCCACCCGCTCCCACGTGACGACGGCATGCGGCGCGGCCGTCGAGCACAGCGCGATATCCGTCGTCGCGAAATGCGGCCACGCTTCCTCGAGTGATATCGCCCGCGCGCTCAGGCGCTCGGCGATGGCGCGGGCGCGTTCATGCGTGCGATTGGCGACCAGCGTGATCTGGACGCCGTGGTCGCTGAGGCACGTCGCGGCCAGCTCGGCCATATCGCCCGCGCCGAGAATGAGTGCGGTCCGTCCCGCCAAATCGCCGAAGATCTTGCCCGCCACCTGAACGCCGGCCGACGCCGCGGACGCGGTGCCCATACCGAGGCCCGTCTCGGTGCGGACGCGCGCGCCGACGTGGAGGGCGCTTTGAAACAGGCGATGCAGGACAGGTCCTGCCTGCGCGCGCGATGCTTCCCATGCCTCGCGCACCTGACCCTGGATCTGCGACTCGCCAAGGATCATCGAGTCCAGGCCCGAGGAGACGCGATAC
>JBHEMG010000071.1:0-7446 GCA_046262715.1 Gemmatimonadales bacterium
GGCTTGATCTCCGCGAGGTGATCGCGCCCGGTCTGGATATACTCCACGAGCGCGTCGTAGGTGGCCGCATCGGGCCGCCGCATGTCGGCGGGCGGCATCTCGCGGTTGCGCAGCTTGCGCAGCATCTTTTCCCACGTCGCGCCGTTGGTCTCGAAGTTGGCCGTGTCGAAGGTGTCCAGGTGCAGTCCTGCAATCGCGTTGGGACCCCGGTGACAGGTGATGCAGAATCTGTCGAGGGTTGCGCGATGAGTCGCGGCGGCTGTCTGGGAATCTTGCGGTAAGGAATTTTGCGGCGGAGAATTTTGCGCCGATAGCGTCACCGCGGAGAGAAAAACCGCGGCCGCAAGCGGCATGCCCAGGGGGGTAACTGCTCGGAGCCAACTCATGACCGCTCCTTCCCACCCGCCGACAGATTGGACGACAGCGCAGGTTACACCCAACCAGTACCTGATTACAACGCGATTTGCGCGGCAAACGGCCCGTGGGCGAGATTCATCAACGTGGGTGCGCGGCACCTGCATCGCCTTGATAACACTCGTCTTCGCCTCACCTGCCGTTGCTGACCCGGGCAAGCTGCGCGAGCGGCTCACGCCCGAGGTACTGGCGGCGGTTTATCCCGGCGCCGAGCGCCTCGGGATGGAGGAAGGCTCGCCGCCCGCGATCGCGGTCTTCAAGGGCGGCCGGATCGTCGCCTATGTGTTTTCGACCCTCGACATCATCGCGGCGACTGGTTATTCGACGACACCGTTCGACGTCATCGCCGGCGTCGATCTCAGTGGGCGCATCACGGGGGCGAAGGTCGTCTTTCACCAGGAGTCGATGATCGTTCACGATGCCGTGCGCCAGCGCCAGCTCGACACGTTCCTTGCGCGCGAAGCGGGCCGGCCGCTGCGCGGTGGAACCGACGCGCTGCCGCCGGACTACGTGGACGGGGCAACCATCAGCGCGCGCGCCATGCGCGCCGCCGTCCTCACCACCGCGCGGCTCGTGCTTCGCGCACGCGCCGCGCGGACGACTGCGACCGCGGAGACGAACGTCAGCGCAGCGACGATTCCGACCCTCGATGTCGAGAGCTTCCGCATCAAGTCGTGGAACGATCTCCTCGCTGAGCGCGCGGTCGTGCGGACGCGGGTGACGTCGGGGGAGGTCGCAGCGGCGCTCGCGAAGGCGGGCGCGACGAGCGTCCAGCTCGATTGGCCGCTCGGGGCGCGCGACGATCTCTATATCGAATTCATGACGGCGCTCGTCACGCCGCCCGCCATCGGCGGGAATCTGCTCGGCCTGCTGAAATTCGAGGATTACAAGCGCCAGCTCCCGCGCGGCGCCCAGGCCATCTATGTCGCCTCGAACGGTCCGTACGATTTTCTCGGCACCAGATACTTTCGAGAGTCAGAGGGCAACCGCTTCGATCGCCTGCGCGTGGTTCAGGACGGGAAGACGTTTGGCTTCGTGCAAAGCGACTACTCGTACGCGACGCCCGTCGAGGGACAGCAGCTCACCGGATTGTTCGCGCTGCGCGCCCAATCGGGCTTCGACCCCCTGCAGCCGTGGCGACTGGAGATCTTGATCAACAGCACCGGCAATCCAGCGGTGACCGTCCCATTCGGGCTCGACTACAAAGTCCCGGACACCTATGTCCTCCGGGTCCCGGATCCCCGAGTCGTTGCCCCGCCGCCGCAGCAACAACCGCAGCCGGATCTGGAACCGGAGCCGGATCTTCCGCCGCCCGTCCCGACCTGGATCGAGGCCTGGAGCGACGCGCGGGTAAACATTGCGATTCTCGCGGTGCTCCTGTCGGCGCTCACGTTGATCTTCATCTTCCAGGGAACGTTGGCGCGCGCTCGCGTGACCCACCGGCTCGTGCGTACCGGTTTCCTGCTGGTCGTTCTGGTGTGGCTCGGCTGGACCGCCGGCGTGCAGCTCTCGATCGTCAACGTCGTGAATTATCTCCGGGCGCCGTTCAATCATGTCGAGATGGGGTTCTATCTGGCCGAGCCGCTGATGGTCATCATCGCCGGGTACACGCTCGTGTCGGTGGTGTTGATTGGGCGCGGCGTGTTCTGCGGCTGGCTCTGCCCGTTCGGCGCGCTGCAGGAATTGCTCGCTCATCTCTCGCGCGCGCTCCGCGTGCCGCAATGGAATCCGCCGGTCGCACTCGAAAAGCGTTTGTGGACAGGCAAGTACATCGCCGCCGCAGCCGTGCTGGCGTTGGTGATCACGCAGATCGACTCAACGGGGTCCGCGCTGGAGATCGAGCCGTTCAAGACCGCGATCACGACACGATTCGCGCGCGCCTGGCCGTATGTGCTCTATGCGGGTGGACTGTTGGCGATCGGCGTGTTCTCGGAGCGGGCCTATTGCCGCTTTCTCTGTCCGCTGGGCGGCGTGCTCGCACTGCTCGATCGGCTGCACCTGCTCAATCTGCTGAAGCGGCGTCCCGAATGCGGCAGTCCGTGTCACTTGTGCGAACGCGGATGTCCGGTGCGGGCGATCGAGCCGACCGGAAACATTGTGACGTCCGAGTGCTTTCAGTGCCTCGATTGCCAGGTCGAGTACTACGACGAGACGCGATGTCCGCCGCTCGTGCGCGCCGTCAAACTGCACCATGTCTGAACGTCCGACGCGCCGCCGTTTCCTGCGCGTCGCCGCGGCTGCTGGCGGCCTGCCGCTGATCATCGCGACGGTCCGCGCGACTGCGCCGAAGGCCCGGTCGTATCGCTGGCAGGGCGAAGTGCTTGGCGCGTTGTCGGAGCTCACCTTATGGCACCCGGACGCCGCATTCGCGCGACGCACGATCCTGCGGGTGCGCCGGGAGATCGACCGTTTCGAGCGGATCTTCAGCCTCTATCTGCCTGACAGCGAAATCTCGCGCCTCAATGATGCGGGCACGCTGATGAAGCCGTCGCCCGAGCTGCGCACACTGGTGGAGGAGAGTCAGCGCCTGGGTGCCCTGAGCGGCGGCGCGTTCGACATTTCAGTCCAGCCGTTGTGGCGGCTGTACGAGGCGCATTTCTGGTCGGGGACGAACATCCAACCGGACATCGCGGCCCGCGCCCGCGATGTTGCACACACCATGGTGGATTTCCGCGCGATCGACAGCGGCGCGGCTGCCATCAGGTTCGCACGCGCCGGCATGGCCATTACGCTGAACGGCATTGCACAGGGCTACATCTCGGACGCGATCGCGGACATGCTGCGCAATGAGGGCTTCGAGAGCGCCGTGGTCGACTTAGGCGAATACCGCACCATCGGCCGCCACCCGGATGGGCGTCCCTGGCGCATCGGCATCCGCGACGGCAGGCACCCGGGGAACATCGAACGGACGGTCGATCTCGAGGACGCAGCGCTCGCCGTGTCCGGCGGGTATGGCACGACCTTCGAGGCGAGCGGGCGCTATCACCATATTTTTGATCCGCGGACCGGCGCGAGCGCCAACAACCTCGTGGACGTGGCGGTGATTGGTCCGAGGGCGACGGCCGCCGACGGTCTCGCCACCGCGATCTGCGTCGCCGGCGAGTCTCTCGCCCCGACGCTGCTGGCGGCGTTTCCGCGAACGCGGGCCATTCTGACTCGGGGGGACGGGACGTCGATGACGGTGACGGCAAGCGGACACTAGTGCAATAATCCGCCGCGTAGCGGCTGGTCGCATGAGATTCACGGCGATGGCCCTGATCGGACTTGTCGTTCTCGCCGCCACGGGCGCGCGCCGCGCGTCCGCCGCGGAGCCTCTGCAGTCGCAGTGGGACGGCGTCTACTCGCTGGATCAGGCGAAGCGCGGCGATCCGCTGTACTCCGAGAACTGCGCCGTCTGCCACGCCCCCGACTTGACCGGCGGCGAACTGGCGCCGCCCCTGACGGGCGGAGACTTCGCCGCGAACTGGGACGGGCTCACGCTCGGCGATATCTTCGAGCGCATCCGCATCTCGATGCCGCAGGGGAATCCCAGTGCCCTCACACGCGCGCAGAAGACCGACGTCCTCGCGTTTATTTTGTACAAAGGGAGCTATCCGTCCGGACCAACCGACCTGCCGTCGCAGACGGAAGTCCTGAAGACGATCAGCTTCCTGGCGACCAAGCCGGACTCCAACGAGCGAAAGTAAGGAGAGTGCATGATGACTCGAAGAATTCCCCGTTTCGTGCTGGGAGCGCTGTCGGTCGTCGCGGCGGTCGGATGGATCATGGTCGGCGCGTCAGCGCAGGGATCGGGCCAGCCTTCCACCGCCAACGGTGAGTGGCCCGCCTACAACGGCGACTTGAAAGGCACGCGCTACTCGCCGCTCGATCAGATCAACGCCGCGAACTTCAGCAAGCTCGAAGTCGCGTGGCGTTTCAAGACGGATAACTTCGGACCGTTCCCCGAGTACAAGCTCGAAGGGACGCCGATCGTGGTCAAGGGCGTGCTCTACACGACCGCGGGCACGCGGCGATCGGTGATTGCGCTCGACGCCAGGACGGGGGAGCAGATCTGGAATTACCGGCTGCTCGAAGGCAAGCGTGCCGCCGTCGCGCCGCGACAGCTCTCGGGGCGCGGGGTGTCGTTCTGGACCAACGGCCGCGGCGACGATCGCGTGGTCTTCGTGACGACGGGCTATCGCCTGATGGAGCTCAATGCGAAGACGGGCGTCCCTGTCACCACGTTCGGCAAGGACGGGATGGTCGATTTGAAGGTCGGCGCCGTGAAGGGACGGGACGTGCAGGTCGATCTGGAAACGGGTGAGATTGGCGTGCACTCGACCCCTCTCGTCGTGAAGGACATCATCATCATCGGATCGTCGATGAAAGAAGGGTCGACCATTCCCACTCATGACAACACGAAGGGGCTCGTGCGCGCCTTCGATGCGCGCACCGGGAAACTCCTCTGGACGTTCAACACGATCCCGAGACCCGGGCAGTTCGGCGCCGAGACATGGGAGAACGACTCGTGGGCGACCAACGGCAACGTCGGTGTCTGGACGCAAACCAGCGTCGACGAGGACCTCGGGCTCGTATATCTGCCCGTGGAAACGCCGACCTCGGACTACTACGGCGGACACCGGCCCGGCGACAACCTGTTCGGAGAGAGTCTCGTCGCGGGCGATCTCAAGACCGGTCAGCGGAAGTGGTACTTCCAGTTCGTCCATCACCCGATCTGGAACTTCGACATGTCCTCAACGCCGATCCTCGCGGACGTCACGGTCGACGGCAGGGCGCGCAAGGTGGTGGCCGTCCCCAGCAAGGAGGGATGGCTCTACGTGTTCGACCGGGCGACGGGCGCGCCGATCTGGCCGATCGTCGAGAAGCCGGTGCCGCAGTCGGACATCCCGGGTGAGAAGACCGCGAAGACGCAGCCGCATCCACCGGACAAGCTGCGCTACGCGCGCAACACGTTTTCCATTCCGGATGATCTGATCGATTGGACGCCCGAGCTGCGCGCCGCCGCGTCCGAACGCGCGAAGCGATTCAAGTGGGCCGACACGCCGTTCAACCCGGGCATCCTGGGTGACGTCAACGGCATGCTTGGCGCGATTACCGTCGGCACCGCCACCAACTGGCCGGGCGGCGGCTACGACCCTGAGAATCACATCGTGTTCGCGCCTGCGGGCAACATGCCCGGCATCCGCACGCTCGCGGCGCCGCCGCCCGGTTTCTCCGACGTCCGCTACTTGACGGGCATCAAGGGACAGGCGTTCCAGGTCGTGCTTGGACCGGGCGACTGCTGCGCAGCCGATGCGCCGCAGACGGCTGCTCGCGCGCGTGAAGCGAGGGCAGCCGCGGCTCCGGCGCCTGCCACGCCGGCGCCCGCGCCCGAAGGCGGTACCGGACTGAACGTGCAGGGCCTGCCGATGATCAAGCCGCCGTACGGCCTGCTTGCCGCCATCAATCTCGATCGCGGAGAAGTGATGTGGCAGACGCCGCACGGCGACACGCCGGACGCGGTCCGCACGAATCCGGCCTTGAGAGGGAAGACGATTCCAAAGACAGGACAGCCGGGAACGTCGGGCGTCGGACTGCTGGTGACGAAGACACTCGTGATCATGGGTGACCCGCAGATCACCGCGCCGCCCGGGCGTCCGCGCGGAGCGATGCTGCGTGCCTACGACAAGAAGACGGGACAGCAGGTCGGCGAGCTGTGGATGCCGGCTCCGCAGAGCGGATCGCCGATGACGTACCAGGTCGACGGCAGGCAGTACATCGTCGTTGCGATCAGTGGCGGGCCGTACTCCGGCGAGTATCTCGCCTTCAGCATGCCGAGCGAAGCGAGCAGCGCGACACGGTAAGGCGGGGCGTCACCACGCGCGGCGCGGGATGCCGGGAGCTATTCCGCGCCGGCGCTCGTCAGGATCCTGCCGTCCTCGAGTTTGCCCGTCACGAACATGCCGCCGGCTTTCCCGTCCCGGAGAGGCCGGAACGTGATGGTGATCCGCATGCCGGGGAGCAGCGAGCTCCGCGTCCAGCCGCGGCGCGCGAGAAAGTTGGGACTCATTCCCTCGAATCCCCACGCCTCCATCTGACCTGACGCGTTCTGCACATCAAGCCAGATCCAGATATGGGGGTTCGTCCAGTCGACCTGCTTGACGACGCCCGTCACGGTCTTTTCCGCGCTCATGTCGAAAACAGGCGCGGCGGCGTGATGAGACCACGCGGGGACGGCCATTCCGCAGATCATCGCGGTCAGCAACAGCGTGCGGTTCATCACCTATTCCTTCTTCACCGGAGCGTCGAGTTTCACGCCGGCTTTCCCCTGCGCGTCGAGGAAGTTGCGATTGTTTTCTTCGCAGATGTACTCGCGAATCGTCCAGTCGCGATGCCGCACCAGCGTCCTCGTCGTCGTCCACGGTTTCGCCAACGCCTCCGGATCGATCACGGTCGTTTCGACCGACATCGTGTCCGGTGCGGTGAGACGGAACCGCTCGGTGATGCGCATCTTGTCGCTGTGCGGCGTATTGCGCGCAACGGTGGTGAGCGGCGAGAACCCGATCGTTTCGACGACGAGCGTGTCGCGATCCCAACGGCCGATTGAGGTGCCGTTGAACGTCGGATCGGGATCCGCCGGCAGCGGCCGGCCATCGGTATAGACGTGGCGCACCTGCATGTAGGCTTCGGTCACGATCGTGACGAGGCCAGGCGTCAGGAGGAACTCGTACGGATACGGATGCCCCATGATTGCCGGCATCCCGGTTGGCAGGCAGTTGGCCGCTTCCGTGTCATCGGAGTTGCGCGCATCGAGCTCGCGCTTCCTGGCCGCATAGGCTGGCGTGAGCTGCGGGACCGGCGGCGGTCCGACCGCGCGGCCTGCTCCACCGCGGCCGACGGTCGGCGCTTTCCAGACGCCAGTGAGGTCCGGCAGCTTCGCGAGCGCGGCCCAGTCGGCGGCGGCCGGCGGCCTCGGCTTCGACTGCTGTGCAGTCACGGAGATCGTCACCGCCGTGACCAGCAGCAGAACGACGCTGATGGCGTCCTTGGGCC
>JBHEMG010000072.1:0-4664 GCA_046262715.1 Gemmatimonadales bacterium
AAAGTTGCCTGGAACAGCACCGTCATTTACGAATGTCACGTCAAGGGGATGACGCAGTGTCATCCGGACGTGCCGGAGGCGTTGCGCGGCACGTATCTCGGGCTGTGCACCGATCCGATCGTCGAGCACCTGCGCTCGCTCGGCGTCACGAGCGTGGAGCTGTTGCCGATTCATCATGCGATCAGCGGGCGGCACCTCGTCGAGCGTGGCCTCACAAATTACTGGGGCTACGACTCGATCGGATATTTCGCGCCCGATTCACGGTACGCTGCGGCCGAGTTCGGCAACCAGGTGGCGCAGTTCAAGACGATGGTGCGGACGTTCCATGCCGCGGGGCTCGAGGTGATCCTCGACGTCGTCTACAACCACACGCCCGAAGGCAATCACCTCGGCCCGACGCTGGCGTTCAAGGGCATCGACAATCGCGCGTATTACCGGCTCTCGCCCGAGGAGGAGCGCTATTACGTCGACTTCAGCGGCACGGGCAACAGCCTGAACATGCGACACCCGCGCACGCTGCAGCTGATCATGGATTCGTTGCGCTATTGGGTGAATGAAATGCACGTGGACGGATTCCGCTTCGACCTCGCGCCGGTGCTCGCGCGCGAGCTGTACGACGTGGACCGGCTCAGTGCGTTCTTCGACATCGTCCAGCAGGATCCCGTGCTTTCGCAGGTCAAGCTCATCGCCGAGCCGTGGGACGTCGGCCCGGGCGGCTACCAGGTGGGGAATTTTCCGGTGGGGTGGGCGGAATGGAACGGCAAGTACCGCGATACGGTGCGCAAGTTCTGGAAGGGAGAAGGGGGGCAGACCGCCGACCTGGCGTCCCGGCTCTCCGGCTCCGCCGACATCTACCAATGGACGCAACGCTCGGCCTACGCCAGCATCAATTTCATCACGGCGCACGACGGCTTCTCGCTCCGTGACCTCGTGAGCTACGAAGCGAAGCACAACGAGGCCAACGGCGAGAACAATAAGGACGGCAACGACGACAACATCAGCCGCAATTGGGGGGCTGAAGGTCCGACCGACGACCCCGCGATCGAAGCCGCGCGCGAGCGCGCGATGCGCAATTTTCTCGCGACGCTCGCCTTTTCGCAGGGCGTCCCGATGATCTCACACGGCGACGAGATCGCGCGCACGCAGGGCGGCAATAACAACGCCTACTGCCAGGACAACGAGATCACCTGGGTCGATTGGCGCCTGGACGAGCGCCGCCAGCGGCTGCTCGACTTCACGCGCCACGTATTCGCGATCCGACAGAACAACCGCGTGCTGCGCCGCCGCACCTTCTTTCGCGGACAGGTGACGGACCACAGCAACGTGAAAGATCTGACGTGGCTACGTGCCGACGGGCACGAGATGACGGAGGGCGACTGGCAGGAGACCGCGGCGCAGTCCCTCGGCATGTTGATCAACGGCGACGCGACCGATGAGACGGACGACAAAGGCGAGCCAATCAAAGGTGATACGATGCTGCTGCTCGTGAATGCGAGCGAAACGCAGGTGGACTTCGCGCTGCCCCCCCCCGGCCCCGCCGGGGGGTGGAGCCCACTGGTCGATACGGCCAGTGCGCCCGTCCCCCAGGACCGCAATGGGACCTATCCGCTGAAACCCTACGCGCTCGTCTTGATGGTTTTGGACGCCTCATCCCACGACACGGCGACCCGCCGGAAGTAGGCTTCGTTCGCCATGTGACAGGCGAGTGCGGCGTTGCGTCCGAACACCACGTCTTCCACAACCGGTTTCCGCGTGCGTACCGCCTCGAAGAAGTTCCAGAGGTGGGGCTGCGTGTCGTCGAAGTCCGGCGTCGAGAACGTGACGCTCTCGTCGAGCTGCGGCAACCGTCCGGGCTGCACATCGTGCTCCTTGTGCCACTGCTGCTCGTAGGCCTTGCGCATCGCGCTGGGGTAGCTGCCCGTGTAATAGCACGGATACTCATCCTTGCCACTCTGCGGTGAGAACGACAGCGTGCTGCCCGACACGGTGAGCACGCCCTTCGATCCCTGAAACTTGTATTGCTCCGGCATGTCGGTGCCGAGGTTCAGTCGCATGTAGACGGGGAGATCGCCGCTGTAGTAGTAGACCGTCGCGTGCACGTCCGGCATGTTGCGGCCGTCTTTCCAGCGGCGAATGCCGCCGACCGACATCGCCTGCTTGGGCGGCTCGTTCATGCCCAGCATGAACTGCATGCCGCTGATCAAGTGCACGAGTAGATCGCCCGCCACGCCGGTGCCGTACTCTTTCCAGCAGCGCCAGCGCGCGAAGATGTTCGGATCGAGCGCACGCTTGGGCACGTCGTTCTGCCACGTGTCCCAATCGACGGTCTTGAGCGACAAATCGGGCGGCGGCGGATACTCCCACGCGCCGCACGGATCGTTCCGGCCCAGCCACCCTTCGACCAGCATCAGATCGCCGAGCATCCCCGACCCAATCATCTCCTTGGCCTTGGCGCAAATCTGCGAGCTGACGCGCTGCGACCCGACCTGCAGAATGCGGCCACTCTTCTTGACCGCATCCACCATCGCTTCGCCGTCCGCCGCGGTGTGCGACATCGGCTTCTCGATGTAGATGTCCTTCCCCGCGCTCACCGCTTCCACCACCATGCGCTTATGCCAGTGGTCGGGCACCGCGGCCACGATGCAGTCGATGTTTTTGTCATCGAGCAGCCGGCGGTACTCGCGGGTGGTGGGCAGGTCGGGGCGCACGATCTCCTTCGCGAGCGTGTGCCGGCCATCGTACAAATCGGCCGCGGCGGCGCAGGTCACACCGGGCAGCTGGATCGCGGTGCCCAGAAGACCCGAGCCCTGCATCCCCACCCCTACCATCCCGAAGCGCACGGTATCGCTGGGTGGCAGGCGCAGTTTGCTGAAGGGCTTGGCGGCAAGTGAGGCGCCCGTCGCGGTGGCGGTCAGCTCCAGAAATTCACGGCGAGACCAGGTCGGTTTCTTCATTAGCTCCTCTGGAAGCGGGGGTGAGCCGCTTATTATGGCGCCCCGAGGCGAACTCCGCGCCCCTGCCGCCTCCCCCAGAGGAGCTAATTCTTCGGTTTGAAGCGGGACTCGACTAAGGTTGGATTGTCAGGCTGCCCGAATGACCCAGTTTTTCTCTACCTACTTCGCCTCACCCCGCACGCCACATAGGAGAGCCGATGACGTATACGGAACGTCCGCAGCATGGGAGTGCCAGGGATACCGGGGAGCATCAGGACTCCGCGCGCTTCCCCCGGCAGCTGCTCGCTGCCCTGCTGGAATTCCGTGACGGCAACTTCGGGGTTCGTATGCCCTCCGGATTGTCGGGCCTCGACGGCAAGCTCGCCGACGCCTGCAACGACATCGCGACCATCAGCGACCGTCGCGCGCAGGACGTGGCGCGGGTCAGCCGCATGGTCGGCAAGGAAGGCCGCGTCAAAGAACGGCTCAGCATGGTCGACCTGGTGGGGACGCGCGCCGAGGAAACGGCCGCGGTGAACACGCTGATCGACGACCTCGTGTGGCCGACGATCGAAGTGACGCGCGCCGTCGGTGCCGTGGCCAAGGGCGACCTCGACCAGTCCATGAGTCTCGAAGTGAACGGCCGCCCCCTCGAAGGTGAGTTCCTCCGCTCCGCCAAGCTCGTGAACAAGATGATCGACCAGCTCTCCGTCTTCACCGCCGAAGTGACGCGCGTCGCGCGTGAGGTGGGCACGGAAGGCAAGCTCGGCGGCCAGGCCAAAGTGCGGGGCGTCTCGGGCGTGTGGAAGGACCTGACCGAGTCGGTGAACCAGATGGCCGGTAACCTCACCGCGCAGGTCCGCAACATCACCGACGTGACGATCGCCGTCGCCAGCGGCGATCTCTCCAAAAAAATCACCGTCGACGTGCGCGGCGAGATTCTCCAGCTGAAGGAAGCCATCAACACGATGGTGGATCAGCTGCGGTCGTTCGCCGCCGAAGTGACGCGCGTGGCCCGTGAAGTGGGAACGGACGGCAAGCTCGGTGGCCAGGCGGTCGTGCCGGGCGCCGCCGGTACGTGGAAGGACCTCACCGACTCGGTGAACGCGATGGCGTCGAACCTCACCGCGCAGGTGCGCAACATCGCGGCGGTGACGACGGCCGTGGCGCGCGGCGACTTGTCCCGCAAGATCACGGTTGACGTGAAGGGCGAAATCCTCGAGCTGAAAGACACGATCAACACGATGGTGGACCAGCTCAATGCGTTCGCGTCGGAAGTGAGCCGCGTGGCTCGCGAGGTGGGCACGGAAGGCAAGCTGGGCGGCCAGGCCGAAGTGCCGGGCGTCGCCGGCACGTGGAAGGCGCTGACCGATAACGTGAACTCGATGGCCTCGAACCTCACGGCGCAGGTCCGCAACATCGCCGAGGTGACGACCGCCGTGGCACGCGGCGACTTGTCGCGCAAGATCACGGTGGACGTGCAGGGCGAAATCCTCGAGCTGAAGAACACGATCAACACGATGGTGGACCAGCTCAACGCGTTCGCGTCGGAAGTGAGCCGCGTGGCGCGCGAAGTCGGCACGGAAGGCAAGCTCGGTGGGCAGGCCGAAGTACCGGGCGTCGCCGGCACCTGGAAGGCGCTCACCGACAACGTGAACTCGATGGCGTCGAACCTCACCGGGCAGGTGCGTAACATCGCCGACGTCGCGACCGCGATCGCGAGCGGTGACC
>JBHEMG010000073.1:0-2947 GCA_046262715.1 Gemmatimonadales bacterium
GGCAATCTCGCGGTGCTGCCGGTCGGGTCGAGCGGGGCGCTCGAGCCGGCGGCGCAGGTGGTCCAGCACACGGGCACCGGACCTACACCCAAGCGTCAGGAAAAGCCGCATGCCCACTGCATCGTGGCCGATCCCACGAACCGTTTCGCGCTCTCGGCGGACCTGGGTGCCGACCGGGTGTTCGTTTATCGGTTGGATTTGGACGGCAAAGCGCTGCGCAACGCAGGCGAGGCGGTCATGAAGCCGGGTGCGGGGCCTCGGCACATCGCCTTCCATCCGACGCTGTCTCTGGTGTTCGTCGCCAACGAGCTCGATTCCACCGTTGCCACACTGCGGTGGAACGCGGGCACGCTATCACCGCAAAGCGCTGTGTCGACGCTCCCCGCGAACTGGACCGGCACGAACTACCCGGCAGACATTCATTTCGCGGCCAACGGCCGCACGCTCTACGTGTCGAATCGCGGCCACAACAGCATCGCCGTCTACTCCGTCACTGAAGACGGCGCGCTCGCGCTCGTGCAGGTGATCTCCACCGCGGGCGACTGGCCGCGCAACTTCAGCCTCGATCCCACCGGCCGTTGGCTGCTGGTCGCGAACCAGCGCTCGGGCTCGGTCGTCGTGCTTGCGCGCGATCAGGACAGCGGCAAACTGACACTCACGCACCAGCGCATCGAGATCCCGAGCCCGGTTTGCCTGCAGTTTCAAGCGCTTCATTGACTACCGAGCTCCGCCGAGTCATCGGACTGGCCGGCGGCACGGCGCTGATCGTAGGCATCACGATCGGCAGCGGGATTTTCCGCACACCACCCACGATCGCCGGGCTCGTCCCCAATCCGCTCGTCATCATGGGCCTGTGGACGGCGTTCGGCCTGATCAGCATCTGCGGCGCGCTCGTCATCGCCGAGCTGAGCTCGCTGCTGCCCGAGGCGGGCGGCGTGTATGTGTACCTGCGCGAGGCCTACGGTGACGCCGCCGCATTCGTGTTCGGCTGGCTGTACGTGCTGATCACGACGCCTACGACAATCGCCGCGCTCTCGGTCGTATTCGCCGAGTTTCTGCTGAACTTGCTGGGCTTGGCGACAGACGCCCGGACCGTACAGCTCATCGCGATCGGCGCCGTCATCATTCTCACGGGCGCCAACGTGCTGGGCGCGCGCGTTGGGGCAGCGGTGAGCGAAGTGACCACCCTGGTGAAGGTCGTCGCACTCGCGGCGATCATCCTCGGCGCCTTTCTGCTGGGGCATGGCAGTCTCTCGCACATAACCGAAGGCGGCGTCGTGCACGGCAGCGGCCTCGCGCGCGCAGTCGCGTCGGTCATCTGGACCTATGACGGCTGGATCGCGGTCAGCATGATTGCGGGGGAAGTGGTAGCACCCGAGCGCCTGATGAAGCGCATCATCATCCTCGGCATGCTGGTGATCGTGACGCTCTATATCGGCGCAAACCTGGCCTATCTCTACATCATGCCGGTCGGCGTCATGGCGCAGCAGCGAGAGGCGATCGCGCGCACGGTGATGACGGCGATCGCGGGACCCGCGGGCGGCGTCGTCATCATGCTCGCGATCATGACGAGCGTGTTCGGCGCGCTCAACGGCAACCTGCTCGCCAAGCCGCGCGTTGCGTACGCCATGGCGCGCGACGGCCTGATTTTTTCCTTCCTCGGTAAGATTCATGCGCGCTGGGCCACGCCGTGGGCGGCGGTGCTGATCCAGGCCGTCGTCGCGATCGTCATGATCCTCGCGCTCAAAGACTACGATACGCTCATCACCTACTTCGTCGTCGTCGAATGGGCCGCGTTGATCTTTGCCATCGGCGCGGTGTTCGTACTGCGCCGCAAGATGGCGGAGCGTGCCCGTCCCTTCCGCACCCCCGCCTATCCATTGGTGCCGCTCGTGTTCGTGATTGGCACGATCGCCGGACTGTCGGCGATCCTGTGGGGACAAATTCAGGTCAAGAACTTTTCGCCGATCTATGGACTGGCGATCGCGGCGGCGGGGTTCCCCGTGCACCACCTGTGGAGACGATTGCAGAGGAGTCGCGCCGCATGAGAAAAGCCGTGGTCACCGACAAGGCGCCGAAGCCTCTCGGCCCCTATTCGCAGGCCATCATCGAGGGAGATTTCGTCTTCGTCGCCGGACAGGGACCGCTCAATCCGGTGACCGGGTCACGCGAGCTCGGCGATGTGCGGTTGGAGACGCAACGCACGTTCGAGAACCTGCGCGCCATCCTCGAGGCGGCGGGCTCGTCGCTCGGCGACGTCGTCAAGTGCAACGTGTATCTGCGCGACATCAACGACTTCGCCGCGATGAACGAGGTGTACCAGATGCACTTCTCGGCACCCTTCCCCGCCCGCACCACGATCCAGGCCGGCGCACTGCCGGGCGGCATCGCCGTCGAGATCGAGTGCATCGCGAAAAAGACTCGGTAGTGGACGCGCTCGACCTCGACACCCCCGCGCTGTACGTCGACCTCGATGTGCTGGAGCGCAACATCAGCCGCATGCAGCAGCAGTGTCGCGCCTGGGGCGTCGCGCTGCGGCCGCACGTGAAGACGCACAAGATTCCCGAGATCGCGCAAATGCAGCTCGACGCGGGCGCGATCGGGATCACGGTCGCCAAACTGGGCGAAGCCGAGGTGCTGCCCGGCGACGATGTGCTGGTCGCCTATCCGCTGCTCGAGCCGAAACTGTCCCGCTTGCGGGAGTTGGCGAAGCGGCGGCGCGTGAAAGTCGCGGTCGATTCCGTAGAAGTCGCGCGTGATCTCCAGGGTATCGGGACGCTCGTGGAGATCGACGTCGGCGTCGGTCGCTGTGGCGCGCAGTCACCGGAACAGGCAGTCGCGATCGCGCGGGCGTGCTCCGATTTCCTGGGGATCTTTTACTGGCCGTCGTGGCTCGACGAGGCGGGCTTCCGAATGGCGTGTATCAAGATCGACGCGGTGCTCGCCG
>JBHEMG010000074.1:0-3747 GCA_046262715.1 Gemmatimonadales bacterium
CCCAGGGCGTAGAAGTCGATGTTGAGGCCGGGCGAAAACGACTGGCTCGTCAGTGGGACGTAGGCGAACCACCCGCCATCGGGCGCCTGGCCGATCAGGAAACTGGAGTAGAGGAAGATGCCGGAGGCGAGAAATACCCAATAGCTGAACGCGTTGAGCCGCGGATAGGCCATGTCGCGCGCGCCAAGCATCAGTGGCCAGAGATAGTTGGAGAACCCGGACAGGACTGGCAGGGCGTAGAGGAAAATCATCGTGACGCCGTGCATCGTGAAGAGCTGATTGTACTGCTCGGGAGACACCACCCCTTGGTCGGGGCCGGCGAGCTGGAGCCGCATGACCGCGGCGGCGAGGCCGCCGAGAATCAAAAAGATGAACGCGGTGACGAGGTAGCGCTTGCCGATGAGCTTGTGGTCGACGCTCGATAAGGCGCCCCAAAAGCCTGCGGGCGTCCGCCAGGTGCTTGTCAGGCTCTCTCGCACGGCGCGCGTTGTGACTCCGACCCCGTCGCTGGCCATGGTCTACCGCAGCTCTTCGAGGAACGCGATGAGCGCCTGGAGGTCCGGGCCGCTCAACGCCATCGCGGGCATCGCATTCCCCGGCTTGATCGTCTGGGTGTTGCTGATCCAGGCGTCGGGGTTGCCGGTGGAGTTCGGCAATGTCCCGGCGCCGATCGTGCGGCGCGACGCAACATGCGTGAGATCCGGTCCCACCACCGCGCTCGCTCCGGTGCCGCGAACTTCGTGGCACGCCGCGCAGGGGCCGCTGACAAAGAGATCGGCACCGCGGGCGGCGATCGCGCTCGCCGGTGAAGACGCGGGCGCTGCCTCGTGTGCAAGCCACGCCTCATAGCTCGCGCTGTCCTCCGCCACGACGCGCAGGGCCATGTGGGCGTGCTGCATGCCGCAGTATTCCGCGCACACGGCCCCGTAGACGCCCGGATGATCCGCCTGCAGCCACGCGTCATTCGTCTGGCCCGGGATCACGTCTGTTTTTCCGGCGAGCTGGGGCACCCAGAAGGAATGGATGACGTCAGCCGAGGACAGCCGGAGCCGGACCGGGCGCCCCACAGGGACGTGCAGCTCGTTCGCGGTCACGAAGCGGGTGCGGCCGGTCTCGTCCACCTGACGGATCTCCCACCACCAACGATGGCCGACAATCGCGAACGTGGTGACTGCGGTGCGGTCGGGTCTCGCGCTGCCCGCCAGAGCGCCGAGGACGAGCACAAACAGAATACCGAGTCCGATGATCGGCATCACGACGCCGCCGGCGAGAATCCACGCGATGCCGCCCCCCTCGCGGGTGATGGCGGCGGGATCGGTCGGCGCGCGCCTCCGAAATACCCCCGCGAGCAGGAGGATCGTCACCAGCAGCACGATGAGGAGCATGATGATCGTGAACGTGCGGCCCAGTGTCGCCTCGATTCCTCCCGGCTGGCCCCGCGATGTCAGCACACCCTGCATCGCGTCAATGACTCTCATCGCCACGGCGTCCTTTGGGCGCTTCACCGGCCCAGTTGTGCACCTCAGCGAGGATGTGGCCGGGCGCCGTCGCACCGCCCAGCGACTGGATGTATGCGACCAGCTTCCAAATGACTTCCGGCGGCAGCATCGCGCCCCAGGCCGGCATCCCCTTCGGCCGGCCCTCTGCGATGGATTTGTAGATCTCGACGGGCGTGCCGCCGTAGCGCCACGCGGAATCCTGGAGGCTTGGTCCCATACCACCACGGGCGCCGTAGCCATGGCACGACACACAATTCATTTCGTGGAAATACGTCTCTCCTTCGTTGATCGCGGCCGGATCCCGCGCAAACGGGTTGTGAATCTCGCCGCGCAAGACGTCTTCCTTCAGGCCAGCGATATCGCCGAGCGGCACGGACACGATGATGCCTTCCGGCGGCAGCTCGGCGGCTTCCTCACGCACCGTGCGCGCTTTCCCTCCGGAGCAGGCGACGAGCACGCATGCGAGCGTGGCGCTCGCGATCCACCGACCCGCGCTCATTCCTGCTCCGCGGGGAGCGGCGGCAGGGCGAATACGTAGAGTGTGCCGCCCTCGGCCGGGTAGCCGGGAATATCGGCGACGACGCCCGCTGCGCCGCCCACACCCGCGAGGATCGCGACATACTGCTTGCCATCAGGGTCGAGAAAGGTCATCGGCGCGCCGATGATTCCGGAACCGAGCTTGCGCTGCCAGAGGATCCGGCCGGTTCGTGCATTGATGGCACGGAAAAGTCCTCCGACCGTGCCGTAGAACACGAGATCCCCGCCGGTCGTCAGCACGCCGGAATACACGGGGAACTTGTCCGTTATGCCCCACACTTTGTGGCCCGTCGCCGCGTCCCAGGCGATCAGCTCGCCGCGATACTCGTGTCCGGTGCTGTCCTTGCCGGGCGCGGGATTTCGTTTGACGTGGGTGTTCCAATACGGCGTACCGGCGATGTAGCTGGCCGGCTCGGCGCGATAATCCATACACATGTGGTGGGTGGGGACGTAGAACAACCGCGTCCGCGGCGAATACGCCGCGGGCTGCTGGTCCTTCACGCCGATGTCGGGGGGGCAGACCTGATACGTCCATTCATTGGGGTGGGTCGTCTTCTCCGCGACGACATCGGGCCGGCCCGTCGCCAAGTCGATCCGTTTCGCCCAATTCTGATAGCCAAACGGCTCGGCGATGAGCACCTCGCCCGTTGCCCGATCTATTGTATAGGCAAACCCATTGCGGTTGAAATGCACGAGCGCATGCCGCACCCGCCCGTGGATCGGCAGGTCGACAAGAATGTCTTCATTCACGCCGTCGTAGTCCCACTGGTCGTGCGGCGTGAAGGAATAGGCCCAGTACAATTCGCCGGTGTCGGGATTGCGTGCGAGGACCGAGCTCGTGAAGAGATTGTCGCCCTGGCGCTGCGCCTGGTTCCAGGGGCCGGGATTGGACGTGCCGTAGTAAATCAGATTCAACGCGGGATCGTAGCTGATCCAGCCCCACACCGCGCCGGCGCCGTGCTTCCACGCGTCGCTCGGCCAGCTCGTGGCACCGACGTCCCTCCCCTTGAGCCACGCGTAGAACGGCTGATAGTGGGATCCGATCCTGACCATGCTGTCGGGGCCCGTGGAATACGCGCGCCACAGCTCCTTGCCGGTACCAACCGCCAGCGCCGCGATCCAGCCCTGGACCCCCATCTCGCCGCCACTGTTGCCGACGAAGACTTTTCCGTTGACGACGACCGGCGCCATCGTCATGGTGACACCGTCGGTCACGTCCGCCATGGCGGTGCGCCACACTTCTTTGCCGGTGCGGACGTCAACCGCCACCGTGTGGGCATCGAGCAGATTGTAGATCAGTTCGCCATCGGCGAGCACCCACCCCCGGTTGACGATGTCGCAGCAGGCCTTTCCGATCGCGACCGGATCGGGATGAGGTTCGAATTTCCAGCGGATGGTGGGGGGGTGCGCTGACAGGTCGAGCGCGTATGCCGTGTTGGGGTACGGGGTGACGATGTAGAGCGTGTTGCGGTCGACCAGGGGGGCGCCCTCGTGACCGTGCGTATAACCGGTCGCGAACGACCACGCGAGCTGCAGCCGTTGCACGTTGGCGGTATCGATCTGATCGAGCGGCGCGTATCGCGTATTCGCGTAGTCAGCGGCCTGCATCTCCCATGTCCCATTGGCCGGCGCGCCGATGTTGGCGACTGTTGCCGAATCGGTGCCCGCGACGCCGGCGGAGCGCGAGCCCGCAGCGGGCTCCGCGTGACTC
>JBHEMG010000075.1:0-19309 GCA_046262715.1 Gemmatimonadales bacterium
TGCGGGCGCAACGATCCCCACGACGCGTATCCCGTTTCGCGTACGGCAACGCGCGGCGCCGAGTCGAACGGTGCGCTCGGTGGGGTGGTTGCACGGGCCTCGGACAACGCGAGCGGCTGGACGGCGCGCAGCTCCCAGCCCGCGTCGCCCACCGTCGCAAACGCGATACGCCCGTCGGGCAACATTGCCGGCGCACGCGCGCCGCCCGGCTCATCGGTCACGCGCCCGATGTCCTGGCCATCGCGCCACAAATGGATTTGCGGAAGGCCGGACTCGTCGCTGACGAATAGCACGCCGTTCCCCGTCCAGACCGGATCGGCGATGACACCGTCGGTCTCCGCGGTCGCGAGGACGGTGACCGTCTCGGGCGCGCGGGCGGACCAGCGCACGAGCTCCCAGCGCCCCGCGCGGTTTCTCGCCGCCACCACCCACTGCCCGTCGGGAGAGGGCACGACGGGTCCCCAGGCGACACTGGAGTCCGGTGGAGCGAGTGTGGCGTGGCTCAGCCCGCGCCCCAGACGAAGTGCGGACTGCACGCCGCCACCCGCGCGCGGCTCGATGAAGCGTCCGTCCGTCGTGAGCCGCTGCCATGCGCCAGCGGGCGACCATCGCCACAGGTCGCTGCGCAGGGTCCAGCGCCCGGTGTAGTCGAGCTGTGCGACGATGAGGGAGTCGCCGAGCCAGTCGTAACTCACCTGACCGGTGACGCGATGCGACCGCAGCACAGCGCCGCTCTGCGGATCCACGACGCGCAGCCGCCGCGCGCCACGACCATCATCGAAGACGTAGGCGAGCGCGCGGCCGTCCGGCGAGATGCGGGGCACCGGCTCGGACCGCAACCGCCCGGCGATCAGCGTGCTGCGCGAGCGGGTCGCGGGTGCCAGGCGAGCGGTCCCGACGGCGGCATTCCAGCGGGCGTCGAGCGGCACGCCGACATGCCGCAGCGGCCGGCCGACGCGAAACGGGATGAATTGTCCCGCGGTCGCCTCGGCGAAGCGCGCCACGACGGAGTCGCCGGCTGTCTGCGACAAGTACTCGAAGAAGCGGCTGCCGTATGCGTAGGGCGCGATTCCCTCCGGCCAACGCGTGAACAGCAGCGCGTCCCAGGGCGAGCGCGCCCGGCCCGCGGCGACATCCGCGCCCACGACCTGGCGGTGAAAGCTGCCGGCCGCCCGTCCCCCGCCGGTGAACCGAGACTCGTAATACGTCGCGATCCCTTCGGTCACCCAGCTCGGCTGATACTGATTGGGAAACAGTCCGGGCGCCCGGCCAAAAACCGTCTGCAGGGTGCGCCACAAACCGCGCGTGCGATCGAGATGAAATACGTGCGTGAGCTCGTGCACGATGACCAGCCGTTCCCAGCTGTCGAACGTTTGCAGTGCGGGATCGGTGACGGGCGGGACGAGGAGGATCGTGAAGCGGTTGGAGGGATAGGTGGTGGTGAATCCGTTCGGCGAGTCCACGTCGTCCGACAACGTCACGTCGATGATGCCGCGTGGCGGATGGAGCTCGGTCGCGAGCAACGCAAACGCGCGCTCGGCTTCATTGGCCGCCTCGAGGGCCCGCGCGCGAAAGATCGGACGGAAGTGAATACGAAAATGCTCGGTATGCAGCGTGCGCCAGGTGCCGGAAGGGTCGACCTGCGCGGCGGATCGGGTGGTAACAGCGAGGGCAAATAAGACGCCGCACGCGACACGCCGCACGTCAACGGCCCATTTCGCGCAAGAAGTCCTCGATGCCCTTTGCGATTCCCCGCGCATACCGGAGCTGCCCCTCCGGGCTCGCCAACATCGCCTCCTGGTCCGGCAGCATCATGAACAGGCCTTCGGTGAGCGCCGACGGCATCCACGGATTGCGGACCAGCGCGTAATCGCCGCGACCCATACCCAAATCGCGCACGCCCAGCTCCGCGACGAGGGCGCGATCGAGCGCACGGGCCAGCGCGGCGCTACGCGGATGGAAGTAGTACACGCTCGTGCCGTTGTTCGTGAACGGATTGATGCCATCGGGCAATGCATTCGCGTGGATCGAAACCAGGACGTCGGCGTCGTGCTCCTCGGCGAAGTGCGTGCGCGGGAACAGCTCGATTGGCGTGGAATCGGTGCGTGTCAGCAGCACCGTAGCGCCCGCGCGCTCGAGCAGCGCTTTTGCCTGATAGGCCACCGCGAGCGTCGCGACCGGTTCCCACAGTCCCGACGGCCCGTGCGCGCCAATCGGCGGATGGCCGGGATCGAGCACGATCGTGCGGCCGGCGAGCGGCCGCCGCGGGTCGATAGCGGGCGGACGGCGGATTTCGAGCAGCAAGTCGCGCCCGCTCCAGCGCGTGCGATAACCCCACACCGGACCGGCGAGCGACAACGTCAACGTCAGCTCGTCGCCGGCCGGCTGTGCGTAGCTCATGCGCGTCACGTAGGGATCGGTGCCACCGTGCTGCATCCAATTCACGTCTGAAGCGACGCCGTACAGCCGCAGCGTCAGGGACCGATCGCCTTCTTCCACCTGGAATGGCACGCGCGCGGGCAGCGGGACGCGCAGCACCAGCGACTTGGGCCCCGCGGTGAGCCGCACCGATTCCACGATGCCGCCGGGCGGCGGCGTTCCGGGCGGGAGCGGAACCACGTCGGCGGTGTTGACCCACGCCACGGCGCCGCGCGAAAGCTGCAGACGCGTTTGCGTGCTCCACCGCCCCGATACCGCAGCGGTCGTGCCCAGCGGGAAGAACCAGTTGTAGGTGCCATACGGCACCGCCTTCCCCACGGTGAGGCTGTCGCTCGTGCCCATGTGCGCGGTGTCGTCGTTCAGCACCACCACGCTGACATGAGCGCGGTCCACCGTATCCAGCACAAGCGGCCAGACGGCGCGCGCGGTATCGGTTCCGATGATCGCTTCCACGATCGCGTCGCACAGCGGCTGCGCCGGCAGCCATGCCACATAGCGATCGACAGCCGGCGGTAGGCGATATGCCGTCGAATCGGTGCCGAAGGCGCGCACGCCCCACGCCGGCTCTTCCGGCAAGGTGTCCGGGACGAACCACGTTTCCCCTTTTTTCCCTTCCATCCTGAGCCGGAGGCGCGCGCCCGGCGTGGCGCGCACTGCCAAGCGGACCCCTTCCCCTGCGGGGAGCGCGATCGAGTCAGCGGGCGTGAAGCTGGTAGTGTCAATCCACACGCGCGCCCCCGCCGGCGGGCGGAACGGCTGGGCGATGTGCGCGACGAATGTCGTCTCACGTCGCTCGCCGCCCACGCCGGCGCGCGCGATGATGTCGAAACGCGCCACTGAGTCTGCCGGCAGGGGAATCCAGGCGAGCCAGCTGCCACTCGCAAAGACGCGCACCGGGGAACCGTTGATCGAGAGCGCCACGTCACCCCGCCCGCGGCCGACGCTGCCGAATACAAAAGACGAATCCCGCGCTTGAATCGGCTCGGCCGTGTCGGGATAGACGATGGTGATGTGCAGTGATTCACGGACGGCCGCGAGCGACGTTGATGGGCCCGACGCAGGGCGAGCGGCCGTCGTGCCCGCGGCGCCCGCGCAGCCCGTCGCGGCGAACAGAATCGCGGCACGGATCAGTCGCATGTGGCGCAAGCTAGCGGCGAGCAATAGATTGGGCCACCTTACTTTATGGCCCCGAGCGCTTGCCAATATTGCGGCCGGCAGAACGATGCCGGCGCGCAATTCTGCTCAGACTGTGGGAAGCCGCTCACCAAGGCGGCGGCCGCACGGGCTGCCGTCGCGGCGGGCGGCGGCGGCGGGTTGGTCTCGCGCACGAGCGGCCCCCCCTCCTCCGAACCCGCGGCGGACGCTCCGTGTCCCCTGTGTGGATCGGTGGTGGCACACGCCGGGGGATCGGGCGGCGGACCCGACCGACGGTTCACTCCCGACAGACGCTCCGATTATTCCCTCACCCTGGTTCTTGTTTCCGAGATGGCCACCGAAGTGGCGCGGTACGAGCGCAAGCACTCATCCACGGCCATCGGTCGCAGCGAGGGTGACGTCCGCTTCCCAGAAGATCAGTTCCTGTCGCCCCTGCACGCCAAACTCTCCTGGGAAGAAGGCCGCCTCGAAGTCCGCGACCTGGGCAGCCGCAACGGCACCTGGGTCTTCCTGGAAGCGCCCTATCGCTTGAACGACGGCGATCTGATCCTGATCGGGTCACAGGTGCTGCGCTTCCGGCGCCTCGGCTACCCAGGCCCCCACACCGCAGACGCCGATGCGACCAAGCGCATGGGCAGCATGGTGCCCAGCGCGGACATCGCGTCCCTCACGCAGCTACGGACCGATGGCAGCTCACGCGACGTCATCCAGCTTTCGCCGGGGCGCGACGTGCATATCGGCCGCGAGCGCGGCGACTGGATCTTCCCCTACGATCCGTCCATGAGCGCGCAGCACGCGACGGTGCGCTCCGAGGATGCGGACTTCGTGCTGGTGGACGACCACAGCCGGAACGGCGTCGCCGTCGCGGCGCGCGGCGCGATGCCGCTGCAGCACGGGTCCCGGATCATGGTGGGCGATAAGCTGCTGCGCGTCGAGCTGCCCGGCATGGGACCGGACCAGGCCGCATGAAGATTTGCCCCGTCTGCTCCACCGAGTATCCCAATGACGTGAAGTTCTGTCCCAACGACGGGCAGACACTGCGCTCCGCGGCGCCCGCCTCCGACCTCGTCGGCCAGGTCGTCGCGGACCGCTATCACGTCGTGAAGAAATTGGGCGAAGGTGGGATGGGGCAGGTCTATCTCGCCGAGCACGTGAAAATGGGACGGCGCAGCGCCATCAAAGTGATGAATCCGTCGATGGTGCACGACCCCGATGCCGTCGCACGCTTCAACCGCGAAGCCTCCAATGCGAGCCGCATCACGCATCCCAACGTGTGCGCGATCTACGACTTCGGCGAAACCGCCGACGGCCTCATCTACCTCGCGATGGAGTTCATCGAGGGCGAGCCGCTGACCGACCTGCTCGAGCGCGACGGGGCGCTCTCTGTCGGACGCGCGTCCAGCATCTTTCTGCAGACCGCCGAAGCGCTGCAAGCGGCCCACGACCTGGGCATCGTGCACCGCGACCTCAAGCCGGACAACATCATGCTGACCCGGCGCAAAGGCGGAGACGTCGTGAAGGTCGTCGATTTCGGCATTGCCAAAGCGGTCGGCGGCGATGACGCGGGCCAGAAAGTCACCAAGACCGGTCTCGTCGTGGGGACACCCGAGTTCATGAGCCCTGAGCAGCTCTCCGGCGACGCGCTCGACGGCCGTAGCGATCTCTATTCCCTCGCGCTCGTCTACTACCGCATGCTCACCGGCAAACTGCCGTTTGAAGCGACGACGGTGCAGGAGACGATGATCAAACGGCTGACCGACGAGCCGGCCACGCTCGCCGAAGCTCGGCCCGATCTCTCCTTCCCCGCCGGTCTGCAGCCCGTGCTCGATACGGCGCTGGCCCGCACCCCGATGGAGCGCTACCAGTCGGTCGCGAAATTCGCCGCCGACGTCGCCGCGGTGACTGGGGGCGAGCGACCCACGAGCGATACCGTCCCGCAAACCGAAGCCAAGACACAGATCCTCGAAGCGACCGGCGGCGCGACGCAGCGGATCTCGGCAAAAAGGCCGCCGCCCACCGCGCCGAGTCCGGCCGCGCCGAAAAAGCGGTCGCTTATCCCCGCCGCGATCGGCCTGGTCGTGATACTCGCGGCGGGCGGAGCGTGGGCCGCGTTGAGCGGTGGCACCAAGGCGAAGGGGGTCAACGCAAATGCCACCGACACGGTGCGCGTGGCGCACGACACAGCGAAACAGCTGCTGACCTCACAAAGTGGTAACGGATCGCGGCGCGCCGGGAGCATGCCGATCGCGCCGCCCGCCGCTCCACCGGCGAACCCTGCCGGCATCGATCCGGCGCGCGCCGGCGACATTCTCGATGGACTGATTGAGAGTCCGGCAGTCGTCATCAGTGATTCCGCCGCAAAGGTGTACTTCACGGCCGGTGTGAAGAGCAGTGATCGCGCGTTTGCTGCGTGCTTAGTCGCACAAGCCGAACAGACGCTCGGCAATCGCACTAAAGCGGTTCAATGGGCGAACCGAGGGTTGGCCATCAATCCGGCGCTCCGGTCGTGCCAGAACGTGGTGCAAGGGGGAGGTTCCTAACGCGGTGTTTGGACGATCCTCCAAGCCGATCAAAGTCGAGGTCTTCGGCAAGACCGATCTGGGGCGCGCGCGCGACCACAACGAGGATCGGTTTCTCGTCGCGGACCTGACGCGCAAGTCGGCCTCGTTGCAACCCGACGTCCGGCAACACGACATCGGCCCACGCGGCACCCTGCTCGTCGTGGCCGACGGCATGGGTGGGGCCGCGGCGGGCGAGGTGGCGAGTGAGATGGCGACGGACACGATCTACGCCCATCTCGTGAAAACGTGGAACGCCGAGGACGAAGTCACGCCGCAACGGTTCGCGTACCGGCTGAAGGAAGCGGTGGAAGTGGCCAACGCGAGCATTCACGCGCACGCGAAGGCGCATCCGGAGGTCCGCGGCATGGGCACTACCACGACAGCCGCGGGCGTGCTCAACGATCATTTGTATCTGACGCAGGTGGGCGACAGCCGGGCCTACTTAATTCGCGGCGGGCAGGCGCATCAGATCACCAAGGACCAGTCGCTGATGCAGCGCCTTGTCGAAGCGGGCGAGCTGACGGAAGAAGAGGCCGCGCACAGTGAGCGCCGCAACATCATCCTGCAAGCGCTCGGCCCCGATCCCAAGGTCAAAGTCGATCTTACGCACCAGGAAGTGCGCCGCGGCGACATCCTGGTCCTCTGCTCCGACGGCCTGTCGGGACAGGTAAAAAAAGACGAGATCGCCAAAGTCGTGTCCGCGGCGCCCGATCTCAGCGCCGCGTGTGATCAGCTCATCGCGCTGGCGAATGAGCGTGGGGGACCGGACAACATTACCGTCGTGATCGCGCGCTTCGACGGCGACGGTCTGCGCTTTTCCGGCGGGAGCCAGCCGGACGAAGTGGGTCATCAGGTCTATCCGTTGATCGACACGGAGACCAGCACGGAGCCGGTACCGGTGTACAAGGGGAGCCGACCGCCGGTGCCGAACCGCGAAGCCCGTACGCGAACGCTGACGATTATTCTGGGTGCGGTTGCGATGGTGGCGGCGGTCCTCTGGTACTTCACGCGCCAGCCATGAAAGCCCAGTTCAAGTTCCTCTCCGGCGCCCGCGCGGGACAGGTCGAGGCCTACCGCAAAGGTTACATCGGACTCGGCCGCCATCCGCTGTCGGACGTGCGGTTCGATGCCGAGCGCGACCTCGATGTGTCGTCCCGTCACGCGGCGTTGGTGCGCAAGGACGAGGTGTTCGTCCTGCAAGACCTGGGGAGCCGTAACGGCACGTTCGTTAACGGGAAGCGCATCAGCGGTGACACGCCGCTGCACGACGGCGACGTCGTCGGGTTCGGCGCGAACGGTCCGGCGATCGAGTTCCACGTCGTCGCGGGCGACGAGCTCCCGCCCACGACCGCCGCGGAAGGACTCGCCGAGCGCATGTCGATGCCGCGCGAAATGATGCGCGCGACGCCGATGGCCCCCGCGCCGTCGACCGCGAGGCCATCGGCTTCGCGGCCCAGTACGGGCGTCCGCATCGCGGTGGAAGTGGCGCGCCAGACCGCGCAGCTGCGGCGCACGACCAAATTCCTGATCGTCCTGCTGCTGCTGGTGGGAACGGGCTTCACCTGGATGCAGTGGGACGGCCGACAGCGCGCGGGAGAGCTGGCGCGACTCCAGGCCCGCGCCGACAGCCTGATGGAAGAGTCGCGCGACCTGACCACGAGATTTCGCTCCGACATGCAAAGCGTGCGCGACGCGCTCGCGCAATCGCAGACCGAAACGGCGCGGCTGCGGCGCGAGCTGGCGGCCTCGGGTGGCGACGCCTCATCGGTCTCGCGGCTGCGCACCGAGCTCGACGCCGCCGAGCGCCGCCAGCGCGCGCTCGCGGGCGCCGTGGGTGGCGTCAATTATCGCGCGATCTCGCATCAAAATCAGGACGCCGTCGCGATCGTGCTGGTCGAGTACACCGATGGCGAACGTTTCAGCGGAACCGCGTTCTCGATCGATTCGATGGGCATCATGGTGACAAACAAGCACATCCTCGCCGGCGAGGACGGCACGAAGACGCCGCGCCGCCTCGGCGTGATCTTCTCGGGCAGCACGCAGTTCTGGCGCGCGGAGGTCATCGGCGTCTCGCCCGAGGCCGACATCGGCGTGTTCCGCGTGCTCATCAAGGGCGGCACGCCGCGGGTGCATGGCCTGGCGCGCACACGCGCCGGTGTGGAGCGGGGCGATCCCGTGGCGATCCTCGGCTACCCGCTGGGTTTCGACCTGCCCATGGAATCGCAGGGGGGAAGTGCCATCGCCGAGCCGACGCTCACTGTGGGCACGGTGAGCAAGACGCTGACCGCGGTGACGCAAGTCGACGCCTACGGCGCGCCCGGCTCGTCCGGCAGTCCGATCTTCGATCGTGATGGCAATGTCGTCGCGGTGTTATATGGCGGGGAGCGCGAGTCGAACGGCAAGATCATCTTCGCGGTGCCCGGCTACGTCGTGGCGGATTACCTGAAAGGCTTGAATCTGCTGCGCTAGGGCAGCGCGTAGGCGACATACGCATCGCCGGACTTCGTTCCCAACTTCCCACCGCCCGCCGCAATGACGACGTATTGCTTGCCACCAACTGCGAAGGTACTCGGCGTCGCGTAGCCCGCGGCCGGCAGCGTCGTCTCCCAGAGAAGCCGACCCGTCGTCTTGTCGAACGCGCGGAACTTCGCGTCCATTGTCGCGGCGATAAAGACGAGCCCGCCCGCGGTGACGATCGGACCGCCGTACTGTTCCGTGCCGCTGATGGGACCGCCCTTCCCCGCGAGCGCCGGGTGCTCGCCAAGCGGAATCCGCCAGAGGTAGTCTCCCGTGTTGAGGTCGATCGCACTCAGCGTCCCCCATGGCGGCTTGATCGCGGGCAAGCCTGCCGAGTCCCGCCATTTCTCGTAGCCGGCGAATTCGTAGGGTGAAGGCGGTTCGGGAGGCACCAGGCGACCGATGGTGCGCGGAGCTTGGCATGCTGTGCCAAGCAGAAATGTGATCACCGCGCACCGTTCCTCCCCCGGCAGCTTCGCGAACGACGGCATGAAACCACTGCCGCGCTCGAGGAGCCGCTGCACTTGCATTACCGAGAGCCGCCCACTCACACCAATGAGTGAGGGCGACCGGTCCTTGCCACGCCGGTCGGCGCCGTGGCAGCCGGCGCATGATGTCGCGTACACGGACGCTCCGGTCCGCGTGACGCGCGCAGCGGGCGCATCCCGCACCTCACGCATCGCGGCGATCCATGGGACGTCGCTCGCATTGACGTACAGCACACCGGCCTCAGGGTCGACCGCAGCACCGCCCCATTCTCCGCCACCGTCAAACCCGGGCAACACGACGGTCCCCTCGCGACTCGGCGGCGTAAAGAGCGATCCGTGGCGCAGCTTTCTATAGCGCGCGCGCTCGCTCGGCGTCACATCCGCCTCGGTGATCTCCTGCCGCGCGAACGGCGCCGGCCGCACGGGGAACGGCTGCGTCGGCGACGCCTGCTCGCGTCGTAGATCGGAAGCCGGAACGGCGCGCTCCTCCACCGGAAAGAGCGGACGCCCCGACGCACGATCGAGCAGGAACACGAAACCGCTCTTGGTGATCTGCGCGACGGCCTGCACGCGCTTCGCGCCGCTCTGTATGGTTACGAGGTTCGGCGCCGCGGGGAGATCGCGATCCCACAGATCGTGATGCACGGTCTGGAAGTGCCAGAGCCGCGTCCCCGTCAGCGCGTCAAGCGCCAGCAATGAATTGGCGAACAGATTGGCGCCGTGCCGCGCCCCTCCGTAAAAGTCTGGCGTGGCCGACCCGGTCGGGACGTACACGATGCCCCGCGCCGTATCGAGGGTCATCCCGGCCCAGGAGTTCGCGCCGCCGACCTCCCGAAAGGCGTCGGGTGGCCAGGTACTGTACCCGGAGTCGCCCGGCCAGGGAATGGTGTGGAACGTCCAGCGCAGTTTCCCGGTATGGGCGTCGTATGCGCGGACGTGACCGGGCGCCGATCCCGCCTCTTCTCCCACGCGAGTGCCCCAGATGACCACGTCCTTGTACGCGACGCCAGGGCTCGTCGAGACGATGTACGTGTCTGTGTAGTCCTGGCCGAGCCCTGCGCCGAGGTCCACCCAACCGGAGTCGCCGAAGTCCGTGAGCTGCTTTCCCGTGCGCGCGTCGAGCGCGTATAGGCGGCGCTCGACGGCGAAGAAAATCCGCCGGTCGCCACCGTCGGCCCGGTACACGACGCCGCGATTGACGTGCGGCTGCGTCGGACGGTTCGGGAAAGCGTCGAAGCGCCACAACAGCGTCCCGCGGTCCGCGCGCAGGGCGACCACGGCGAGCTTGGGTGTCGTCGTATAGAGAATGCCGTTCACAACGATGGGCGTCGCCTGGATTTCCGAGTGATCGGGGGGGAGGTCCCCGGTGTGATACGTCCAGGCGACTTTGAGCCGGGCGACATTGGCCCGGTTGATCTGCGCCAGCGACGAATAGTGCGTGTTGCCGGGAGCACCGCCGGTGGTGCGCCAATCGTCATCTGCGGACTCGTGCTGCTGCGCGCAGGAGGCGCACAGCAGCACGAGCGGGAGCAGGCTACCTGATGACCAGGCCATCCCGTTCCGCTCGCACATGCACGGCGGCGAGATTGGGAATCGCCGTCACGACGCCGGGGAGGTCACGCGCAGCGTGGGTCGTGGTGAGTCCGATCACCCGCGCGCCCGCTGCCAGCCCTGCGGCGACGCCGGCCGGCGCGTCTTCGAAGACGATGCATTCCCCGGGATCCAATGCCAGGCGGTGCGCCGCGAGCCGATAACCTTCGGGGGCGGGTTTGCCCTGCTGCACGTCGTCGCTGACGACGAAGACGTCGGGAAGAGGAACGCCGGCCGCGCCCAGCCGCACACGGGCGAGCACAAGATCGCACGAGGTGACGATGGCCCATCGGTCGCGGGGGAGCGACGATAACAGCTGCACGGCGCCGGGAAGCGCGCGGAGGCTCTCGACGTCGACCCGCTCGGTATCATCGAGCCACGTCACTTCGGCTTTCGTCGCGAGGTGCGGCGCGACGGCACGCAGCGTGTCGAACGCGCGCCGGCCGTGCGCGATGGCCAGGAATGGCGCGGGGTCGATGCCGTGACGCTCAGCCCAGCGCTGCCAGGTGCGCTCGACGACCGCACGCGAATCGACCAGCACGCCGTCGAGGTCAAACAGCAACGCTTTACAACGTAGTTCCATTACTCCCCCTACGCTCCACCTGCTCGGTCGCGTTCGTCCAACGCTCGAGCGCGGCGTCGAGGCTCTGCTTCAATTTCTCCAAATCGGCGCCGAGCTGGTGCGCTGTGGCGGCGCCGTCCGGCCTGGTGTAGAGCGCGGGGTCCTCCAGCGCCGCGACAACGCGCGCGACCTGCGATTCCAGATCCGCCACGCGCGCTTCCGAGTCCGCCAATTCCTGCTGGGCCCGGCGCAGCGCCTTGCGCCGATCGGGCTTGGTGGCGGGCGCCACGCGCTGGTGCTCGTGCACCCGCCGCAGCGCCTGCTCCTCGGCGGCGCTCACGGCCGCGGCGTGCCCGCGCTCCGCGCTCACTTCTTCCCAATCCGCATATCCTCCCGCGAACTCCGTCATGCGCCGCTCGTGCAGGATCCAGATGCGCGTGGTCAGGGCACGCAGCAGCGCGCGGTCGTGGCTGACCAGAATGACCGTGCCGTCGTAGGATTCGATCGCGTCCTCGAGCGCTTCGATCGATTCCACGTCGAGGTGATTGGTCGGCTCGTCGAGCACCAGCAGATTGGCGCCGGACAGCATCAGGATCGCGAGGGCTACCCGGGCGCGCTCGCCGCCCGACAGCGAATCAGCGCGGCGCTGCACCTCCTGCCCGGAAAATCCGAAGCGCCCCAGGTGTCCCTGGATCCGGCCGCGCTCCCACTTCGGCTTGAGCCCGGCGATGACGTCGTACAGCGTGCGATCGAGCGGTACCTGCGAAAGATCCTGCCGGTAGTACGCCGCGGTGATCGACGCGCCGAGGCGCAGCTCGCCGCCCCGCGTGGGATGCTCGCCGAGCAGCGCGCGCAGCAGCGTGGACTTTCCGGACCCGTTACGCCCAATGATTCCCAGGACGCCGGTCCGCTCCAGCGTTCCGTTGAAGCGCTCGATCAACGTGCGCTGGCCGATAGCGACGCTGACGTTCTTGGCACTCACGATCTGGTCGCCGCCACGCTCGGCCACCTCGAAGCGCACCGCCATCGTCCCTTCCGCGCCGATCACGGGACTGAGGCGCGGCAGCCGCTCGAGCCGCCTGCGCCGGCCCTTGGCCTGCTTCGTATTCTGCCCCGCGATATTGCGAGCGATGTAGTCCTTCTCATGCGCGATGGTGCGCTGCTGCTGGTCGTACGCCCGCTGCTGCGCGAGGCGCCGCTCGGCACGCTGGGCGACGAAGGCGGCGTAGTCGCCCGTGTACGGCGTGGCGGTTTTGCCTTCGAGGTGCAGCACGTGATCCACCGTCGCCGCGAGAAATGCGCGATCGTGACTGACGAGCAGCACCGTGCGCTCGCTCGCGGCGAGGTACTCCTCGAGCCAGCGCGTCGTTTCGATGTCGAGGTGATTGGTCGGCTCGTCGAGCAGCAGCACATCCGCGGTGGTCATGAGCTGGCGCGCCAGGCCGAGGCGGCCGAGCTCGCCGCCGCTCAAGGCGGAGAGCGGCGTGACCCGGGCCTGAGCGGGATCGAATTCGAGGCCGTGCAGCACCGCATCGATACGCGCCGTGACTGCGTAGCCGCCTTCCCTTTCGAAGCGCTCGAGATCCTCACCGTAGCGCGCCAGCGCGCGTGGCGAAGAGTCGTGCGCGAGATCGGCGGCCTGTTGCACGAGCGATTGCTCCAGCGCCAGCAATTCGGCGAGCTCGCCGGCCGCCGCCTCCCAGACGGTGGTCGCCGCGCCGTAGTCGCGGTGCTGTTCGAGCAGCGAGACGCGCAGCTTCGGTGCGCGCGCGATGCTGCCGCGCGTGGGCGTCAGCTCGCCGGTCAGCAGCCGGAACAGCGTCGTCTTGCCGGAGCCATTGCGCCCGACGATGCCCCAGCGCTGCCCCGGGGCGACAGTGAAGGTGACGTCGGAAAGGAGTGTGGTGTCGCCGAAATCGACGCCGATGCCGGCGAATCCGATCACTTCGGCTGCATCGACGCGCCGATTTCCTCGCCGATACGCGTCCCCCAACGCTGCCCAATCGCGGCGCTCTCGGCGATCAGCTCGGGTTGCAGGGTGCGCAGGCGCCGCCCAACGGGAGAGCGATAGAACGCGGTGAGACCGTCCAGCTCGCTCAGCGTGAACTTGGCGGCGTAGAGCACGGCGATGCTGTCGACGAGCTGATGGGCATCCCGCACGATCCGCACTTCGAATCTGTTCCAGAATTCGGCGGGAATCTGCGGATTGGCCGAGCGTTGCATCGGGAGGTTGGCGCGCATCGCCGCGATCATCGCGTCGGTCGAGCCGCTGGCGACGAGGAAGCGCTGCGCGGCGCTCACCGCGTCCGCTTTGGGCTGCTGAGCGGCCGCATGTGTGGCAGCGGCGCACGAGAGCAGCAACGCGGTGATCAGTTTGGAAGACGTCACGATCGCTCCTCGGGTAACCGGGCTGAGATTGACGGGGCTGGCGGGACTACGGACTGCCGGTAACGGCAGCTAGCGAATCGTCTCGATGGTAACCAGCGGCGCCACCATGCAGGCACTCACCATGCGCGGCTCGGTGTGAAGCTCCACATACACCTGCAACCCGTCGACTGCGTAGGCGCTCGGGAGATTGACCGGCTCGTAGCGGCCGGCGTCGGTCTGCAACACCCAACAGCCGCCCTCGAGGTTGACGTATCGGACGGTGGCGTTTGCATCGACGACGCGGAGCGACTTGAGTCCAGCAATGGAGTCGCCGTGGCAACCGGTGAGCAGCAGCGCGCAGAACAGCGCGGCGGGGATTTTCAAGGCGTTCATACTGCAATCTAGCCCATTACATTCGACTCGTGCCAACATCCCTCTCCGCGCCCGGCGAACGTCTCCGCGCGTCGTGGCGCCGGCTCTCGCGGCTCCCAGGCGGCAAGCTTCTTTTTAGTCTGCTCGTTGGCAGGATGACGCCGTACTCCGGGACGATGGGTGCCCGCGTCACGGACCTCGAGCCGGGCTGGTGCCGGGTGACACTGCGGGACCGCCGCCGGGTCCGCAATCATCTCGCCTCCGTCCATGCGATGGCCCTTGCCAATCTCGCCGAGATGGCGAGCGGCCTGACCGTACTGGTCGGGCTGCCGGCGGGGATTCAGGGGATCCTCACCGGTTTCTCCATTTCCTATCTCAAGAAGGCGCGCGGCGTACTCATCGCGGAATGCCGGGCGAGTGGCCTCGACGTGACCGCCGAGCAGGAGTATGACGCCGGCGTCGCGATCACCAATGCGCAAGGCGACGTCGTCGCCCGGGCGACAGCGCGCTGGCGGCTACGGCCCATCCCCACGCGATGACGCTCCTCGATACACCGTTGACACGGCATCTCGGCATCGAGGTGCCGTTGATTTGCGGCGCGATGTACCCCTGCTCCAACGCCGAGCTCGTTGCCGCGGTCTCGGCGGCCGGCGGCATCGGTGTCGTGCAGCCGCTCTCGCTGATCTACGTGTATGGAGAAGACCTGCGCGCAGGTCTGCGACGCATCCGCACCATCACCGACAAGCCGGTCGGGATCAACGTGCTGATCGAGCGTAGCTCGAAGTTTTACCTGGAGCGCATGCGCCGCTTTGTCGATATTGCGCTCGAGGAGGGTGTGCGCTTCTTCGTCACCTCGCTCGGCAATCCGCGCTGGGTCGTCGATCGCGTCGCTCCGAGCGGCGGCATCGTCTATCACGACGTGACGGAGCGGAAATGGGCCGAGAAGGGACTGGCGGGCGGCGTGCACGGCCTGATCGCGGTGAACAATCGCGCGGGCGGTCATGCGGGCCCGCGCAGCGCGGCTGCGTTGTATGACGAGCTCGCGGTACTCGGCGTGCCCGTCGTCTGCGCAGGCGGCATCGGTGACGAGACCGGTTTCGTCGAGGCATTGCGGATGGGCTACGTCGGCGCGCAGCTCGGCACACGCTTCATCGCGACGGACGAGTGCGGCGCGCACGGGGACTACAAGCAGGCGATCGTGCACGCCCAGGAATCGGATATCGTGTTGACGGAGCGCGTGACCGGTGTGCCATTGGCCGTGATCCGCACGCCGTACGTGGAGCGCATCGGCACGAAGGCCGGGCCGATCGCGCGCTGGATGCTGCGGGGCCGCCGCACCAAGCACTGGATGCGCACGATCTACGCGCTGCGATCTGCCTGGCAGCTCAAACGCGCATCGCTCGCGGGCGGCGCCGGAGAAACGACGTCAAGGGATTATTGGCAGGCGGGCAAAAGCGTCGCGACGATTCGCGCGGTGGAACCCGCAGGGGTGATTGTGCGCCGCTTCGCCGCCGCGGCCGCCGAGGCGCTCTAGCAGCCGTTCCGGTCATTTCCGCACGACGGCGAACAATCCTTCGCGCAGGCTTTGCCAGAGGAAGGCCGGCAGTGTCTCGGTAGGCGTGAAGGTGTGATTGATTTTCCCCTCGCGCGGGGTGGTTTCCCCATCGTCGGGGTTGTCGGCGTGCATCTCGGTCGCGTTGCCAACGAACGTCGCGATGCCACGGGCAGCATCACCCACGACCCCGCCGCTGGCGAGGATTCCGCCCGAGCCGCGGCCCGTGACTTTCAATGTGAGATCATGGTAGCGCGGCGTGATGGTTCCCTCGGCCGTACCGTTCCGGACGATAGCAGCGAAGGGAATCTCGATGACGCGGCCCTTGGCGAGGCGAAACGCGAACGCCTCCGCGATGAATGCATTGAGGCTGCTCGCGGGCATCGGGCCCAGTGTGCCGCGAAAGGACATCTCGAACCCCGACGCGTCGAGAGGGGCGACGAATTGCGCGTCGAGCCGACCGGCGTTTTGGAGATACGCCGTAGCGCGCAACGTCACCGACGCCCCGACCCGTCGTCCGCCGTCCACGTGGCGCACGTTGAAGGCTGTCGCACTGAGGCGCGCGAAGGTCAGCACCCCAGGCCGCAGATGCCGCGCGCGCAGCTCGCGATAGGTAATTTCGCCGCCGCGTACGACCACGGAATCGATTCGGACGCTGCTGCCGAGCTCGGCGATCCAACGTTGCGGCGTGCGGCGCGTGGCCGGCCTGGGATTGGCGGGCCGGCGCCGATCGCTCGATACGTCGATGCGCAGCGAATCGACTTGTACGCCCCGGCCGCGAACACCCAGACCTAAGAGGAAACCGCCCACGTCGAGGCCCCGCACCGCCAGGCGTGCGATGTGCGTCTTGACCAGCGATCGGCGGTAGGGCCGCGCGCGGAAAAAGGCCGAGTCACCAAGCGTCGGCGCCCAGCTGATGCCGTGCAGTTCGACGGTCGAATCGGTGATGCTCGCGACCATCCCAGCGACCCGCACGGCCGAGCCACTCTCGGGATGGGCGATGAAGTCGGCCGCCGAGAGCGCCACGGAGCGACTGAAGAGCGGGCGCGCGCTTGCGACGGTATCGGTGGGATCGATCATGAGATCGCTCATCGTCCACTGCAGATGCGCCAGCTCGACCCGGGCACGCCCTCCATGGCCGCGCTGCAGCTGGACGTCCAGCTCCACATGAGGGAAGTCGACGCGAGCGATGTCTACCCGTGGGGCGAAGGCAGGCAGGCGTACGTCTTGCTGCAAAGTAAAAAAGGCTCCCTGAGGCGCAGGCGGTTCGGCCCCACCCAAATTGGGAGCGGGCCCGCGCCCTGGGACGTCGGCGGTCGCGCTCACCCCCTCGCAACCAAACCGCTCCGCAACGAGACCGCGGCCGAGAATCAGCGGGATCATGTGCATGCCGCCGATGGCGCACCGCTGGAATTCGAGGTGCAGCGTGGTGCGGGGGCGAGACCGCCGCGCGTTGACGGCGCTGTCGGTCGTGAGGCGAATCGAGTCGACGGTGATTCGCCGCCCCAGAAGACTGAGCCGCACCCGTCCCACCTCGACCCGGTACACGCCCCCCGATTTTACGGCGATCGATTTGGGGGCTTCGGAGCGGAGCAGGTGCTTGGCGATCCACGCCGCGCGCCACCAGACGATACCTGTCGCAACCGCCGTGAGTACGACGGTACCCAGGAGCATCGCACCGAGGCGGCGATTAATCGCGGATCGCCTCGCGCGGCCAGCGCTCGTCGTACTCGACGAGTCGCACGACAGCCGATTCGAGGCCGAGGGGATCAGCGAGGCGTATCATCCGGTCAGCACCGCGGTTCCTCATAGAGTCCGAACTCATTGCCCACCGGATCGGCAAACACAGCGAACGCGCCGATTCCTGGGCCGATATCGGTGCGCGGCGTTAGCACTCGGCCGCCGGCGGCCTGGATCTGCGTCAGTGTCTCTGCGATGGCATCCACCATGATGTAAGTCCGGGTGCGTTCGTCAGGCGTCCGATCGCTCTCCTGTACCCAGGTCCCGCTCACACCACCCGGGTCATCAAAGGCCAGCGCGCCGTCGCCGCGTTCCCTGACCTTCCAGCCGAAGATGGAGCTGTAGAATTGCGCGGACGCCTCGGCAGTCTTCGCCGGTATTTCGAGGTAACAGATCTTGCCGTGGGGCATGTCTTCTCCAAAAGGGACTTACGCGAGCTGCCTTCCAACCTCTGCACGAACGCTAAAGCCCGGCGCGCCAGCACGGAAGCGTCCGTCAAGTTCGTACGCCGAGCGTTCCAACGGGATTCGTGAATATTGAAATCCATTTTCGACCCAGCCGCGCACATACCGGCGCACGAACTCGTCGAGGCCTAACACATCGTACTGAACGACATGGACGAGTTCATGAAACAACAGTGGCAGCTCTTCGCTTGCAGGCAAAGGCCCGCGCTCTGACACCACAATTGTGTCCACAAAGGTGATGGCGGCCATTTTGGTGAAATCGAGCGGTATCGCGATGCTTTGCTCGAGAAGTAAGGAATAGAAGTCGGGGTTCGAAAGGCTACGAACTCTGGATATGCGGACGGTACGCAGAAGCGATTCGTCAAAGTATGGAGCAACCGCTTGCAACTCTACGGGCGTCAGAGCGCGGCCACCGGCCCGATGGGCTGCGCGGACACCACGAATCCATCTGGACGCCTGCTTCTCGAGAAAGGCCGTTGGCAGGCTCAGTCGGGCGTGTGCCAGAGGAACGAGTCACGCGCACGGTACAGCGTCTCACCGCGAGTGTTGATGACCGTGATCACGGCGCTCAAGACGGGCGTGTCGAGACTGCTCGTGACGACGCGCGACGTGAATCGGCCGTCGATGGTGACCATCCCCACGCGGTCGAACTCGCAGCGCAGATAGACCGCATCCCGGCCAATTCGTGCATCTGCGCACCCTACTTCCTGCCGTGTCCCGACGCGCGAGAACGTAAGAAAGGGTTCCGGGCGCAGCGTCAGACGGGTGAAGCGCCGATCGGCGACCGTAAACTGGTAGCCCGGCTCGTAGTACCCCTCGGCGTCAGACTGGAGGGGCCGAGGCTGTGCTGGGGGTGCGGCCGCCGGTTGCGCGGTGACGACGGGGGCCGGTGCCGGGCGTTGCAGCACCACGAACGCCGCGGCACCCACGAGCACGAGGAGGGCGACGCCAACGACGATCGTGCGCCGACGTGCACGTATGATCGTCCAGCCACGCTGCAACATTGCCCAGAGCCGATGCACGACCGGCTGAAGGCGTTGAGTGACCGCTGTGCTGGCACTAGGCTCCGGAGCGACAACCTCCGGTGGAGTGCCAGCGCTCGGGTGGGGGCTTGGATAAAAGTCAGGCGGCGGTGCAACGACACCGCGAGGCGGAACGACAGCACGGGGCGCAGGGACTGGCTGGGGCGGAGCGATCGCGGAGCGTGGCTTGACGAGTCTGACATACGCAGGTTTCCGGCGCACCCGGGACCAGATCGCAAGCAGCAGCGCCGCGCCCAACGCCCCGGCGGCATCTGGCACGAGATCCCGCACCCGGCAACCGCCTCGCCCCGTCACCCCTTGGGCAACCTCGACGAGGGCCGCCACGAGTAGCGTCGCAAGCAGCGCCCAGACGAAGACGAAGCGCGACTCCGTCCGCCGGACCTGAACCCAGGACATCCAGTAGAAGCCGGCGAACAAGGCGATGTACGCGTAGCTCTGCAGCGACAGCACGAGGACGTG
>JBHEMG010000076.1:0-23700 GCA_046262715.1 Gemmatimonadales bacterium
GCGCGCCGCCGAGCAGCAGGTTCGGCGTGGTGCGCTCTTTCAAGAATGCCGCTGCCAGCGCGACCACGATAATGGGCGCGATAAGTACGAGCATCGCGGCGGTCCCCGCGTCCACCCGTCGCTCGGCGTCGTTCAAGACGACGTTGTACACGCCGAACCACAGCAACCCGGCGAGCACCAGCAGCGCCAGCTCGCGTTTGGTGGGACGCAGAATGGGACGCGAGAGCACGACGCCGCCCAGCAGCACGGTACCAATGGTCAGGCGTCCCAGCGCGAGCGCGCCGGGAGAAAAGAATTGCCCGGCGGCGCGGATCCCTACGAAGGCGGCAGCCCACAAAACGACGGCAATGAGTGCCGCGGCGAGGGGCAGCGAGCGCTTGGCTATGGACGTCCCAGCTTCGGTGGGCGAACGCCATGCCGCGTGGCGCCCCGCACCGGCACGCACTCGAGCGGCGTACCCGCGCGCGCGCAACGCAGCATCAGCCCGCCGCGGCTCATGTCGCCGCGGCCCACGAAGGTGGCAGGGAAGTACAGCCGCTCGCCGAATACTTCCAGCAGCGGCGTCACGTACTTTTCGCTCGCGACGCTGCCCAGCAGCACCGCGCGTCCCGCGCCGCCCAATGCAGTCGCCAGCGCGTTCGCGTCCCGCAGCAATGGCTCGCGGTAACGCGGCTCATCTTCGTCGACGGGGACCTCCGCCATCCCCTCGAGATCCGCAACGCGAATGGAGTGTTCGGCTGCCATGAGCCCACGCCCCGGCGCGATCACGAGCGCGGCGGACCATCCGTCCGGCGGCGTGCCGAAGGTTGTCGCGTACGCGAGCTTGCCGCGGAAGTAGAGGCTGCTCATAAACGTGAAGACTTCGCCCAGCGGCGCACCGCCATTGGCGAGTCGCGCGGTCAGCGGGCTTGTTTGGCTCTTGAGCAGCATCCGGGCGCGCGTACCCGCGCAGTTCGCCGGAGAAAGGAGAAACACCACAGGGGCCACGCACACATTCTAACCCCTCCAGCAAGGCTCAGGGCACGGTCATCACCACCGGCGCGTGATCGCTGGTCCCGACATCGGCCTGGACGACGCAGCTGATGGCACGCTCGGCGACCGCTGGCGATGCCAAAACGTAGTCGAGGCGCCACCCGATGTTGCGCGCGCGCAGGTTGCGCCACGGCGCCCACCACGTGAAGAGGTTGGGATTGTCGGGGTCGAATTTCCGTCCGAGATCGACGAGGTGCTCGCCCAGCAGCGTATCGAAGAGGGCGCGTTCCTCCTGCCGTTGCCCGACAGCGTTCGGTTTGCGCTCCTTGGGATGCACATCCATTTCGGCGCGGGCGATGTTCATGTCGCCGCACAGCACGAGATCGCGGCCGTCCGCGTGGAGCTGCCGCGCCCACGTTGCGAGCTTCGTCACGAAATCCAACTTTGCCGGATAGTCCTTGCCGCCGTTTGGTACGTACACGGACGCGATGACGAGATTGCCATGCTCCACCTGCACGATGCGCGACTCCATATCGAATGGCGGATGGCTGAAGACGGGATCGACCGCGAAGAGCTCTTTCCGGATATGTAGGGAGACGCCGGAATAGCCCTTGAGAGAGTGCCAGAACACATGATAGCCATCAAGCTTGCACTCGGCCGGGATCTGCGCTGCCGCCGCCTTCAGCTCCTGGAGGCAGACGACGTCCGGCTGGTCGCGCTGCAGCCACTCGCACAGCTGCGCCGCCCGGGCGCGAATGCCGTTCACGTTCCAGGTGGCGATTTTCACGGACTAAATCAGCGGGTCAGCTATCGCCGGATGTACCTGCAGAACGGTCAGGAATCGTGAACGAGAACGTCGAGCCACGACCGACCTCACTTTCCACGCTGACGGTGCCGCCGTGGGCCTCGACGAGCTGCTTCACGATGGACAGGCCCAATCCCAAACTGCCTTCGTGCAGGCGGTCCGATTCCAGCTTCTTCCAGATCTTGCCAAGCCGGTCGCGTTCGATGCCGCGCCCTGTATCCTGGACCCAACAGCGGACACCCCGCCCGGCGCCGGTGGGCTCCGCGCCACACGTGATCGCGCCCTGCTTCGTGTAGCGAACCGCATTGGAGAGCAGATTCTGAAAAATTTGCGACAACATCAGCGAGTCCGCGAACACGATGACATCGTTGGGGACGGCGTTTACCACCTCCACGCCAGGATGGGGCAGCAGCGGATCCATGTCCATCAGCAGACCTTCAACCATGGGCCAGAGGTCGAATTCGCGGCGTTCGGGGGGCGTGTCCTGTGTGGCCAGCATGGTCCGCTGCTGATCCTGGCCGGTTTTTCGTAGCAAGACTTCCAAGCGCGCCGCGTTGCGGCCCAACAGGTCGAGCATTTGCCCGACCGCGCCGGCCTTGATCTCGTCCGGCAGACTTCTCGCGAGCACCGTCCGCGCCGTTTGTATCGCTGCCAGGGGTGTCCGGAGGTCGTGCACCACGAATGACAGGTGTTCTTCGCGGCGCTGCTGGATTTCAATGGTCTTTTCACGCGCGTACGTATCAACAGCTGCCGCCACGGCGCGACCAAAGACGCGGTTGATGATGCGGCCGGCGTCGCTGGACATTTCCACGCCGTTCTCCTCGGCCAGGTCGAGCAGTACCTCCTGCAGCATGCCGTACTCGGCGACCACTTCGACGATATCGAACCCTGCGTGAAACCGCTCTAGGCCGTGGAGCTTGGGTGCTTCAGTCATCTGGACGTCGAGCTGGGAAGGAGCCTCTCCGGCGAGGAGCACGCGCATGAGCTCGTCCAGCAACCGCGGCATCAGGTCGTTGAGCGTGGGAGCGTCCAGCTTCGCCGCGGCCGGCATGCGGCGCACGCGCGCGCGCCACGCGCCCATGAGCACTTCCTTTTGGGCTGGGATCAATTCAGCGAGCGCGTGTAGTTGTTCAGTAGCTTCGCGAATCGGATGCTCCGGAGGCGAGTGGGACGGATCGCACTCACTCCTACAACGCCTTCACTCCTTTCGTTCCGGGATTAATCCCACGGAGTCACACGATGCAAAAAATTACGCCGTTTCTGTGGTTCAACGACAACGCCGAGCAGGCCGCGCAATTCTATACGTCTGTCTTCAATGATTCCAAAATTCTTGCCGTCAGCCGGTATGGCGACGCGGGTCCAGGCCCCAAAGGCGCCGTCATGGTCGTCAGCTTTCAGCTCTGCGGGCAACAATTCATGGCCTTGAATGGCGGTCCGCAATTCAAGTTCAGCGAGGCGTTTTCTTTCGTCGTGAACTGCGAGAATCAGCAGGAAGTCGACGAGTACTGGCGCAAGCTCACGGCGGACGGCGGCGCCGAGAGCCAGTGCGGCTGGCTCAAGGACAAGTTCGGCTTCTCGTGGCAAATCGTTCCCACCGCGCTGGGCAGATTGATGAGCGATAAGGATTCGAAAAAAGCGAGCCGCGTGATGCAGGCCATGCTGCAGATGAAGAAGATCGAGATCGCGAAGCTGGAGGAAGCCGCTAACCGTTGACGGTCCGCATCCCCCCTTCGGGGTAGCGGGCGCCTGCCGCGGTCTCCGGGAGCTCCTCGTCTCCCGACAGCTGAACCTTCAGGGCGCCGACATTTTCTTCGAGATAAGTGCGGTGTTTCGTGCCGGGGATCGGGACGATGTCGGGTCCCTGCGCCAGCAGCCAGGCGAGCGCCAACTGGCCGGGCGTGCATCGTTTCTCACGCGCCAACTCCTCGACGCGCTGAACCAGGTCGAGATTCTTCTGGAAATTCTCGCCCTGAAAGCGCGGGTGGTTCTTCCGCCAATCGCCTTCCTGGATGTCTTCGGGCCGCTTGATCTGGCCGGTGAGAAAACCGCGGCCGAGCGGACTGTACGGGACGAAGCCGATGCCGAGCTCGCGCACCGTGGGCAGGATCTCGTCTTCGACGTCCCGGCTCCACAGCGAATACTCGGTCTGCAGGGCGGCGATCGGATGGACAGCGTGCGCGCGCCTAATTGTCGATCCGGACGCTTCGGACATGCCGAGAAATCGTACTTTGCCGGCGTGCACGAGGTCGGCCATCGCGCCGACGGTGTCTTCAATGGGCACCGCGCGATCGACGCGATGCTGATAATAGAGATCGATATGATCGACGCCGAGCCGCTGTAGCGATGCGTCGCATGCCGCCTTCACATAGTCGGGACGGCTGTTCTGCCCGACCCACTTCCCATCCTGGTCGCGGACATTGCCGAACTTCGTGGCGAGGACGACCTGCTGCCGCTTGCCTTTGATGGCTCGGCCGACGAGCTGCTCATTGGTGAACGGCCCGTACACGTCGGCGGTGTCGAGGAAGTTGATACCAAGCTCGAGGGCGCGGTGAATCGTCGCGATCGATTCCGTGTCATTGCGCGCGCCATAGAAGTCGGACATGCCCATGCAGCCGAGGCCGAGCGCCGAGACTTCCAGCCCGTGCTGACCAAGGGCGCGTTGTTCCACGCGCCTAAAACCCTTCGGTGAGACTGAAGCGCAGCATCCAGTTCTTCTGTGGCCGGTCGAACGGATGCACGACGTCCATCTGCCCGATCGCGTAGCCGAACAGGTTCATGCGGAACGAGACGCCGGCGCTGCGGACAATTTTCCGCGGGCCGTTGCCGAAGAGCTGCGTGCCTTCCGCGTTGGTCCAGGCGACGCCGGCGTCGTAGAAGATGCCCGCCTCGACTGGCAGGAAACCATAGTAACCTCCGCCCAATCCCAGTAAGCCGAATGGCGGAAAGCGCAGCTCGGCATTCGCCACGAGAATTTTGCTGCCGAGCAGCTGATCAAAGATGGGACATGCGCCCGACGACGAAGAGCCGCATTCGCTTGCGTCGATGCTGCCAATGTCGTATCCCCGCACGAGGCTGGGATAGCCCAGGTAGAGGGGGTACAACCGTTCGCCATCGTTCCCGTATCGGCCGACATGCAGGACCCGTCCCGCCAACGTAAAGGGTCGGAAGGGCATGACGTACTTCCGGTAATCCGCGAGTGCACTCACGAACTTGAGGCTGCCAAAAGTCGGATCGGCTTCCAAACGCCAACGGCTACCAAGGATGGGACCTGTGGCGCCAAAGAACGAATTGTCATGCACCAGCGCCGCACTCATGCCGGCAAGGTTCAAAGGCGGCTGGGGCGTGGGTAACTGGGTTCTGGTATCAAAAGCCTGACCACTGTTGAGATTGAAACCCAGCGAGTCGATTTCCTCGGCGAACGAAATCCGCTGGATCCCGGCGGAGAACTCTACGCGCTGTGAGCGGTTGAACGGATAGGCGACGCTGCCTGTGAGCTCACTGTACGTTGTCTTGAAACGATCCAAGATTTGCCATTGCGTATTGTTTCCGTCGACCGGAAAGCTGAAGAATCCGGTGATGTACGGTATCCGCTGCGCGGCGACCGACCAGTTCAATCGGGATTTCCTGTTGCCATACGCAGCAAGTGCCGCGAAGTCCGCCAATCGGCCGTTGACCTGCGCCATCGTCACCAGGTTGTGGTCGCCGAGCATATCGCTCCAGAAGAGCGTAATGCCGCCGCCGACGTAGGTCCCAAACCGGTCGGCGGCGACCGCAAGGCTCGGCTGCGCAACGAAGTCGAGCGACAGCTTGGGATGATACGCCTTGGTCGCGCTGCTGAGCGTGACGGAGGCCTCCTCGGGCAGCCCGGGCGCGGGATCCTTGATCACCGCATCGATACCGTTGCCGACTGCTTCACGATCGATCGGCGGCAGGACCGCGGCCGATTTCGGCAAATCCTGAATCGGACCACCGTTCAGTGTCTGGATATCGTCGATCGCCTGAATCGCGTAGCCGCCGCCTGTGTATACGCTGATGACGGCGCGCGAGGTCTTTTGCGCGACGCTCAGGGCGGGACTGAGCGACGTGATGCCGCTGACACCGCTGAAGACGTTCGTGACCTGGGTGATCGCCCCATCGGCGGTGGACAGCCGGTAGACGTTCGTAATGCCGCCCGGGTCCCCCAGGAAATACAGGCTCGTGCCCTCGGGACTCCATTGCGGATTGATTTGCTTCCCGGCGGTGAGATGCGGCAGCGCGGTGATCTGACCGCCCGGCTGCGCCTCGATCAACGCGAGCCGATACTCGCCATACGACAGCTGCTGCAGCGCGGTCCCAAAGCGGTCGCTGACGAAGGCAATGTGCCGGCCATCGGGTGACCAGGCCGGCTCGAGATCGGCGAAGGGGTCGTTGGTCAGCCGCTGCAGCTGGCCGCCCTCGAGGTCGTAGATGAAAAGATCCGTGAGACCGCCGACCTGTGCGCTGAACGCGATGCGCTTCCCGTCGGGAGACCACGTCGGATTGAAGATCTCGCCGAGCGACGGAAACTTGATCTCTTTGATCAGGTCGCCGTTGCCGCCGTTCACGATGCGGAGCGCCGGATGGCCGGTAACGACCGCGCCGAATGCGAACCGCGTCCCCGTCGCGTCCCAGGCGCCGGCAGAATTGATGAACTGCATGCTCTCGAGGTGCGGATCACGCGTCGACGAGATGAGCTTGCGGATCGTATGGCCGTTGTCCGCGTCCGCGAGGTACATGTCGATCGAGAAAAGGCCCGCATCCGAGAAATACACCATGCGGCGCCCATCCGGACTGAGCGCCGGCGCGATGTTGTAGTGCTGCTCTTTTCCCGGATTCACGAGCAGCCGGGCGCCGGTCACGGCGCTGACGGGCGTCTGCCGCGCCTGGTCGCGCTGCGCGCGGTCGGCGGGGAGTTGCACGCCCGTCGCCACCGCAATGGGCCGCGCGCTTTCCGTCAACGCGCGATGCCAATCGGCGACGAGGCTGTCGACGGGTCGATGGGTCATCGTCTGCAGTGCGGACTGGACGTCGCCGGAGCGGCCCGCGGTGCGGAGCAACGCGCCCACGATGTCATCGCCGTAATTCCCACCGAGGTACGCCCAGAACGACTGCCCCCAGCGATAGGGGAAGTATTTCGGGTTTTCGAGATCGCGAAACCTGGGGAGCTCGCCCCGCCGCACGGCGTCGCGCATCCACATCGTGGTGTTCGGATCGACCGGGCCAATCGACATGTACTCGGCCATGCCCTCGATGAACCAGAGGGGCACCCGATTCAGCCCGGTGGCCATCGAGCCGCGACCGACGCCGGTAATGTCGTATTGGAACGCGTGCGTCAGCTCGTGCCCAATGACGTGATCGGTCTCCGCTAATGACGCGCCCATCGGCAGGATGATGCGGCGTTTGAGGCTTTCGGTGACGCCCCCGGTCCCCTCGCCCGGCTGCTCGCCGAGCACGTTGGTCTGCTCGAAATCGGGATGGTCGGAGTAGAGAATGAGGGGCTGGCGTCCGCTGAGCTGGTGTCTCAGGAGCTTTGACAACCGGTCATACCACCGTTCGGCCATGCGCGCAGCTTGGGAGGCCGCTTCCGCTTCCTTGTCGTAGAAATAAACGTCGAAGTGCTGTGTTTTCAGGATCTTGAAGTGGAAGTTTTCATACTGGACGGCGTTGCGGCCGAAGTACTGCGCCTGTGCTGGAAGCGCGCAGAGGCTCAGCGCACCCAGCAAGAGCGTGATTCGAGTGGTGGTGTGCATGTCCTGAATTACCCCCATACCCCAGGTTCGGCACAAGTGCTGGACCCAACGGTGGTACGACAACGTACAACTTCCGAGGATTGTTCAGTCCGATTCAACACACTCAAGGACTTTCATGACATCGCTCGCCCTCTGCGTGCTGGTCATCACACTGCAACAACCCTCCCCCCCTTCGGCCGACTGGAAAGACGTGGACCAGATTCTGGGCCGGCCGGGCACTTTGCAGGGCGAGAGCTATCGCATCGGATTTCCCCGCAGCGATTTGCGTGTGTCCGTCGGTCCCATGACGATCAAGCCCGCGTTCGCGCTCGGATCGTGGGTGGCGTTCAGGAAAACCGGCGATAGCACGGCGCTATTGATGGGCGACCTCGTGCTGCTCGAGTCGGAGATCGCTCCGGTCATCGATGCGTTGCAGCGGGGCGGCGTCGAGCAGACCGCGTTGCACAACCATCTCATGCGTGAGCTACCTCACATTGTCTATCTCCACGTCGGTGGCCGCGGGCGCCCCGGCGCACTGGCGAGCGCCGTCCGAGAGGCCTTGGCGCGCACCGGCACGCCGCCCCCGACCTCCGCGGCCGCGGCGCCGACGCCGTTCGACCTCGATACCGCCCAGATCGCGCAGATCCTCGGCGCGCATGGCAAGGTCAACGGTGGCGTCTACCAGCTCAGCGTTCCGCGCGCGACGCCCGTGATGATGGACAGCGTGGAAGTGCCACCCGCCATGGGCGTCGCCACCGCGATCAATTTCCAGCCGACGGACGGCACTAATGCCGCCATCGCCGGTGACTTCGTCATGATCGCGAGCGAAGTGAATCCCGTGATCCGGGCGCTGCGGTCGAGCGGCATCGAGATCGCGGCGTTGCACAGCCACATGCTCAATGAGACGCCGCGCTTGCTGTTCATGCATTTCTGGGCGGTTGGAGACGCCGTGATCCTGGCACGCGGGCTGCGTGCCGCACTCGATCAGATGAACGTGAAACGGAGCTGATGCGCATGACCATCCCGACGCGGATTCTGGGTTCGACCGGCGAGCAGGTCTCGTGCATCGGCGTCGGCGGCTCCCATATCGGCAACGACGACGTCAGTGAAAAACTCGCCATCCAGATCATCAGGACGGCAATCGATGAAGGCATCACGTTCATGGACAACTCGTGGGACTATCACAAGGGCACGAGCGAAAAGCGGCTGGGGAAAGCGCTGCGCAATGGCTACCGCGACCGGGCGTTCGTCATGACCAAGGTCGATGGCCGCTCGGCGGCAGCCGCCACCAAACAGCTCGAGGAATCGCTCAAGCGTTTGCGGATCGACTGTATCGACCTCGTGCAGCACCATGAAATCATTCGCTATGAGGACGCCAACCGCATCTTCGACAAGACCGGCGCGCAGGGGGCGCTCGAGAAAGCGCGCAAGGCAGGCAAGCTCCGCTACATCGGGTTCACGGGGCATAAGGACCCCGCCGTTCATCTATATATGCTCCATCTGGCGGCGGAGCGTGGCGCGCGTATCGAAACGGTCCAGATGCCGCTGAACGTCATGGACGCGCATTATCGCAGCTTCGAGCAGCTCGTCCTGCCGGAGCTCGTCAAACGGCGCATTGGCGTGCTCGGCATGAAGAGCCTGGCGCAGGGCATCATCCTGAAGTCGAAGACCGTCACCGCGGAGGAATGCTTGCGGTATGCGCTGTCCTTGCCGACATCCGTCGTGATCACGGGAATCGACAGCATGAAAATCCTCAAGCAGGCGCTCTCGGTGGCGCGGACATTCCGCCCCCTGGAGGAAACGGAGATGAACGCCCTGCGCGAGAAGACACGGGAAGCGGCGGCGCATGGCGCGTACGAGCTGTTCAAGACGTCTTCGCTGTTCGATGCTACCGCGGAACATCCCGAGTGGTTGGGGGAGGAGCCCAAGCGGTTGCAGGCCATGGTGTCGTAGTGAATGTTTGGGCGAGATGAGCGCTCCTCTCGCCGCTGCCACCTCCCCGCCCGCACCAGCCGCGACCGCGCGCGTTGCGGCGATCGATCTGATTCGCGGCGCGGTGATGGTGCTGATGGCGATCGATCACGTGCGCGTGTACTCGGGACTCCCCGCCGGCGGGCCCACGGCGGGGATTTTCTTTACTCGGTGGATCACTCACTTTGTCGCGCCCGCATTCATCTTCCTGGCGGGTACCAGCGCCTTTTTTTACGGCCGCAAACACGCCGATGTATCCCGATTCCTATTCGTGCGCGGTGTCTGGCTGGTCCTGCTCGAGCTCACGGTGATACGCGTCGCCTGGACGTTCAACCTCGATTTCGCGCACTACATGCTCGCCGGCGTGATCTGGGTGATCGGGTGGTGCATGATCCTGATGGCGGCGCTGGTGCGACTGCGGATCCGGGCGGTCGCCGCGATCGGGATGGCCATCATCGCGCTCCACAACGCGGTCATGCCGTGGCTCGTCGGGCACGTCCCAGCCCTCGGCGAGCTCTGGAAAATTTTGTACGTGGGATTCTTCAATGGGCCGGTGGGCGGCACGCCGCTGATCGTGCTCTACTCCGTCATTCCCTGGATCGGTGTCATGGCATCGGGCTACGCGTTCGGTACGGTGCTCATGCTCGAACCGGCGCGACGCAACCGGATCTGTCTGCGACTGGGCCTCGGCGCGATCGGTCTCTTCCTCGTGATGCGAGGACTCAATCTGTACGGTGACCCGCGGCCGTGGACCGCGACGCCGCCGATGCCGGCGTTCCTGTCATTCCTGAACACGACGAAGTACCCCGCGTCGCTCAGCTTCTTGCTCATGACGCTCGGCCCGACCATCGCACTGCTGCCGCTGCTGGAGGGGGCGCGGGGACGCATCGGCGCCTGGCTGACCGTATTTGGGCGCGTGCCCTTCTTCTATTATGTGCTGCACATCCCGCTCATCCACGCACTCGCGCTCGTGGTATCGCAGATCCGTTTCGGGAGCGTGAGCCCCTGGCTCTTTGCCAATCATCCAATGGGCAATCCGCCCGCGCCCGAGGGCTACCCCTGGAGCCTGGGGCTGCTCTATCTCGTCTGGGCGATCGCCGTCGCGATGCTGTATTTCCCGAGCCGCTGGTACGCCGACCTCAAGTCGAGGCGGCGCGACTGGTGGCTCAAATACCTCTAGGACTTACTGCCGGCAGGGCGCGTTCGGGTCGGTCGGCTTTGGCACGTCGCGTTTGGGACGCACTGGGGCGTTCGCGATCGCGAGCGCGCCGTCGTGGACCATCTGCGTCACGCGCGCCAGGTCGGGGTAGCTGATGTACTGCGCTTCATCGGTCACCTGGTGATAGTCGAGATGCTCGCCGCGCGAGAACGCCACCGACGGAATACCGTAGCGCGCGTAGCTGTAGTGATCGGCACGGCAGTAGTACTGCAGCGGGTGGCCCGGCTGATCGTAGGTGTAATCAAACACAAAGGGCACCGGCTGCTTGGCGTTGGCCGCTTCGAGCAGTTCGCCGAATTCCCGGGAGATACGTTTGGCGCCAATGACCTCGAGGTAGGTCTGGCTGCCTGCGCCCGTGCCGCCGCGCGGAAAGTCGGACGCGGTGCCGCGGCCGATCATGTCCTGATCGATTTCCCCGACGATCGAGTCGATCGGAACGGTCGGGTGATCGGAGTACCAGCGCGAGCCCAGCAGTCCCGCTTCCTCGCCCGTGTGGCTGACAAACAGAATCGAGCGGCGGGGGCGCTGGCCCTCGCGCGCGAACGCTTCCGCGATCTCCAGAATGGCAACCGTTCCCGAGCCGTCGTCGTCGGCGCCATTGCGAATCGAGTCGGGGCGCGGGCGATGGACGGCGCGTAGGCTGTCCAGGATCACGCGGATTTTGTAATTCTCCTCTTCCGTGGCGGGACGCATCGGCGAATCCGCACCCATCGGCCGCACGACGCGGTTGAATGCGCGCAGCGAGTCGTGATCGACCGGATTGCGGTCGAACCCCACGTGATCGTGATGCGCGGATAGCGACACATACTCGTTGCGCAGGGCAGGGTCCCGGCCCCGCAGGATGCCGACGACGTTGCGTGCCGTGAACGGCACCGGTTTGCGTGAAAAGTCGAAGTAGCCGGAGACGGTGCCGACCGAGGTGCCCGGCGTCAGCGTGGCGGGGTCGGCCCCAAGCAGCGCGCTGGCGGCCCGGCGCGATAGCCACACGAGTGACAACGCGCGCGCATTGCGGGCGGTGTCTGCGACCGGCCGGCCCTCGCGCACGCGCGCGATCTGCTCGTTGCCCAGCTGCTCGAGGGCGACGATGCCGATGCCCGCCGCGTCGCGATAACGGCCGAGCAGAGCGCCAACGGCGCGACGGTCTCCGCGCGGCGGTGGCGGTACGTCGATCACGACGAATTTCCCCACCAGCTGCGTGGGCGGAATCAAGCGCCCCGTATCGGCCTGCGATCCCGCATACACGACCGACGCCTGATCGAGCGTGCGCGGCGGCGCCGCGAAACTGACCGGCAGGAAGTCGGTGCCCAACCTGAGCGACGTCCCGTTGCTCGCCGTCAGACGCGACTGCACGTCGGGCGTGACGATCCAGAACGGCACGGTTTGGAAGTACGTCCCGGCGTCCCCGGCGGGCTCGAGCCCGAGGCGCTTGAACTCCGCGGCGACGTAGGCCGACGCCTTGAACGCTCCTTCACTTCCCGTCTCTCGGCCCATCAGCGAATCATCGGCAATGAGAAACAGGCGCCGTTGGAGATCCGCCGGCGTAATCGCGGGCTGAGTGCCGGCGCTCACGGGGGCGACTGAGGGTGTCGACGGGCGGCAGCCGGCACCGACCAGGGCGACGGCGAACACACGCGACAACAGGGATGTCCTCATTGCGCGCTCCTCAAGGTTTAGAATGCTCCGCCCCCGCCGCCGCCACCACCCCCACCCGAGCTACCACCTCCGCCGAAGCCCGAGCCGCTCGAGCTGCGCGGTGACGACGCCATCGTCGTGGCCGCTACGCTCGAGAGGTGGCTCATGTTGCTCGAGAAATGGATGACGTTGAACGTCGCCATGTTGGGCCCGACGTACCATCCCGGGGCTTGCGTGTAGATGTCTGCGAACGCGCGGGCGAATTGCCGCTCCACGCCGAAGGCCATCGCGTACGGCAGATATTTATCGAACAGCTCAGGATGCCCGATAATGACGCGTTTCAGGGTTTCGCTCTCGACCCGCCGCAGGAATTCCTCGAATCCGAGCACCTGCTCCAACGCCCGCGTGCCCGTTTCGGTACGCGCGGGCATGATCTGCGCGAAGATCAGCAGGATCGCGCCTGACAGAACCGCCCCGATGATGAACGGTACCGCCGTGAGCTGGAACAGAGGCGACAGATACGCCCCGCCAAGACCCACCATCAATCCGACGCCGACGGCGATGCCGATCCAGCGTTGCTTCACTTTGTCGGGACGATCGCGGTAGAACCCCCGCTCCTTCAGCGTGTCGAAGATGCCGTCGCGGATCGGGGGCAGGTGCTTGTAGAATTCGTTCTTCAGATCCTCGAGTTCGACGCGATCGCCCTGTCCATCGAAGACGCCCTCGAACACTCGCGTTTCGTGCGCTGCAAGACTGCTATCCGATTTCAGCCGCTGCAGGGTGTACGCGGTGCCGCCACCGAACAGGCCGAGCACCTTGGGATTCTGGTGCTCCTCGATGCGCAATAGGCCCCGGATCGCGAGGTCCACCAGCGTTGCGGTGATGTCCCGCATGTCGGCCGAGTTGTCGAGCAGCGTACCGGCTTCCGCGGGGGTGAGCCCGGCGGGAGGTTCATACTGCACGGCGATGGGCCGGCGGCGCGGATCGCGACCCCAGCGGTGCCAGGCGAGGAGTGCGAGCAAAAACACCGCGATGGGAATGAGCAGCGGCCAGTTGCTGCGCGCGACCCCGAGCGCCCGATCGGTGCCCGAGGGCTCCACGATCGCACCCTTATTCCATCCCACGACGGCGGTGAGTCCTTCGTGATAGGCGAGCGGGTGCGGCATTGAGATTCGGACGGTCGTGCCATTGATGGCGACATCCGCCTCGCGCGCGGTGGCGCCGTACACGCCGTTGAAGGCGATTGCCCGCACGCCGCTCACCGCGGCGGGCAGCTCGATTTCCGCCGTCGCGAGCGTGATGGGCACCGTCCACTCATCGCCGGTGACGTTCCAGTACAGCTCGTCGTGCTCATCGAAGAAGCGCAGTCCATTCGTGGCGTGATAGCGCAGGACGAGCGTCCGGTCCGCATCGGCGGCGCCCGGAATCCAGAGTTTGTACTTGATGTATTGGCCCGCGCGGCTTGTCTCGGTCCGCAGCGCGCGGCCAGCCTCATCCTGGGCGCTGACCAGCCGGACCCCGAGCGTCCAGTTCAATCCCTGCGGCGTGCGGTATGTGATGGGAATCGTGCGGTAGAGACCATTCCACGAGCCGATAAATCGCGCGGTGATCGATTCGGTGACGTCGATGCTGGCGTCGCGATTGACCTGAATACGCGCGTCGAAGCGCTCGATCGTGTAGGACTTCTGCTGCGCATGCAGCGACGTCGCGCCCAGCGCTATCAGCAGCATCACGACGGGGACACGCGGCACTACCCGCTCGCCCGGGTCGTCGAGCCCAAAGAATTCGCGCGGGCGCAAGCGCATCATCCCGGCGAGGATTCCGGTGGGGAATTGGGCGATCGCCGTGTTGAAGTCGCGCACGACGGCGTTGTAGTAGCGCCGAGCGTTCTGCAAGTGGTCTTCGACCTCTGTCAGGGTGCGCTGCAGGCTCGCAAAACTCGCCGCCGCCTTGAGTTCCGGATACGCCTCCGCCACCGCCACGACGCGCTGCAACGCACCCGCGAGCGGGTCTTCTTCCTGGGAGCGCGTCGCGGGACCGCGGTCTGACGCCTGGACCGCGCGGCCGCGCGCCTCCACGAGCGCCTCCAGGGTGCCGCGCTCGTAGCCGGCATGTCCCTGGACCACGGCCACCACCGATGGAATCAAATCGTGGCGGCGTTTGAGCTGGACGTCGATGTCGGCCCAGGCGTTGTCGCCGAGCGCGCGCAGCCGCGTGAGCCGATTGAAAGAGTAAATCGCCCAGGCGGCGAGCAACAGCGCGATAAGTCCGACGATACCCATGGCCCTACGCTAGCTCGGCAAAAGAGCGAATGCGAGGATGGTCTGTGGGAGGCGCGTCCGGAGCACCGCCCGCGCGGTCGCACAGCGTGGTGTGCATACCGGCGGCGCGCGCGGCGTCGAGCTCTTCCGCCACATCCGACACGAACAGGATCTCGCCGGGAGCGCGTCGCAGAGCCGCGGCAATTCGACCATAGCTGGCAGCCACGCGCTTGGGTCCGGTGGTCGTGTCGAAGTAGCCTGACAAGAACGCGGAGAGATCGCCGTCGGTGGTGTTCGCGAAGAGATTGCGCTGCGCCTGCACGCTGCCAGACGAGAAGATCGCGATCATTTTTCCGGCATCGCGCCAGCGGGCGAGGGCGGGCCGCACATCGGGATAGACTTCGCCTTTCCCCTGGAGCTCACCCGTCCGATAGCCCGCCTCCCAGATCTTGCCCTGCAACGATTTCAACGCCGTCGACTTGCGATCGCGATCCATCAGCCAATTCGCATAGGACGCCGCCGAAGCGAGATCATCTGAGGAATTCCACGCCGGCACGGCGGGCTGTGCGGACTCGGCGGCGTGCTCGGCACGCAGTAGCTCGATGTCGCCCCGCAGCTCTGGGTCGGCGGCGTGCGCTGTGAGGTACGCGCGCAGGCGCGCGCGGGCATACGGAAACAGCACCTCGTGGACGAAGGCAATTGGTGTGGTGGTGCCTTCGATGTCGAGGAGAACGGCGCGGATGTCGCTCGGCGCTATTCCGCGGCTCGATTTCCGAGGGGGATGTAGGTGGGGCCCATGCAGAGCGGTTGAAAGCCCTTGTCGACGCCGCTCTCGGTGTAATGGGGAGTCCAGCCCGACTTGTCCTGGAAGAGCCGGATCGCCCTGATGTCGCGCTCCCCGCAGAGGTCGAACCAGTGCCACGTGCCGCGGGGCACGCGGATCAGATCACCCGCCTCGACTTCGATCGCGATGACGGGTCCCTCTGTCGGATGAACGTGGAACAAGCCGCGTCCGCGGACGATGAAGCGCACCTCGTCCTCATCGTGCCAATGCTCCGTGCGGAACTTCGCCAGCATCGTGTCGAGGTTGGGTGTCGCCGCCGTGACGTCGATGACGTCCGCCGTGACGTAACCGCCCCGCGCCTTGAGTTTGTCGATTTCGGGCGCGTAGGCCGCCAGCACCGCATCGGCGGGGGCGTTGGCGGGTACGCGCTCGGACACCGGCCAGCGTTCGTAGTCGATGCCCAGCGTGGCCAGGTATTCCGTGACTTCGCGCTCGTCGCTGAGCGTGCGCCGCTCATCGGGGATCCTCACGCTTGCCATGTCGTGCCTCGCTTTCGTCCCATTGCTTCCAGTAAAAACTCGAGAATCTCGATCTGCCGCTTTGCCGCGGCCAGGTCCGTGCCCCACGTGTAGAGCCCGTGACGGCGAATCAGGAAGGCGTGCGCCTCCGGGTGCTGTTTGAGCAAGGCCTCGATGCGCGGCGCCGCCGCGTCCCAATCCTGTGTGTTCTCGACGATCGGCAACACCTCGCGATGCTCGTGCGTCCGCACACCGTCCAGACCTTTCAGCATCTAGTACCCTTCGAGCACGAGGCCGTCCGCTGTCGCCACGTCCGATAGAATCGTGCTCCAAATCGAGTGGGTATGCAACACCGCGCCCGCGTCTCCGCGCCGCGCGCGAATAACCGCGAGATGAATCGCGGCTTCCGCCGAGGGCGTACCCGCGCTGCTGGTGACGCGGCGGTGCTCGTCGATTGCGACGATGTGGCGCGGTTCGAGCAGTCCCTTGTCGACACCGCTGGCCGTAATCGCGAGCGACAGCGGGGTGCGGCGTGACACGGCGCTGAAGTTTCCACTGGTGCCGAGCACCCAGCCGCGGGCGTACAGCTGGCGTCCCACATCGGCGAGCTGGGCGGCCAGCGTCATCGCAGGAAACGCTCGGCGAGCTGCTCGAGCCGCTCGTTGGCGGTGGCGCGGGCCTCAGCGAGGATCCGCTCCACGTGCGGCCGCAGCCTCGGCTCGCCCCAGCGGTACCCCGTCGCCAGTTCGGCGCTGTAAGAGTCACCGTCGTTGGCACCTTCGAGCAGGGCCCATGCCGCCGCCGCGTCGTAGCCGGAATCGTCCCGGGGGGGCAGGCTGTAGCGGCGTTCCGGGCCGCCTGCGTCTTCTTTTACGAATGCGCGCGACATGCTGAACAATACACGCTCAGCGCCGTAAGACGACGCTCGCATCTGGCCCCAGCATCAGCGCTCCGGGCTCCAGCGTGACCTCGCCGGATTGGGCGAGTACCCGAGCCGTCGAAACGCATTCCAATGGCACCCGCTGTGGATGCGTACCGAGGTTGCACCCGATCTGCACCCGCCCACGCGACACGATGATCCAGCCGGACGCTTCATCGTACTGCACCTTGCAACGATCGAGTCGCCCATCGCGCAAGTCTGGTTCAGCGCGGCGGACGGCGATGAGCGCGCGATACCAGGCCAGCAATTCCGCGTGATCGCCACGCGTGGATTCATCCCAGCAGAGTGTCGCCGACGCACCGGTGCGGGCGTCCTCGGGATCGGGAACCGCGTCGGCGTCGGCAAATTCAGCGAACTCTTTTTTGCGTCCTTCGCTCACCGCGCGCGCCAGCTCGGGGTCCTTGTGGTCGCAGAAATATGGAAAGGGCGTGCTGGCGCCCCATTCTTCGCCCTGAAACAGCAGCGGGATAAACGGGGAGGTGAGCAGCAAGGTGGCCGCCGCCTGGCAGCGCCGTAACGGCATGATCTGACTCAGCCGCGCACCATCCGCGCGATTGCCGACCTGATCGTGGTTTTGCAGCGATGCGACGAGCTGCTGTCCGGACAGCGACGCCGGTCGGCCATGCATGCGATCACGGAACCGGGAATACTGGCCTTCATACACGTAGCCACGCTGCAGCGAGCGCGCGAGGTCGTGCAACGGTGTGAAGTCGACGTAATACCCCATTTGCTCGCCCGTCAGCGCGACGTGGACGGCGTGATGGAAGTCGTCGTTCCACTGGGCGGTGATGCCGAACCCGCCGGCATCCTGGCTTCGCACCATGCGCGGGTCGTTCAGGTTGCTTTCCGCTATCAGGACCAGCAAACGGCCGAGATGGGCGCTGAGTGCCCGCGTCTCGGTCGCGAGCTGCTCGAGAAAAGGGATCGCGGAGCGGTCGTACAATGGGTGCACCGCATCGAGGCGCAGCCCATCACAGTGATAGTCCCGCAGCCACATCAGCGCGTTGTCGCAAAAAAACCGGCGCACCTCGTCGCTGCCCGGCTGGTCGAGATTGACCGCTGGGCCCCATGGCGTCTGGTATTGATCGGTGGTGTAGGGCCCGTAGCGATGTACGACATTGCCTTCGGGGCCGAAATGGTTGTACACGACGTCGAGCAACACGGCGAGGCCGCGGGCATGGCACGCGTCCACCAGCCGTTTCAACCCCTCGGGTCCGCCGTACCGATGATGCGGTGCCCAGAGGAAGACGCCGTCGTATCCCCAGCCGCGCGATCCCGTGAACTCGTTGACCGGCATTATTTCGACGTGCGTGATGCCGAGTGCGGTGAGATGATCGAGACGCGCGATCGCGCTGTCGAACGTGCCATCGGGAGTGAAGCTGCCTACGTGCATCTCATAGATCACCGCGGAATCGAGCGGGGGCGGCTGCCACCCTGCGTCGTGCCACGCAAACGCGGCGTGATCCACCACTGCGGAGGGCCCGAACACCCCCTCGGGCTGCGAGAGGCTGCGCGGATCGGCGAGCTGCTCGCCATCGTCCAGCATGAAGCGGTAAAGCGCCCCGGCGCTCGCCTCGGCCTCGACGTGCCACCACCCCTTCGCCTTCTCGTCGCGCATCATGCGCAGCGTTTGGGTGTCGAGCCCCAGGGAGACCGCGCCTGCCTGCGGCGCCCAGACGCGAAAGTTCACGCCGCGACGCGCTCCAGCAACGCGACCGGGAACCGTGCAAACAGGTGTGCGATGCGCTCGCGACCGCTGTGCGTCTCGTCCGTGAATACGTTGCGCCACGTGCCTTCTGGGAGTGGCAGCAACGTTTCCCCCCAGCCGCCGGCCAGCATTTGCGTGAGACGGGGCACGACGGTTACGAGCTGGCCGCCGCGACCAAAGGCAACGACATGCTTTGCGTGCTGGCCCTCGGCCTTCAGCGGCTGATAGCATCCCGCAGCTTTTGTGCGCAGCGCGCGTTGAATCAGCCACAACTTGGGCGCGCCCTCATCGGCGCGCGCAAGCACTTGCTCGGCGGTTGCTCCGGTGACCTGCTCGAGCAATTTCCGCCGCTTGGCATAATCCACCGGCCGGCGGTTATCCGGATCGACGAGTGACAACGACCAGAGCTCGGTCCCCTGGTAAATGTCGGGTACACCAGGGGCCGTGAGCTTGATCAGCGTTTGCGCCAGCGAAACGACGCGCCCCGGGGTGAGAATCGTATCGACAAACTCGCGGACGGCGCCGGTGAAGGCGGGGTCGTCCAGCGCTCGCTCGATGAAGTGCCGCAGCCCCGTGTCGTACTGCTGATTGGGCGCGGTCCACGACGTGTGCGTCTTGGCCTCCCGCGTCGCCTTCTCCATGTAGGCGAGCATGCGTTCCGTCGTGACGGGCCATGCGCCGACGAGCGTCTGGTAGAAGAGGTACTCGGTATTGCGGTCAGGGAAACCGTCGCTGCGATGTTGCTCGTTCTGCGCGGACCAGCGCTGTACCGCCGCCGTCCAGCTCGCGGGGCATTCACTGACGACCGCGAGTCGCGCACGCACGTCTTCGCCTCGCTTCGTATCGTGCGTCGCCGTCGCGAAGATCGTGTGTGGATGTTTTGCCTGCACCTCGGTCATGCGGGCGTGAAACTCGTCAGGTGCCACACCAAACCGGGACGGGTCGCCGCCCACCTCATTGAGCACGATGAAGCGATTGTAGGTATAGAACGCGGTGTCTTCGACGCCCTTCGCCATAACCGCGGTGCTGACCTGTTGAAAGCGCTTGACGAACGTGCTCTCGAGCTCGCCTCGCACCTGCAGCGTCAGGATTGCGTCGAGGAAATCGAACAGCTCTCCATCCACATCAGAGCGACGGCGCTTGGCTTCAGCCGTCGCCACATGGACGCGGTTGCGGTCGGCGTCTCCGATTTCGCCGCGGTCCGGCAGCGCGTACGTTCGGTACACGGGGAACGACGCGAGCAGCGCGCGTAATGCTTCGGTGAGCACATGCCGGGTATAGTCGCGATGCCGGCGGTGGCGCTCACAGATGCGAAGCAGCAGCTCGGCCAGGCGATTGACGTCGCTGCCCAGTCCTTCGCGCAGCACGAACAGTCGCTTCTCGTGCTTGACGTCGGCATACGCGTCGGAGATTCCGGCGAACGTCGCGTAGAACTGCGTGAGCGGCGCCTCCGCGGACGGATTGATGAACAACCCGCCCACGAGATTGAGCAGCCCGTATCCCGTCGTCCCCTCGACCGGCCAGTGGTCGGGGAGCTGCTCGTCCGACGCTAAAATCTTCTCTACCACGACGTAGCATTCGCACGCCTGGCGCACGCGCTGCAGGTAGCCGTCGGGGTCCTGCATGCCGTCGACATGATCGATGCGCAACCCGTCGGCTTTTCCGGACCGTACGAGCTCCAGCACGAGGCGATGGGTTTCACAGAAGACTTCCGGAACTTCTGCCCGCAGACCGATCAGCGAATTGACGTCGAAGAAGCGGCGGTAGCCGAGGTCGCGGTCGGCGGCCTGCCACCATGCGAGGCGGTAGTTCTGCTGATCGAGCAGCCGGTCCATCGCATCGGGATCGGCGTTGCACCCATCCACCGCGGCATCCAGCGCGCGTGCCACCGCTGGCTCGGTTTGCATCAGCTCCTCCAGCAAGGCACTCGCCATCCGGTCGTCGCGGCGCCGGCGCTCGACAGCCTGTGGGTCGGTCTCGGTAGCGGGCGGCAGGACCTCGAGTGTGTCCGCGATGAAGGCGAGACGTTCCGACTGCGCGAGCCGCGCGGCACTGCCCAGCAGGCCGGCCAGCGATCGCGGCTCGACGGGGAACTCATGGTCCTTGTATCGCACCGTAAACGCGATGCCTTCCCGATGCAGCTGAATCTCACCGCGCTCGAGCGCCCGCCCGTACTGATCCGCGAGGACCGGCAGGAGCATTGTGTTGCGCAGCCGGGCTTCCGGCGGCTCCCAATCGACATCGAAGAACCGTGCGTAGGCGCTCGCTAGGCCGTTGCGCAGGACGTCCCACCACCATTTGTTGGCCCGGCTCGCGATCGACATGTGGTTGGGAACGACATCGAGGAGATGCCCCAGTCCGGCATGCTGCAGCGCCGCCAGCATGCGCCCGTGTCCCTCGGCGCCGCCGAGCTCCTCGCTCAGGCGAGAATGATCCACCACGTCGTAGCCGTGGGTGCTGCCAGCCGCCGCCTGAAGGTAGGGCGAGGTATACAAATGACTGACGCCGAGGCCGGCCAGATACTCCGCAACCTCGGCGGTTTGATCGAACCCGAAATCCGCGTTCAGCTGCACGCGATAGGTGGCGCGGCGCTGGACATTCAAGCGGGTGCTTCTCCACCGAATTCGAACGTGCATGTTCCGAGACGCGCGGGCCAGCGGGGCGTCACCGAAAACCCTTGCACCGTCTCCTCGAACCCGCGCTCGCTGCGGGCGACGGTCGTGACTTCCGAGCGCCAGACCTCCACGTCGGGGTCCACGCGCAACGGGATGCTGCGAGACACCGACAGCTCGGGCGCGAAGACGGCATTCGGCGGGAGATCCGCCGTCGGCCACGTGTAAGTGACCGAGATACAGCCCGCGCGATCGAACGTGAGCCGTTTTTCGAGCCCGTCCCCCTGGAGGACGATCGTCACAGTGTCGCCGTTCGCCGTCACGACGCTCTGCATCGGCACCACCGCCCAGGAGCGCAGCGGCGTGTAATGAGAGCGCATGTAATCGGACGATTTGAGGTCCTCGGGGAGCAGGCGCTCGACCAGAATTGCCCGGGGCTCAGCGTCGATCGGCGGCAGCGACTTGAGTTTCGCGTCTCGCTCGATGTCGTGAATGCTCGCCGTGCCACCGTTGCCATGACCTTCCTGCTCGTGCGCCGATTTTTTTGGAAGCTCGTGGTAGGATTCCCGGCGCCGAGTCAGCACGTCGGCAAGATTGATCTGGTCCTTAAAGTGCGTCAGCATCTCGATGGCGCCGCCGCGCTGCGGGCTGAGCACCGCCGAGAACTGCGCCGAGTGAATCCACAGCTCCGGGTAGCCGTCGAAGTCGATGTCGATCTCTTCCCAGGCCAGCGCCTCCCCCTGGCGTAGCGCCAGCTCGGCGATTCCCAGCTGCCGCCAAATCGCGTTGCGCAGGTGGGGCAAATAGAGCCCGCCGAATACACCGTGCCAGTACGCGTCGTTGCACTGCGCCCGTCCGATCGCGCGGCGTGCCTCGGCGGGATCGCCGCGGCTGCGACACAGATTGGAAAGCGCCAGCATCGTCTTGTGCATGCGGTTGGACTCGGAATACTTGACCAGAAAGTGGTGCCAGTGCCCGCCGCGTACGAACGCCGACGATGCCGCCAGGTGCCTGGGTCCCAGCTCGTCCTCGAGGGTCGTGAGGTCGCGCTGCGCCACTGGCGGCAGGGACCACTTCTCCATCTCGCGGTAGGACGCGGTGCCGAGATAGGACAGCCCACCCGGCGGCACTTCGCGGAAGGCCTGCTGGCCCGTCGTCAGTTGGATCTCACCGGCGGTCGTCAGCCGCTCCATCGTTTGCAGGAATTTGTCCAGCCATCCCGAGCCGTACACCCACGCCTTGGTGCCGGGCCAGCCGCCGAACTTCTCGCCGTCGTCGGCGAGAATGGCGAGCTCGTGGCCCTCCGCGCGCAGCTGCCGGAGGTATGCGGCGGTTTCTTCCGGCGGGCGGAAAGGAATGAGGTAGCGGAGCCTCTCGTCGATCGCGAGCAACCCCACGCGGCGGCCGTCCGATTCGCTGATATGCGGTCGGTGCAGCTCGTCGTGGCGGAATCCACTCACCAGAAAATGGCGGTCATCGACGAGCGCGTACTCGACGCCCGCCACCGCGAGATCGGCCGTGAGCTCCGGCACCCACACCCGCTCCGTCAGCCATAGCCCCGTGCCGTGCACACCGAATCGCCGCTGCAGGTACTCGCGCATGCGCCCGATCTGCTCGAGCCGGTCGGGACGAGGCAGGGAAGCGAGAATCGGCTCGTCGAATCCGGCAAGCAACAGCTCGAGTTTTTTGTCCGTCGCGAGCCGGCCGATCATATCGAGCCAGGCCGTATCGTGGTCTTCCAGCCACTCGAACAGCGGTCCCGACACATGCAGTGTGAGCGGAAGGAAATTGGCGGCGGCGGCGCGCTCGATGATCGGGCGATAGACGTCGCGCACGTGGTCCGCCATGACGTGATCGAAATTCCCCACCGGCTGATGCAGGTGCAGGCCAAATACAAAACGCAGCGGCCCGCTCATGGTGGTGTCGGCTGCAGCGTCTGACGGAACACATCGGCGGCGCTGCCTGCGGCCGGATCGTTGCTGCGCGCGCCGGCGAGCTTCTCGATGAACCCGGCCTCGAGGCGGCCGCTGTCTGCTCCCGCGAGTCCGATGGCGTGGGCGGCGTAGCGTAGCACCTGCCGTCCCTCGAGTCCGGCGAAATCATCGAAGAACCAGCCGCACGACGTCATGGCGCGCAGGACTCCGCGCTCTATCTCGACAGGTCCGCCGCCGTCACCGGCGCCCCCGGCCGCATCGCGGAATGCCCATGGCCCGCCCGGCAGATCACGCCCCTCGCGCTCGTAGATGGCGTGAATTTCCTGGGCCAACCAATCGATCGCCGCACGCAACGGCGCCCGCCATTCCTGTTGCGTGGACGCGTGCTGCTCGATGCGGCAGCCGCATGCGGACCGCCACCGTTCCACGCCGTGCGCACAGCTCCATGATGTCGGCTCGACCAGCGTCACCGTCTGGACTGGAGGATGGTCGGCCAGCGCCGCCGCGAAGGTGGTCAGCTGGACCTTGTCGGAGTGGCGCAGTCGCGACACCACGGCCGCGAGCGCCTGATCGGCGCCCTTGTGATGGTGTCCAAAG
>JBHEMG010000077.1:0-6743 GCA_046262715.1 Gemmatimonadales bacterium
GCCCACGGTCGCGCGATAGCGCGCGACGCCGTAGCGGGTAGCGAAGAACAGCGGGATGGTAAAGAGCACCGCGAACACGACGCTGCCCAGCACCACCGTGTTGTTGAAATTCGTGAGCGGCACGATCGGCATGTTGTAGAAGGATGTCCACATCCCGCGCAGCGACGGCGCCAGCAGCAGGCTGTGGCCGATCCAATCGAACAGCGGATCGAGCAGGAAACCGAACGGCACGAACAGCGCCCACCCGAGCATCCCGCCCGCGAACGACACGTTGAGCAGCACGAGCAGCGCGAAGACCACGGCGTTGTGGATGTTGAGTAGCGGCGTGAGCCCCAGGATCGATCCGAGCACGATGCCCGCGGCGAGCTGGCCGGGCGTGCCCTCGGAATGCAGCGCGCCGAAGAGCGATTGAATCAGTTTGATCAGAGCTAACATGACGTCATCCTCGCAACCGGTCTTCGGCAATCGCCAGGAGCTCGGCCAGCGCCGTCCCGAGCTCTTCCTCACGCGTCCCGCGCAGCCGCGATTCCAGCACCGGCACCAGGGCCTCCTTGGACCGGCGATTTACATACACCACGAAGCGGAAGCCGAACTTCTGCTCGTACTCATCGTTCAGCGTCGCGAGCCGCAGCAGCACCTCGGGGGGCGTGGTGTCGCCCGCATATCCCTGCTCCCGAAACGACGCCGTCGAGATCGTGTCGGGGCGCTCGCCGATGCGCGGATGGGCATTGATGACGGCGATCTGCTGCGCTTCAGAGAGACTCGCAAGGATCTCACGGGCGCGTGCGACCATGGCGGCGCCGCTCGCAAACGGCTCTTCGGCGCGCAGCCGCTCCAATAACGGGCCCGCGTTTTCGAAGAGGTTCAGCTGCCCCTGTAGCTTGTGCACGAGAACGGCGACATGAGCAGCGGGATGTGATAGCGACGGTCAGCATCGACCGCGAAATCCAGGGTCACCCGATCGAGAAACGGAGAGGAGAGCCCCTTCTTCTTATAGTACTCCCCGACGCCGAATGACAGGCGGTACATGCCTGTCTCGACCTGGCCGAGATCGGCGACGCGGCCGTCGGCATCGGTGTCTTTGGTTACCGCCTGGCTGCCATCGACTCGGGAGAGCGTCACACGCACCCCGGCAGCGGGCTCGCCGCGCGCGGTATCGAGGACGTGCGTCGAAATCGTCTGACGGTTAGTGTTGGGCATGCTCAAGATCCGAGTCGGAAACCTGACGTTCACGGCGCGGCTGGAGGAGCAGGCCGCGCCCAGAACGGTGGCTGTGATTCGCAAGATGCTGCCGCTCAAATCCAAGATAGTCCACTGCCGCTGGAGCGGCGAGTCGACGTGGATTCCCATGGGCGACAAGAAACTCGGCCTCGATTTTGAGAATCACACCAGCCACCCCGCCCCGGGCATGCTGCTGCTGTATCCGGGCGGCATAAGCGAGACCGAGCTGCTCTTTCCCTACGGCTCGACGATGTTCGCGAGTAAGGTCGGACAGCTCGCGGGCAATCACTTTGCGACGCTGACCGCGGGACAAGAACAATTGCCGGAGATTGGCAGGCTGACGCTCTGGGAAGGGGCGCAGGAGATCATCATAGAAGAAGTCCGGTGATTATTCGTGGCGGTACCATAGTGCTTCCCACCGGCCAGCGACCCATGGATATCGCGGTGACTGACGGCGTGATCTCCGCGATCGGCTCCGAAGTCCGTGTCGACGGGGAGGTCATCGACGCCACGGGACTTGTGGTCCTTCCGGGCGTCGTCGACGCGCACGTGCACTTCAATGAGCCCGGCCGCGCCGACTGGGAAGGATGGGAAGCGGGCACGCGGGGCGCCGCGGCAGGCGGCGTCACTACCGTCCTCGAAATGCCGCTCAACGCCCATCCTCCCACCACGACGGCCGAGGCGTTCGATCAAAAGGCCGCGGTCGCCGCGGAGAAGGCACTGGTGGACTTCGGGCTGTGGGGCGGCCTCGTCCCCGAAAACCTGGGTGAGCTCGAGGCGCTCCATCAGCGCGGCGTCGTCGGCTTCAAAGCATTCATGAGCGACAGCGGCATCGACGATTTCCATCGCGTCCCCGACGGGGTGCTCGCGATCGGGCTCAAGCTGACCGCCCGTCTCAACGCGATTGTCGGCGTCCATGCCGAGAGTCAGGAGATTGTGGACCGCCACAGCGCCGAACATCGAGGGGGCGATCGCCGCTCATGGTGCCGCGCGCGCCCGCCGGAGGCGGAGGTCGAAGCGATTCGGCGCCTGCTCAACTGCATGCGCGGTGCGGGCAAAGGGGTGCGCGCACACGTCGTGCACGTCAGCTGCGCCGCGGGGCTGGACGAGGTGGATACGGCGCGCAGCCGTGGCGTCGCCATCACCGCCGAGACGTGCCCCCACTATCTCACGTTCACCGAGGACGACTTCGAGCGGATTGGTCCGGCTCTCAAGTGCGCGCCTCCGATCCGCGACGCGGCAACACGCGAGGCGCTGTGGGAGGCCCTGCTGGCGGGCCGCGTGGACCTGATCGGCTCCGACCATTCGCCCTGCCCCGCCGCCGACAAGGAGAAAGGCGCGGACGACATCTGGCAGGCCTGGGGAGGGATCGCGGGGATTCAGGCGACGCTCCCCGTGCTGCTCACCGACGGCGTGCATGCGCGCGGATTGTCGCTCGAGCGCGTCGCCTATCTCACATCGACCGCGCCCGCGCAGCTGTTCGGGCTGTTCCCTCGCAAAGGCGCGATCGCGGTCGGCGCCGATGCCGACTTCGCCATCATCGATCCGGCACAACAGTGGACGTTCCAGCCGCAGCATCTCGAGACACGCAGTGGCGTCAGCGCCTACCTGGGCCGGGAGTTCACCGGTCAGGTGGTGCGTACGATCGTGCGGGGGAGAACCGTCTTCGCCGATGGCCGTGTCAGCGGGGAGACGGGTTGGGGACGACTGGTGAGACCGCAGCATGCGAATTGACGCTGCGACGCTCGAGCGGCGGCTCGACGCGCTCTACGCCATTGGCGGGGAGCCAGATGGCGGCGCGTATCGCCCGCTGTATGGCCCCGCGTGGGCCAGCGCCTGCGAGCAGGTCGAGCGTTGGATGAAGGATGCCGGGCTCAAAACCCGGTATGACGCCGCCGGCAACATCTGGGGCCGCGCCGAGGGCAGCGCGAAGGAGCGGTCCATCGTCACCGGCTCGCATATCGACACCGTGCGCCGCGGCGGGCGGCTGGACGGGGCGCTCGGGATCGTCGCCGGCCTCACTGCCGTCGAGGCATTGCTCAAGGTGCGCGGCGCGCCGCAGCGCACACTGGAAGTCGTCGCGATCTGCGAGGAAGAAGGCTCGCGCTTCGCGACGAATTTCTGGGGCTCGCGGGCGATCATCGACGCGATCGGGAAGGACGAACCGCAGACGATCGCCGATGCCCAAGGGGTCACGATCGGCAGCGCGATGCGACAGCGCGGCCTCGATCCGGCGAAGATCGCGGGAGCCGCGCGCAATGATATCGGGACGTTCGTGGAGCTGCACATCGAGCAGGGCGTGACCCTCGCGTCTTCCGGCGCGCCACTCGCGGTGGTCAGCGCGATCACCGGTATCGCGCAGCTCGAGGTGCTCGTGACGGGACAACCCGATCACGCCGGTACCACGCCCATGGACCTGCGGGGGGACGCGCTGGCGGGAGCCGCCGTGATGATCCAGGCGATCGAATCGCTCGCGCGCGCGGCAGGCAAGCCCGCGGTGGCGACGGTCGGCAAGATTCGCGCGGAGCCCGATCAGGTCAACGTGATTCCCGGCCGCGTGGTCTTCACCGTGGACGTGCGCCACCCCGACCTCGCGGCGCGGCGCGCGCTCGAAGGCAGCATCCACGCCGCCTGCGGTGCTGCCGCCACGGATCGCTCCCTTGGCGTCGAAATCCGCACATTGCAGGAGCGCGACCCGGTCTCGATGCACGCAGAAGTGCGGGCGCTACTCGTGCGCGCGGCAAAAGATTGCGGCATCAGCGCGGAGGAAATGGTCAGCGGCGCGGGACACGATGCGCAGGTGCTGGCCGCGCGCTGCCGGGTCGGGATGGTGTTTGTGCCGAGCCTGGGGGGGCGCTCGCATTGTCCGGAGGAGCGTACCGATCCCAAGCATCTGGAGCTTGGGACCAAGGTTTTGGCGCGCGCGCTGGAGCTTCTGGCCTACTGAGACGGCGGCCATGCCTGGAGCAGATCGCGCAGGACGTTCTGCGCAACTGCTCGACGATAGGCCGCCGTAGACCGCACGTCGTCAATCGGGCGAATGTCGCCGGCAACGGCCGACACAGCGCCTTCGATATCACCGCGCTCGAGCGCCGCTTCCGCCGCGCGCGCCCGCAACGGAATCTCCGCAACCGATCCTAGCGCCACGCGCGCCGGAGCGCGGCTGACCGCTATGACCATTTTCGAAATCGCCTGCGCCGCGCGCGTGCCGACTTTACGGAACGCCACCTCTCGGCCCATGGGAAGGCGCACCGCCGTAATCAGCTCGTCGCCGGACAACGCAGTCTGGCGGTAGCCGGTGAAGAACCGGTCGATGGAAATCGTGCGGCGATCGGTGACGACGATCGCGTCGCAGGCGAGCAACACGGGCAGCGTATCGCCCGCGGGCGAGGCATTGGCGAGGTTGCCGCCGATAGTGCCGCGGTTCTGGATCTGCGCGGCGCCGATCGTGCGCGCAACGGCCGCCAGCGCCGGAAGGTGCCGCTGCACGTCGGCCGAACTCGCGATGTTCGTGTACGATTCCGCCGCGCCGATCTCCAGCATGTCTCCCGCACGCCGAATACCCTTCAGCTCTCGCAACGCCCATAGGTCGAGCACTGCGTGGGGCTCGGGGCGAAGGGTGCGCGCGTGCAGCATGACCATGAGGTCCGTGCCACCGGCGAGTGGGCGGCATCCCGGTGTTGTGCGATACCACCGCACCGCCTCCGCGAGATCGCGCGGCCGGAGATATTTCACTTCGCGCACGACAACACCGCGTCGATGATCTTCGTGTAGCCCGTGCAGCGACACAAGTTGCCGGCGAGGCCATCCCGCACGTCGTCCGCGCTCAGGTGCGTTGCCCTTTGGAGCAGCACGTGGGCCGCGAGCAGCATGCCTGGCGTACAGATCCCGCACTGCGCCGCGCCGTGCTCGATGAACGCCTGTTGCAGGGCACTGAGCCGTGTACCGTCGGACAACCCCTCGACCGTCGTGACCTGACGGCCTTCGACCTGACCGACCGCGACCAGGCAACTGTCCACGACTTCGCCGTCGATCAGCACGGAGCACGCGCCGCATTCCCCTTCCCCGCATCCTTCTTTTGTGCCGGTCGCACCGAGGTCTTCGCGCAGCACGTCGAGCAACCGGCGCGCGCCTGAGCCGTCGAATGCGACTTCGTGGCCGTTCAGCGTGAAGCGCATGCGGCGAGCACCTTCTCTGGCGTGGCGGGGATTTCGTCGAGCCAGACGCCGGTCGCGTCGTGAATCGCCGCGATGATGGCCGGTGCCGGCCCGTCCATCGGTAGCTCCCCGATACCTTTGGCGCCGAATGGCCCGCGGGAATACGGGTTCTCGACCAGGATCGTGCGCATGCGCGGCGCGTCGAGCGAGGTCGGAATGAGATAGGTGGCGAGGCGATCGTTCTGATACGCGCCGTCTTTCATCTTGATCTCTTCGATCGTCGCCCATCCCACGGCCTGCAGGCTGCCTCCCTCGATTTGCCCCTCGGCCATGACCGGGTGCAGCGCCTTGCCGCAGTCCACGGCTGTGACGAGATCGGTCACGCGCACCTCACCCGTCACCATGTCCACATCGACGTCGACGACCGTGCACGCCCAGGCGTACACGGGATAGGCGTCGCCGCGGTAGGTCGTTTCGTCCCAGTGCAGCGCGTCGGGCTGGATATAGGACTTGTCTACGCGCAACGGCGCCCGCTCGCGCCGGAGCCGCTCCTTGATCTCGGTGGCGGCTTCCTGGACCAGGCGCCCGACGATCATGGCGGTTCGGGATGCGACCGTCGGCCCCGAATCGGGCACTAGCGACGTGTCCTGCGGGGCCAGGACGACCCGGTCCATCGGCACGCCCAACGCGTCCGCGGCCAGCTGGCAGAAAATGGTCTTGGTTCCCTGCCCGATCTCTGTGGAGGCGGTGAGAATGCGGAACGTCCCGTCCGCCAGTGCTTCGAAGCCGATGGTGCCGCTGAGTTTCTTCTCCCCGCTGCCGGTGAAGCCGGAGCCGTGGAAAACGAGCGAAAGCCCTCTTCCCCGCCGCACGGTCGGATGGGCGGATGGGCGGATGGGCGGTACCGCCTTCAGGGCTGCATCGAGGACCAAGTCCGCACTTACGCTCTCGGTGAGGGTCTGGCCCGTCGCGGTGCTGTCGCCCAGTCGCAACATCCATTTGCGGCGCAGCTCGATGCTCGAGATCCCCAGTCGCTCGGCGATATGTTCGACCATGAGCTCCGCGGCAAACAGCGATTGCGGCGCCCCGAAGCCGCGAAAGGCGCCATTGGGCGGGGTGTTCGTCGCCACCGCCCGGGCGCGAATGCGGACGTTGTCGCAGCGATACGCGCCGGCCGCGTGGATGGCGGCACGCGATAGCACCACCGGCGTCAGGGTGCAGTAACCGCCGCCGTCGAGCACGATCTCGATGTCCTGGGAAAGCAGCGTGCCGTCCTGCTTCACGGCGGTTCGGTGGAGGATCACGCCGGGATGGCGCTTGGTCGTAGCGGCCAAGTCCTCATGCCGGTCGTAGATCAGCCGTACC
>JBHEMG010000078.1:0-20472 GCA_046262715.1 Gemmatimonadales bacterium
CCCATAGCCCACCTCGAGCCGGATCGTGTCCGTTCGCGTCACGTGCCGGAGTCCGTCCACGCTGGCGACGAACGCATCGAACAGGAGGGGCCGCGGCGCGACGATTACGCGCGGGCGGCGCAGCAGGTCGGGGGGAATCGCGGCGGCATCATCGATCGCCCCATCGGTGACAATGATGACCTCGCCCGCGCGCGCAGCGGCCGCCTCGAGCGCCGGGCCCAGCCGGCTCGCGCCGTTGGCGGGAGGCGCGGTGTCGAACGCCGAGACGCCACTGCCGAATCTCCAGACCACGGCGCGCCGCTGCGCAAAGCGGTGCGCGCTGTCGAGCGCCGCGCGCCATGGAGCGCCCGCCATGCTGAGCGATGCGTCCAGCAGCACGATCGGCTGGTCGCCGGAAGGCAGCACGCGCGAGCTCGCCGGATTCCACAGCAACAGCACGAGCGCCAGGACGGCGACGGCGCGGAGCGTTATGAGAGGCACGCGAGCGCCTCGGCGATCGTGAAGCGGCCGTCGTACAGCGCGCGGCCCACACAGACTCCGGCGAGGCCCGCATCGCGTGCCGCCCGGAGATCCTCCAGCGACCCGACGCCGCCCGAGACGATGACGTCGATCCCACCGCCGAGCGCCGCGATCTGCTGGGCGCCCGCGATGTCGGGCCCCGTCAGCATGCCATCGCGCGTGACTTCGTTGTAGATGATGGTACGGATGCCGAGCGCCGCGACGCGCGTCGCAAGCTGCTGGGCCGTGAGATCGAACACGTCGGCCGTGCCGCGCGGCGCCACGCGCCCCTGTTTGGCGTCGATGCCGGCCGCGAGGCGCTTCGGGCCATGGCGCGCGAGCAGTCGCGCCACGAGGGCGCTGTCCATCGCGCCGCGCGGGCCGATGATCACGCGTGTGGCGCCGAGCGTGAACATCCGATCGATGTCGATTTCCTGAAACAGGCCGCCACCAACCTGGACCCGCACCGTGGCCGCCTGCAGCACGGCGGCCATGAGGTCGTTATTATCCGGGCGCCCGTACGCGCGATCCATGTCCACGAGATGAATCCAGCGCGTGCCGCCACGCGTGAGCTCCGCGAGGGCCCCGAGCGGCGCAGCCGCGGCGCCGTGGGCGCGAGTAACGCGCCCGCCTTCTATGTCAACGGCGGGATAGAGCTCCACGAGTATGTATGATCGACGCGAAGGTTAGTCGTCGCGGGCGGCAGCGGCCGCGGCACCCAGCGCGGGAGTCGCTGCCGGCACACCGGTCGGCTCGAGCTCGGCGAGCAGCCGCGCGCGCATGGTGTCGAATGCCGCCTTCAGTTGCGCGGGGACGGGCTCGCCGGCGCCCGCGTCCTTCCGTTGCGGATTCGTCGGCCGGCCATTGACGCGAAACTCATAGTGGAGATGCGGCCCCGTCGCAAGTCCGGTCGCACCGACGTAGCCGATGATATCCTCTTGATGCACGCGCTGCCCCTCGTGTAATCCGGTAGCGAACCGCGACAGATGGCCATAGCGCGTCTGAATGCCGTTCGCGTGCCGCAGCTCGATCAGATTGCCGTAGCCGCCGTTGCGGCCCGCAAACGCGACCATGCCATCGGCAGTCGCGCGAACCGGCGTGCCGTACGCCGCCGCGTAGTCGGTGCCTTCATGGCTGCGCCAGCGCTTGAGGATCGGATGGAACCGGCCGCCGAACCTGCTCGAGATGTGACTGAAGCGGAGCGGCGCGCGTAAGAAGGCGCGGCGCATCGAGCGGACGCGATCGTCGTAGAAACCGCTCGATCCCCCGTCCGCCCGGTCGAAGGCGAACGCGAAGGCAGGGGACCCGGCGACGTCGACGCGCGCCGCGAGGATACGGCCGAGGCGCCGCTCGCCATCGGGTGATTGCAGCCGCTCGATCAGCACCTCGACCCGGTCCCCGGGGCGCAGGTCGCGCGTGAAATCGATCTCCCAGTCGTACACGTCGGCGATCGCCCACGCGAGACCGACGCGCTGGCGTGCCGGGAGGAACGAATCGGGAATCGCGGCATCGAGCGCGTCGTACAAATTCGATTGAATTACGGCGGTCGTACGCAGCCGCTCGCTCGACCAGGGGATGTCCTCGATCCGCTCACGCCAGCCGGAGTCGGCCCCGAGTCGCGCCATCACCAACCGTTTTTCGGGATCGAGGCGAACCGCCATCCGGTCGGCGACGGACGCGCCTTTCAGGCGACGCATCTCGAACACCAGCCCGGGCCGCATGCGGCGCGGGTTCAAATCGTGGGTGGCCTGCATGAAGCGCACGTACTCGACGCCGGTGACGCCGGCGCGCTCGAGCACGTTGGAAAGCATCTCGCCCCTGCTGAGTGTATCGGTCCACTCGTCATAGGCGCTCGTGACGACGAGCGGCAGGGCGACCGGAATCTCGTGCGAGGGCCACGCTTCGTGCATGGCCCACACGAGCATCCCCGCGGCGAGCGCGCCGGCGGCAACGTAATGACTCGCTCGCCACGTCCCTGCCATCAGTCCATTTGTCTCCGGATAAAGGTCGGGATTTCCATTTCATTGAGCTCCGGATTCAGCGGTGCCTGCCCGGGGGTCGGGCGCTTGGGCGCAACCTCGGACGGCTTGGCGAATCCGGGCGGCGGCACCGGCGTCGGCCGGGCCCCGCGATCGCGGACTGGCAGCACGCCGGCGGCGGGCCGCTGGACGCCCGCCAGCGCATCGGCCATCGCGCCGGTCTTATCAAACCCCGTGGCGATCACCGTGATCCGCACTTCGCCATGCATCGCCGGGTCGTTGACGGCACCAAAGATGATCTCGGCCTCGTCGCCCGCGGCGTCGTGAATCGCCTCGCTAATCTGCGTCACTTCCCCGAGCGTCATGTCTTCGCCGCCCGTGATGTTGATCAGGACGCCTGTCGCACCGGCGATCGAGATGTTGTCGAGCAGCGGGCTCGAGATGGCCTGCTGCGCCGCTTCCATCGCGCGGTTTTCGCCGCGTCCCAGGCCCGTCCCCATCAGCGCGGCGCCGCCGTTCTGCATGACGGTGCGGACATCGGCGAAATCTACATTCACGAGTCCCGTGACACAGACGAGCGCGGAGATGCCCTGCGTGGCGTGCAACAGGACTTCATCCGCCTTCTTGAGTGCATCCTGGAACGGAATGCCTTTGCCGACCACGGCGAGCAGCCGCTCGTTGGGCACGACGATCATCGTGTCCACGTGTTTGCGCATTTCCGCTATTCCCATTTCCGCCTGACGCATGCGCTTGCGGCCTTCGAACAGGAACGGCTTGGTGCAGATTCCTATCGTCAGGGCGCCCATGTCGCGCGCGATCTGCGAGATGATCGGCGCCGCGCCCGTGCCGGTGCCGCCGCCCATGCCGCACGTCACGAACACCAGGTCCGCGCCCTGCAGCGTGTGCAACACCTCGTCGCGATTCTCTTCGATGGCCTGACGGCCGATTTCGGGGCGTGCGCCGGCGCCCAGCCCCCGCGTCAGTTTCTTGCCGATCTGGATTTTGACATCGGCCTTGTTGTTGAGCAGCGCCTGCGCATCGGTGTTCACTGAGATGAACTCGACTCCGCTTACGTGCTCGTCGATCATCCGGTTCAAGGCGTTGCCTCCGCCTCCGCCGACGCCGACAACCTTCATGCGCGCGTTCTGCGTTACGGTTTCTTCGAGTTCGAAGATCATGGTTGTCCCCTAGGGCTCAGAAGAAATCCTGCAGCCATCGCTTCAGAGGTCCAAACAGCTTCTCGGGAGCACCGCCGAACAGCACACCCGGGGCGGAGCCCTGCGCGCTTTTGCGCGCGGCATACAACACCAACCCGACCGGCACCGCGTAGCGCGGCGCCTGCACACTGTCCACGAGACCGGAGATCCCGAGCTCGGGGTGGCCCGCGCGCACCGGCACGGCAAACACCTCGCGCGCCAGCTCGACCATGCCCGGCAGATGCGCCGTTCCGCCCGACAGCACCACGCCCGCGGGCAACCGGCCGGCGCCGTACCCGGCGCGCTCGAACTCGCGGCCCACGAGCTGGAAAATCTCATCGACGCGCTGGTGAATGATGTGGGCCACCAGCTCCCGCGACGCCGTCCGCGCGCCCTGCCCCTGCGTGGACGGCAGCGTGATCATCTCGGCCGCATCCACGAGCGGCGTATAGGCCGCGCCGTGCCGCTCCTTCAATCGCTCCGCGTCGGACTGCGTGACACCGAGCCCCTGCACCAGATCGCTCGTAACGTGCGAGCCGGCGTATTTCAAAGACGCCAGGTGGCGGATCTTGCCTTCGTGGAATATCGCGACGCCGGTGGAGCTGCCGCCGACTTCGACAAGCGCCACGCCCAGCTCTTTTTCATCATCGCTCAGGACGGCGTACGACGCCGCGAGCGGCTCGAGCACCAGGTCCGCAACCTTGTACCCGGCGCGCTGCACGCTCTTGCGGAGATTCTGCGCCGCCGTCGCCTGCACGGTGACGAGATACATCTCCACCTCGAGCCGCGTCCCGGTCATGCCCACCGGATCCGAAATGCCGCGCTGCTGATCGACGACGTACTCCTGCGGAATGTCGTGCAGCAGCTCGTGATCGCGGCCCAGCGACACGGCACGGGCGACTTCGTTGACGCGCGCCACGTCCTGGGGCGAGATCTCCTCGGCACTGACCGCCACGACACCCGTCGACCCGCGCGCGGACACGTGCTCCCCCGCAATCCCGCACGTGACGTCGGCGACGCGCGCGCCGGCCATCCGCTCGGCGTCCTTCAGGGCCGCAGCGACGGAGCGCGTGGTTTCGTCGATGTCGCGCACCATCCCGCGCCGCACGCCGCTGTTTTTCGCCAGGCCGACGCCGAGGATCTTGGCGAGCGGCGCGCGCGGCAGGTCGCCGGCGAGCTCGGCGATCACGGCGCACGTCTTCGTACTGCCGAGATCGAGTCCGGCGACGAGACGGCGCTCCGTCATCACGCGCTCCCACTGCGACGGCGCACGACGACCTGCCCCGCATAGCGGCCGTCGAGCTCGGCATAGGGGCGCGCTTTCGCCGCCAGATCTCTCGCCACCAGCATCACCGCCTGGATGACCTCCGGGCCGGCGTCGCGCGCCAGCAGCACGCGATGATGGCCCAGCTCGAGAAGCACATCGCTGCGCTGGCCGCCCACACGCCGCGCCGCGTCGATCGTGTGGAACAGCGCCGGGTCGAACGCCTGCACCCGCGCGAGAACGCCTACGACGCCACTGTCCTGCGTCTGCACCACCGGCAAATCGAGCGCCGCCAGGTCGAATGGCATCGTGCGCCCGTCCGCATCGACCGGCACAAGCGCGCCACGGCCATTCGCCACGAGCGCCACAGGCTCGATTTCGCGCACGAGCACCTTCAAGGAGCCAGGTGGACGTCGCGTTACCGAAGCATCGGCAACACCGTCCAGTCCGCGCAAGCGCTCCGCGAGCACGTCCGTGTCGTCGAACACGCTCGCGCGCGGGGATAAACGCAGGGCCGCCAACACCAGGTCGGCATCCAGATAGCGCACGCCGACCAGCTCGACCTGCCGCACGCGGAAGAACGCGAGGCGCCGCAGCGCCAGTGGGGCTGTCATCCACAATACCATAAGCGCCATCGCCGCACCGGCCCAGCGCAGCACGCGTTGCGACGCCCGCGGCATCCGTGGGATGCGCCAATGCAACTTCACGCGACTGCTCCCTGCTTCGTGCTCCCTGCTGTCAGAATTTCCAGCAGCTCCGGACCGACTTTGGTAATGTCCCCAGCGCCGAGCGTGAACACGACATCGCCCTCGCGCACCGCGCGCGCGACGTGCTGCGTGAGCCCGGCGCGATCGCGCACCGAGACCGTCGCCGCGCCTGCGCGCGTCGCGCCACGGACCACGAGGTGATGCGTCACGCCCGAGACCGGTTCCTCGCGCGCCCCGTAGATCGGCGCGACGATCGCCATGTCCGCTGCCGCGAGCGCTTTGCCGAGCGCTTCGCCGTGCAACGCCGTCCGTGAATAGAGGTGCGGCTGAAACACCGCGATCAGGCGCCGGCCCGGAAACGCCTGCCGCGCGGCCGCGAGCGTCGCTGCGACTTCCGTCGGGTGGTGCGCATAGTCGTCCACCACCGTAACTCCTCCCGCTTCACCAAGACGCTCGAAGCGTCGCCCCACGCCGTGAAATTCACTGAGCGCCGCCGCGCCCTGCTGAACGTCGGCGCCGAGGGCTTGCAGCGCGCCGAGGGCGACCGCTGCATTGCGCACGTTGTGCAGTCCCGGAACGGCGAGCTGCAGCTCGATCGTGTGACCTCCCGGCAATGAAATTGTCGCGCGCGAGCCCCCCGGCTCCAGCCGCACACCACGGATCCGCACGTCTGCCGTCGGACCGAGTCCAACGCGCCAGATCGGAGTTTCCAGCTGCAGTGCCACGCGATCCGCGCCCGCGTCGTCCGCGCCGACAATGACGCGCTCGGCACGTCCCGCGAACTCGGCAAACGCCGCCTCGAGCGCCTCCACGCTGCCATAACACTCGAGATGGTCCGCTTCGACGTTGTTCACGACGGCGATCCTCGGCCGCAAGGACAGGAAGGCCTTGTCATACTCATCGGCCTCCACGACGTACAAATCCGCACCGCCGATGCGGGCGTTCCCCCCCCACCCAGCGACACGGCCCCCCGCGAGTCCCGTAGGATTTCGCCCGGCGGCCGTGAGCGCTTCCGTAATCATCACCGTGGTGGTCGTTTTTCCATGCGTACCGGCGACCGCCACGACGCTCGCTCCACCCGCGGCGACCAGCTCTCCCAGGGCATCTGCGCGACGCACGACGGGCAGGCCCAGACTTCTGGCCCGCACCAGCTCAGGGTGGTCGGTGGGGACCGCGGCTGTCACCACAACCGCCCGAGCCCCTTCCAGATGGCTCGGATCGTGACCCCGCCAAACACGCACCCCGAGGGCCGTCAGATCGGTCGTTCCGGCCCCAGAAGTATCGGAATCACAACCAGTTATGGCGACTCCCCGGTGCCTGGCGATTGACGCCAAGGCGCTCATCCCCGCCCCGCCTACGCCCATGAGATGGATGGGACGGGGGTCCCCGGTTCGAAACAAGGTCATCTGTGGGCAGCTAATATAAGGAATCTACGCGACTTGCGAAAGCTCCAATACTTTTTCCATGATGCTTCGGGCGGCGTTCGGGTGCCCCCGTTTCCGGGCGGTTTGGGACAAGGCGTCGAGCTGCACCTGGTTGTGGACGAGCGTGGTGACCGTTTTCGCGAAGGCGTCGGCGGTGAGGTCGCGCTCGACCAGCATGACGCTCGCGCCGGCACTCGCCATGGCGCGCGCGTTGAACGTCTGATGGTCGGCGGCCGCGGTCGGCAACGGCACGAGCACGCTCGGTTTGCCCCACGCGCAGAGCTCGGCCACCGTCATCGCGCCGGCGCGCGCGACGACGAGATCGGCCGCGGCGTACGCGGGCGCGATCGGATCAAAGAAGCCGCGCACGACGACGCGGCCCGGCACCGCCTGCGCAGCGTATTGAGACTCGTGGGCCGTGCCGGTTCCCCAAATCACGTTCACGTCAGCCAGCAGTCCGCGCTTCAGCGCGCGTGCCACGATCGCGTTCAGCGCGTGCGCACCCTGACTCCCCCCGACGACGAAGACCGTGCGGCGATTAAGCTCGACGCCGAGCTCTGCCCGGGCGCTTGGGGCGTCCACCGCGCCGGGAGGCGCGATGGGATTGCCGAAAACGCACACCTCTGTCTCCCGACCCGGCGTGATGCGGAGCCGCGCTTCGGGAAATCCGAGATGCACCTGTCGCGCGCCGCGCGACAGCAATCGGGTCGTGAGGCCAGGAAAAGCGTTCTGCTCCTGCAGCGCCGTCGGAATCTTCGCGCGCTGAGCGCTCCAAACGATGGGACCTGCCGCATAGCCGCCCGTCCCGATGACAATCGCCGGTTGCTCCTCGCGCAGCACGCGTCCACACTCGCGCCACGCACGCCACGCGATCAGTGGCCAGCGGACGTTGCGCCACCACGCCGTGCGATAGATGGGCTCGATCGGCAGGAGATGAAATCGAAAGGGATGTCGCGGCAGAATGCGCGCCTCGATGCCGCGCATCGCGCCCACCAATACGACCTCGTGGCCGTGCGCGGCGGCGACTCGCGCGAGCGCGAGCGCAGGCATCAGATGGCCGCCGGTGCCGCCCCCGGCGATGAGAAGCTTCACAAGAACAAATTGCGGATTGGGGATTGCGGATTGCGGAATTTTAAGGCTGGCTTCGAAGAGCTTTCACGAGGCTCGAACCCCACCTTTACAATCCGCAATCCGCAATCCGCAATCCGCATTAGGATGTTCGTCTCGCCCGCCCCACACTCGCCAATACGCCAGTAGCCGCGAGCGCGACAATCAACGACGAACGCCCATAGGACATGAATGGCAAGGTGACGCCCGTCGCCGGAATCACCGCGAGACTCACGCCAATGTGCAGCACCACACTCAAGCCGATCATCACACTGATGCCGACAGCGAGTAACTGTCCAAAGGAATCGGGCGCGTTGCGCGCGATGCGGAATCCGAGCCAGACGAACGTCCCGAAGAGCAGCGCGATCGCGAGCACACCGATAAAGCCCCACTCTTCGCCGATGGTGGAGAAGATGAAATCGGAGTACGCGTAGGGCAGGTACCCGAGCTTCTGCTGTCCCTGGCCAAAGCCCGCGCCGAGCAGCTGCCCTGCACCAATCCCCGTGAGCGATTGCTGCACCTGCCAGGTGGCCTCGGTCGGCGCAGCGCCAGGATTCAGAAATGTCAGCACGCGGGCGAGCCGGTACTGCGCGGTCGCCACCGCGCCGTACAAAAGCGGTCCCGCGGCGACGCCGAGCGCCAGGAAGTGGCCGATGCGCGCGCCCGCGGTGAAGAGCACGCTGCCCGCCAGCAGCGTGACCAGCAAGGCCATCGAAAGATGCGGCTCCAAAAAAATGAGCGCGATTACAGGCACGAGAATCACGACGAACGGCAGCAGGCCGTGCTTGAAGTCGCGCAGTTGCTCCCCTTTTTTGGCCGCGAGCATGGCACACCAGATGACGACGGCGAGCTTCGCGAGCTCGGAGGGCTGCAGCGTCAGCAGGCCGAGGTTCACCCAGCGACGCGCGCCGTTGATCGTCGGCGTGATGGCGTGAGTGAACGGCAGCAACGGGATCAGCAGCAGCAGCACCGTGACGCCAAGCAGCGGCCACGCCCACTGCCGCCACCGGTGATAATCGATGCGCGCGAACGTGACCGCGAGGAGTCCGCCCACCGCGGCGCCCACCGCTTGCCGCAGCGCGAAGCTCGCGCCCACCTGGCCGCCGGCCGTCGTCACGAGACTCGACGCGCCATACACCGCCGCCAGCCCGAACACGACGAGCACCGCGGTGACGACGGCCAGCAGCCGCGACTCCCAGCCGGTTACTGTGCTTCCACGAGCCGCCGGAATGTGCCCCCCCGCTCTTCGTAATTCTTGAACATGTCGTAGCTCGAGCAGGCGGGCGACAGCAGCACTGCGTCGCCCCGTTGCGCCGCCCGGCGTGCGCGCGCGACGACATCCTCGAACGTGGTGCCGCGCTCGAGTGGCACCGCGCCCGTGAGATCCTGTTCGACGAGCGGACCGGCCTCCCCGTACGCGATGACGAGCCGGCAGTGGCGCGCCAGCAGCGGCGCGAGCCCGGTGTATGGCTCCCCTTTGTGACGCCCGCCCAGCAGCAGCACGTACGGACGTTGCATCGCGAGCACCGCCACCGTCGTGGCGGCGATGTTCGTGGCTTTGGAATCGTTGATCCAGAGCACGCCCTGCACCTCGCGGACCGGCTCGAGCCGGTGCGGCAGCGCGCGGAACGAGCGCAGTCCCTCCCCGATCAGCGCGGGCGGAACGCCTGCTTCATGCACCGCCAGCGCGGCGGCGAGCGCGTTCGCCACGTTATGGTCGCCGAGCAAGTGCAGATCGGAGCGCGCGAGCAACGCCTCGCCCCCCAGTCGCAGCACCACGTTCGGCGCGTCATACCAGGCGTCGGTGCGCTTCGCGAGCGAGAAGAACGCCCGCCGGCCGGCGGACCCATTCGCGAGTTTGAGTACGAGTGGATCGTCGGCGTTGAGGACCCACACGTTCTCATCGGTCGCGTTGCGAAACAGCAAACGCTTATCGGCGTAGTACGCGTCCGCCGACGGGTACCGATCGAGATGGTCGGGCGCGAGGTTCGTGAGCACGCCGACCTGGGGGGCAAAGTTAGGACTGTCGTGGAGCTGGAACGACGACACCTCGAGGCTGAGCCATTGATAGCGCTCCCGTGCCAAGGCCAGGTCGGTGATCGGACGGCCGATGTTGCCGGCCGTCGTCGCCCGCAGCCCGGCCGCGCTCAGCAGATGCGCCACGAGCGCGGTCGTGGTGGTTTTTCCGTTGGTGCCGGTGATAGCGATGCTGCGCGTGCCGGGCTGCAGCGCCGCCAGCGCGCGAAACCCCAGATCGAGCTCCGAGACGATCTCCACCCCCGCGTGACGGGCCGCCGTCAACACTGGCGCGTCGGGCGGCACGCCCGGAGACACGACGACTCCGACCGCGTAGCGGATCTTGTTGAGATCGTGTCTGCCGAGCTCGACTTCGACGGTAGGAAGATCCTTCAGCGCCTCCGCGGCCTCCCCCGCGTACGGATGATCCGATGCGTCGCTCGCATAGACCCGCACTCCTTCGCGCGCAAGCAGCCGGGAGGCTGCCACGCCGCTTTTGCCGAGCCCGATAATGGCGACGTAGCCGCCGCCGCGACGCCACGCGTCGGGGACGAGCGGCTCGATCATCGTACCTTGAGTGTGGCCAGGGCGATCATCGCACACAGCACTCCGAGGATGTAAAAGCGCATGACGACTTGCGGCTCTGCCCATCCCAGTTTTTCGAAGTGATGGTGCAATGGCGCCATGCGGAAAACTTTATGGGCGTCCGCGTATTCCTTGCCGTAGCGCTTTTTCCGCCACTTGTACGCGCTCGTTTGTATCAACACGGACACCGTCTCGGCAGCAAACACCGCGCCGGCAATGAGCAACAGAAACTCCGTCTTGAGGAGAATCGCTACAGTCCCCAGCGCTCCACCGATCGCGAGCGCCCCGGTGTCGCCCATGAACACCTGCGCCGGATGCGCGTTGAACCACAGGAATCCGAGGGAGGCGCCAATAAGCGCGCCGCAGAAAATCGTCAGCTCTCCCGCGCCCGGGAGGTGCAGCACGCCGAGGTAGCGCGCGGCGTCGACACGTCCGAACAAATAACAGAAGATCGCGAATGCCCCGCCCGCGATGACGGTGAGCCCCGCGGCGAGGCCGTCGAGCCCGTCCGTGAGGTTGACGGCGTTTGAGCTGGCAGTCGTCACGAAGGTGACGAATCCGAGATACGCCCACCACGGCAGCACCAGGATGATGTATTTGAAGAAGGGGAGCTGCGTCGCAGACGACTCGACGCTGTTCGTGAGCGGGAAAAGCAGCAGGTAAATACCGAGACCGAGCCCGAAGGAGACCTGCCCGGCCAGCTTCCAGCGCGCCACGAGTCCCTGCGACTGGCCGCGTACGATCTTCAGATAGTCGTCGAGAAATCCGATGAGCCCCATCCACAGGGTGGCAATGACGGTGACGATCACGTAACGGCTGTCGAGCCGCGCCCACAACAGCGTGGGCAAGACTGTCGCCAACAGGATCATCAGACCGCCCATCGTCGGCGTGCCGCGCTTGCCGTGGTGGCTCGTTGGGCCCTCGGCACGCACGATCTGTCCGATGCGGTGCTCGCGCAACTTGCGGATGATCCAGGGACCGACGATAAAGGCGAGGAGCAGCGCGGTGACGGTCGCCCCCGCCGCGCGAAAGGTGATGTAGTTGAAGAGATTGAAAATGATGTGCTGGCGTGCGAGCGGCGCGAGCAGATGATAAAGCACGTGGTTCTCCGCCGTCAGGTGAGGTGCTGCAACACACGCTCCAGGGCCATTCCGCGCGACGCCTTCAGCAGAATCATCTCGTTGCCGCGCAGCGCGGAACGCAACTTGGGTCCCAGCGCGTCCGCGTCGGTCGCGGTGATGAGCCGGCCCCCCAGCGCCTCGCGCATCGTCTCGAACACCCGCGCGAAGGTCCCCACCGCCGCCACCAGCGCGGGCTTGCGTTGCGCGATCTCGCGCGCCGCTTCGGCGTGCAATCTTGCACTTTCGGACCCCAACTCCAACATCGTCCCCACCACGACGACCAGGGGCCGCCGCTGCCGCCGCGCCAGCCAATCGGCGGTCTGCACCGCCCGCCGCATGGAAGAGGGATTGGCGTTATAGCTGTCGTCGATCACGACCATGTTGCCGATCGCTCGGAGGTTGCCCCGCCCATCAGGCACATGCAGCCCGGCGAGCGCCCGCACGGCAGCGTCGTGCTCGACGCCGGCCCGTTGCGCGACGGCCAGGGCGATCTGGGCGTTCTCGAGCTGATGAATGCCGAGTGCCGGAAGCGTGATTTTCTCGCCCGAGTCGAGCGTCAACACCGGATGGCCGTCCCGATCGAGGTAGCGGTCGAGTAAGGTGTCGTCGGTCGACTTCCCCAACGTCGTGGCGGGAATGACCTGCGTCCGGCGGCGCGCTTCGGGCCACATCGCATCCGGCCCCGAGCCCAGGATGCTCACCGGCACCCGGTCCAGCAGCGACAGCTTCTCTGCCATCACTCGCTCCAGCGAGCCAAACCCTTCGACGTGGGCATACCCGATGTTCGTGATGACGGCGATGGTGGGCTCGATGATGTCGCGCAGCTGGGCGATCTCCCCGGGGACGCTCGCGCCGGCTTCGACGACCAACGCCTCGGCGTCCGCCGGCGCTTCGAGAATCGTGAGCGGCACGCCTACCCGATTGTTGAGGTTGCCCGCCGTGGCGTGAACGCGGTAGCGCGCGCTGAGCGCAGCGCGAATCATCTCTTTCGTACTGGTCTTGCCCGTCGAGCCCGTGATGGCCACGACCGGCGTTCCCTCCGGGAGCATGCGACGGCGCGCGCGCGCGAGCTGCCCCAGGGCGACCAGCGTGTCGTCCACTGGGAAAAATGGCAGTCCGTCGACCGCCGGCGTTCCGGCGCGCACCACCGCCGCCGCCGCTCCCTGCGTTTTCGCCTGCGCGAGGAAGTCGTGCGCGTCAAATCGCTCGCCTTTCAGAGCGACAAACAGGCTATCGGCGAGCGGTTGCCGGCTGTCGGTCGTGACGCTTTTGAACGTGAGGTCTGCGGGCGCCGGTGTTTCTAGTGCCGCAGCGACCTCCGCGCTTGCCCACGGCCGTCCGGCCACCGCCCCCTTCGTTTCCCGTCCCGCCATCAATTCGCTCCCAGACCGCGCACGATTTCGCGCTCATCGAACGGCTCTTTAGTGGTGCCAATCACCTGATAGGTCTCATGTCCTTTGCCCGCCAGCAAAATCGTGTCTCCCTGCCGCGCCAGCTCGAGCGCCTGGCCGATCGCGGCCCCGCGGTCGACAACGCGGTAATGCTGGCGGCTCGTCATCCCCGCTTCGACGTCGTCGAGAATGCGCCCCGGATTCTCAGTGCGCGGGTTATCAGAGGTGGCGATGGCGATGTCGGCCAGCCGAACGGCGATCTCGCCCATCGGGGCGCGCTTGCCGCGGTCGCGATCGCCACCCGCCCCGAACACGACGATGACCCGGCCCCCGGCCGGCGTCACCTCCCGCACGGTTTCGAGCGACCGCTCCAGGGCATCGGGAGTGTGCGCGTAGTCGCGCAACACGACGCACGGGTCGACGGCGATTCGCTCCATCCGTCCCGGTACCTGTGGGGCCGTCGACAGTCGTTCAGCAACGGTGCGGGCCGGTACGTCGAGCCCGACAGCGCACGCCGCCACACCCAGCGCGTTGGCGACATTAAATCGTCCCAGCAGCGGCAAGGCCACGGGATGACTGCCGCGCGTCGTGACCAGGGTGAAGCGCGCGCCGCGTGCGTCGACCTGTACATCCCGCGCGGTGACATCGGCCGACTTGCCGCCGCCCTCCGCGGAGAACGTGATCCGGCGCGGCGTCTTGGGAAGACGGGCCCATGCCGCGTCGTCGGCATTGATCACCGCGAGCCCGGCGTCCGCAAGGTAGCCGGTGAGCTTGGCTTTCGCGGCGAAGTACGCGTCAAACGTTTCGTGGTAGTCCAGGTGGTCCCGCGTCAAGTTGGTGAAGATCGCCGCGCGGAACAGCAATCCATCCACGCGCCCCTGGTCGAGGCTGTGCGAGGATACCTCCATCGCGACGCCCATCGCCCCGCGTGCCACGAGCTCCGCGAGGGTCGCTTGCAGGTCGATCGGTCCCGGGGTCGTGAGATTGCCCGCCTCGCTCGCGACGGGCGCCCCCGCCGGATCGAGACAGCCGAGTGTGCCGATGGCGCCCATCGGCCACAGCGCGCTCAGGACGTGCCGCGCGAGAATGACCGAGGTCGTCTTGCCGTTCGTGCCGGTGACGCCAATCATCTGCAGCCGCGCCGCGGGCCGGTCATACCAGGCCTCGGCGGCAATCGCCGCGGCGCGACGCCCGTTGCGAACCAGGACCTGGGGAATCGTGACCTCCTGGCGCGATTCGACGAGGGCAGCGGCCGCGCCGCGCGCCGCGGCATTCACGACGAATTGGTGCCCATCCAGCACGGCGCCCCGGACCGCGCAGTACAACATCCCCGGCTCGAGCGTGCGCGCGTCCGACGTCAGCCCGGTGATCTCCGCTGCTCCATGCGTCGCGGTGTCGACGGTGTCGATCAGGGCACCGGCGCGTGCCAGCGCGTCAACGACTTCCCGCAATGGCCTGCTCATTGGCGTTGGGATGGTGGTTCTGCGAACATCGTGATCGTCGCGCCCGCCGCGGCGCGTTCGCCCGCCGCGGGCCAGGTGTGATGAATGACGCCCCAGCCTTTTACCACGACGTGGAAACCGCGGCGATGCAGGGTGCGGGCTGCTTCGCGCAGCGATCGGCCCGTGACGTCGGGCACGGCCTGATCCGGCTGCCGCTGCGTGCTGTCGGGCGCGTACGGCCACGAGACGACGTACGGCACGACGCCGTCGGGCTCCTGCAGCGGCGCGCGCGCGGCGCTCGGCGCTACGTTCGCGAGCCGGGCCCGGTCGAGGGCGACGGTGCGCGCCGCGAGCGCCTGCTCGAGCATCGACCGCGTGACCGGCGCGGCCGTCTGCGCCGCGAAGTAACTCCCCTTCTGGGGATTGTCGATCTTCATCACGACCACGAGCTGCGGTGCGTCTGCGGGAAACAAGGCCGCAAAGGACGCCGTGTATTGCCCCGCCGCGTAGTGGCCGCCGACCACCCGGCGGGCGGTCCCGGTTTTGGCGGCGAGCTGAAAGTTCGCGAGCGCGGCGCGTTCCGCCGTCCCGCCCGCTTCGACGACGCCGCGCAGCAGGTCGCGGAGCTTTCCCGCGACGTCCGCCGTTACGACGCGCCGCACCGGCTCGGGACGATGCCGGTAGCGCAGCGAGCCGTTCGGCGCGCGAATCTCCCGGATCAGCGTTGGTTGCAGCAGCACGCCGTCGTTCGCGATGGCGCCGTAGGCGGCGACGATCTGAATCGGCGTAACGGCGAGCTCGTAGCCGATGGCGAGGCTGGCGGCGCTGGGTCGCGACCATTCATCCGGCGGGCGCAGACGCCCCGGAGATTCCGCGGGGAACTCCACACCGGTCGGCGCCCCGAAGCCGAACGCGCGTAGCACACCGTACTGCTCATCGGGATGCAGTCGCGCCGAGAATTTGACGAGCGCGATGTTGCTCGACACGCGAATCGCGTCCGCCAGCGTGAGAAACGCCAGGGGATGCTCGTCCGTGACCACGCGATCGGCCAGCCGGTAGCGTCCGCCCTCGCCCGAGACACGATCGGCGGAGTGCACGCGGTCGAACGCGATCAACGCCGCGGCCGCGAAGATTTTGGCGAGCGATCCCGGCTCAAACGTCTCCGTGAATGCGCTGGGGCGCATGCTGCCGTCGGCGCGCCGGGAAGCCACGGCCAGAATTTCCCCCGTCGCGGGGTCGAGCATGACGACGTCGCCACCGTCCGCTTCCATGTTGCCGATGGCGTCATCGAGCGCGCGCTGCGCGATCTCCTGCAGCTCGGCATCGAGCGTCAGCACGACATCATTGCCGGCCACCGGCTCCGCGATGACGCGTGCCGGTGACTCGTATTCGCGGCCTGCGCGGTCCTTCAATACCACGGCCGCGCCGGGCGTCCCGGCGAGCAAGCTATCGAGCAGCCGCTCGAGTCCCTCACCCCCACCACCGTCACCCCGGCCGTCGTCCCCCACCCTGCCGATCACCGCGCGCGCGAATTCCGCGGATGGATAAAAGCGGCGCAAGACCGGCTCGAGGTGTATGCCGCGCACCGCGCGCAATGGCTGCACGTCGGCGGCGCTGAATGGCCCGGCGAACCAGCCGTAGCGGCGCGGCGGACGCAGCGCGCGCTGCACATCCGCGATCCCCACCCGCAGCTGGCGCGCGAGGGTTGCGGCATCGCGGGTCGGGTCGCGCAGCTCGTTGGGCGCAACACCGACGTGATACGTCTCCTGCGTCAGCGCGATCGCCGTGCCGTGCCGGTCGAACAACGTCCCGCGTCGTGCCGCGAGCACTACGCGCTCGGTGCGCTGCGCTTTCGCGGCGGCGGCGTAGCGCCGTCCTTCGACGAGCTGCACCTGGCCGGCCCGCACCACGAGGCCCACCAGCGCCGCCGCCAGGCCGATCTCTACGACGCGGAGCCGCACGAGAGGCTTGGCCATTTAGTGCGTCGATTCCGGCACGGGAATGAGGATGATCTCGGTGTCGGCAGGCAAACGCAGCCCCTGCTTCTGCGCGCGTGGCAACAGCACCGCACGGCTCTGGGCAGTCCGCACGCGCCGTTCCAGCTCGGATCGCCTCCCTTCCAGCTCGGCGCGCTCCTCGCGCAGGCCGGACAGCGCGCGCGCGGCGTTCAGCGCCGCCGTCTGCCGCGCGATCACGGCCCAGAGCGCCGTCAGCAGCGCCACGAGCCAGAAGGCGATCCAGTGCCGGCCTTTAACTCCCAATGGCGGCCTCGAAGATGCGAAATTGCGCTGACCGAGCGCGCGCATTCACAGCAATCTCCTCGGGTGGCGGCACGATCGGCTTCTTGGTCAGGACGCGCCCGAGCGCGTGGCCGCGACAATTGCAGATCGGTTGCTTGGGCGGGCAAATGCAGTCGCGGGCCCATTCGCGGAACGCGTGTTTGACGATGCGATCCTCACCGGAATGATACGTGATGACGCCCAGACGCCCGCCCGGCTGCAGCGCGTCGCGCAACGGGGGGAGCGCGGCCTCGAGCGCCTCGAGCTCCGTATTGACCGCAATGCGCAGCGCCTGAAATAGGCGCGCGAAATCGGGCGGGCCGGAGCGCGGCCCGAGCACGGCGCGGATCGCGTTGACGAAGTCATCGCTGATCACAAACGGCTCATTGAGCCGGCGCCGCGCGATTTCCTTGGCCAACGTCCGGCCGCGGCGCTCATCCGCGTATTCGGTGAAGACGGTCGCGAGTCGCTCGATCGGCCAGGTGTTCAGGACATCGCGTGCTGCGACGCTCCGTTCCCCAACCGCCTTCCCCTTTCCCCCCATGCGCATATCGAGCGGCGCACCCGGGCGAAACGTGAAGCCGCGCGCGAGCGTGTCGATCTGATGCGAGCTCACGCCGAGGTCGAGCAGAATGCGATCGGGAGAAAAGTCGCGGATCGCCGCGAGCGCCGGAGGACTCGCAAACGAGGCCTCGAGATATTCGACGCCGTCCGCCCCAAGGCGGCCGCGGGCGGCGGCGATGGCGTCGGGGTCGCGATCGATGCCGAGCACGCGCGCGCCGGCCTCACGCAAAATCGCGGCATGCCCGCCGCCGCCGAGCGTCCCGTCCACGGCACGGGCCGCGCCTGCCGCCCATGCGCGCACGGCCGCGGCCAGGACGGGAACGTGATATGGGATCGCGGGGGTGTCGGAGGCAGCCGTAAGCACGCTCCATAATAAGAAAACCCCCGCCGGAGTGGGCGGGGGTGGGGGAAGCATTTGACCAGCGGGGCTGACGGGGCTCGAACCCGCGACCTCCGGTGTGACAGACCGGCGCTCTAACCAGCTGAGCTACAACCCCAAGCCCCGAGTGCGGAGCGCCGGAATATAGACCGGGCGTTAGGTCAATTCAACGAGGGCGAGCATTTCCACGCCCGCTGCACCTGTGGCTTGGCACGCTCGTATTGCGCCACGAAGCCGAGCATTTGATCCGCGGTGGGCGGATGCACCCGGCGGCCGAGCTGCAACGCCGCTTTCGTCCGCGTCAGCCGGTCGAACACGCCGCGCGCGGCGCCGCACTTCACGGCGTTCGAGCCCTTCACCTCGGTCATCTCTTTGTACGGCTTGGCCAGCGTCAGCACCGACGACAATCCATACCAGAAGCTCGCGTTGACGCGGACCTGTTGTTTGGGCCCAAGCGTGTCTGCGGCATTCTTCGGCGCGACAACCTGGAGCAACGTGTCCAGCCAGACGTAGGCGGCATCGTACGCACCCGCTTGCGCCAGCTTCGAGCCGCCGGTCAACATGATGACCGACGATGCGAGGCGCTGCGTGGAGTCGGCGGACGCCAACCCCGGCCGCACGTACCGGCGGGCGGAATCGACTTTCTGGCTGAACGCAGCGCGCATGCGGTTCAAGCCCGCGCTGTCGCTCTTGGCGGGGTTGGCGGCGGCGGTGTCCCACACCGCCCGATCGATCATGTTCTTCCCGATCTGGAGACTCGTGCTGACGTCGTTCGGCTCGAGCTTGAGCGCGCTGTTCAGCAGCATGATCGCCGAATCGGGCTGACCGCGCAGCTCGTATGCGGCCGCACGGGCGCGCTGGAAGCTCGCGTTCGCGGGATAGTGCTGGACGGCGGCCTGGGTGAAATAGTCCAGCGCCATCGTGTCGGACGCCTGCTGCGACGCCCCGATCGCCGGCTTAATGAACGTGGTATCCGCCAGCAGGGTCGTATCGTGACGCGCCTTTTCGTAAAAGGCGCGCGCCGAGCACGCGAAGTTGCCCGACTCATTGCAGATCGTGAGTTTGAGATCGATCAGCTGCGGATCCCCGGGCGTGGTCTTGAGGCCTTCATCCAGCACCGCAAGGGACCGGTCGAAGTTCTTCATCTGCCGCAGCAGCTGCGCAATGCCGAGTCGCTTCTGCGTGTTGCGTGGTTCGCCGCGCAGCTGTTGGATCAGCGCATCGACCATCTTCGTCGTATCGCCGCGCTGCTGATAGATTCGGAAAATGTTTTCCCAGGCGGCGCCGTTGAGACTGTCACCTGCCAGCGCTCGGTACGAGGCGGCGAGCACACTGTCAGGCAGGCGTTGGGTCTCGAATATCGTGGCAAGGCAGAGATGCGCACCGGTCGAATTGGGATCTACCGCGAGCGCCTTCTGCGCCTCCGCGCGCGCGCGCGCGAACTGGCTCTTCTTCCGCTCCTCGTTGCAGTTGCGAATCGGCTCGCTGATACGCACGATCTTCGCAACGTGCTGCGCGATGGAATCGGCCAGCGCCGCGGCGGTGCCGGGATTGCCATTCGAAGCCGCAAAGCTGCCCGTCATGCCGGAGCTGGAGATATCGATCAAGTGGACGTCGGCGTTCAGTGCCGTGCCGTTCTTGGCGTACGTGCCGGTGACATAGGCGTGCACTTGCAGAAAGCGCGCGAGCTGGCGAGCCTGCTGATCGTCGAGCAATCCGTCGCACGGAAAGCCTGACGCCTTGAGTGCCTCACACAGCTTCGCTTTGGGCACGACCAAAATCTTGCTCTTGGTCAACGCCGTGACGCGATCGCGGATGGCGTCTGCCAACGCGATGCTGCCCGCCGAGTCGGCGGACGACGCCTGAAAGGGCAACACGAGAAGTCTCTGACTCGGTTGTTGCGGCGCGGCCAGCTGCGCGGCTGCCGTCGTCGCGATACCAAGCGACAGAGTTACTGCGAGTTGAAGCGCTCTCACCTGTGCGTTCCTCCGTTACAGGCTGCTACACCAATGGGCGAAGAGGGATTCGAACCCCCGACATCCTGCGTGTAAGGCAGGCGCTCTGAACCAACTGAGCTATTCGCCCGAGCCATTTGGGGGAGCGGAGGTGCTACAGCGCCAGGCCTACTGGAAACAACACGCAGTAGCCCAGGACGAGGAGCACCGGCGCGAGCGTGGTAGAACCCTTCGACAGCAGCCAGTATCCCAGCGCGAGCGACAGCACAGCGCCGCCGAGAACAAACCAATTTCTCGGGCCGAAGCGGAGTCGCGAACGAGGGAGTGTTTGGTCCGGCATTGGGCAGGGAGTCTATTCGTCAATCTCAAGCTCGTCAAGCAGTTGGCTTCCATCCGCTTCCAGCGCCACGCGCTTGGCGCGATCCCGTTTGCGCCGCAGCAACACCAGGGCGATCAGCAGCCCGCCGATCGCGAGCCAAAAAAAGCCCATCGCGCCGAGCCAGGACAACCAGCCGTAGTGCGATCCGACGTCGCGCTGCCAGCGCTCCTCGAAGTCCCCTTCGGT